>NZ_JAVROT010000578.1:0-13729 GCF_032162605.1 Mycobacterium sp. | reverse complement strand
CCGCGCGTCGCCAGCACGTAGTACAGGGCGAAGGCCACCCCGCAGCCGATGAACCAGCTGTACTGCGCCGCGCCTGCCATTCCGAAGGCGACGCCCCCGAGCAGGACGGGGAGCACAGCCAGGATCGCGCCCACCAGTGTCGCGACCACGGCGACGGGGTTATACCCGCCCTGGTACCGGTAGTTGGAGGTCTTGGACATGCTGAACAGGTCGTCGACGACGATCTTCTGCTTGCGAACCAGGTAGAAGTCGGCGATCAGGACGCCGAACAACGGCCCGATGAAGGCGCCAAGCGTCTCCAACGTGTAGTGGATGACCTCGGGGTTGCTGTAGAGATTCCACGGCGTCAGGAGCACCGAGCCGACGGCGGCGATCATGCCGCCCATCCGCCAGCTGATCTTCTGCGGGCTGACGTTCGAGAAGTCGAACGCGGGCGAGATGAAGTTGGCGACGATGTTGATGCCGATCGTCGCGATGGAGAACGTCAACGCGCCCAACACGATTGCGGTGACGCTGTCGATCCGGGCGACGGTGGCGACCGGATCGGTGAGCAGTTCGCCGAACACGGGAACCGTCGCAGCCGCCGTGACGACGACGAGCAGTGAGAACACCAGGAAGTTGACCGGAAGACCGAGGAAGTTGCCCTTCTTCACAGCGGCGAAGTTCTTGCCGTAGCGGGCGAAGTCGCCGAAGTTCAGCATCGGGCCGGAGAAGTACGACACCACCAGCGCGATCGCACCGAGCATGATGACCAGCGTGTTGCCCTTCTTCTCACCGCCGAGGCTGAGGCTGACGTGCCAGCCCGATTTCCACAGCAGGTAGCCGCACAGGACGAACATCACGACGTAGACGGCGGGGCCGCAGAAGTCGATGAACTTTCGGATCGATTCCATGCCGCGCCAGAAGACGGCGGCCTGAAGGATCCACAGCAGGGTGAAGCTGCCCCATCCGAGCAGCGACAGGCCCGTGAAGCCGTACTGCTCGACGTCGGCGTACGGCGCCAACCCTGGGAACAGCTTGAGCAGTACGACGTCCAGCGCCGCCGACGCTAGGTAGGTCTGAATTCCGTACCACGCCACCGCGATCAGGCCGCGGATGATCGCCGGGATGTTGGCGCCGAGCACGCCGAACGGACTGCGGCACACCACCGGATAGGGGACGCCGGCCTGCTGGCTGGGCTTGGCGACCAGGTTGCAGAGGAAGTAGACGATGACGATGCCCACCAGAAGGGCGATGAGCACCTGCCAGCTCGCCAGGCCGAGTGCGAAGAGGCTGCCCGCCGTGACGTAACCGCCGACACTGTGTACGTCGGACATCCAGAACGCGAAGATGTTGTACGTCGACCACGACTGCTTGGCGAGTGGCGCGAGGTCCTCGTTGGTCAACCGCGGGTCGTAATAATCCTTGACCAGCCCACTGCCGACCGGATGGCCTGCGGCTTCGACGACGTCGCCCGCGGCGACCACGGCGCTGGGCGGTGGCTCTTTGACGTCGGTCATTGCTAGCTCCTGATCTGCGTGCAAATGATGCAAAGCGATTGGGAAGAAGCTAGCGACGAGTTGTTGCAGGGCCGTTGCGCCGAAAATATATCTTCTTTGCGTTCAGCCGTCGTCGCCCGCGACGAGACCCGAATCGGCGGGCAGGGTGGCCACGACCTCGTTGAGGATGCGGTGGTGGGCGGCGCTCGACGCAAGCAGTCGGTCGACGTCTCTGGCGAGGAAGGCATCGAGCAACTCGCGGTGATCCTCGTGCAGCCGTGCGCGCTGCGAATGCTCGACGTGCACCATGACCTGGACGGGTTCGGTGATGTTCCAAGCGGATTCGAGCATGTGGATCAGTCTCAGCATGCCCGACGGTCGGGTCAGGCCCATGTGGAAGAGCCGGCTCTGCCGGTGGTACGCCTGCGGATCGTCTTCCGTCACGGCATCTTCCAGAAGCCGGTTGACCTCCCTGACGTGTGCGCGTTCGTCGTCGGTAGCGCGGACGACTGCCGCAGCTAGCGCGGCCGATTCCAGCGTCTCGCGAACGATGTACATCTCGGCGAGCTCGCTGGCGGTCAACTGAGCGACCGCGTAACCGATGTTGGTCTGGTGTGCGACCAGACCCTCGCCGGTCAGCGTCTTGAGGCTTTCCCGGACGGGAATGGCGCTGACACCGAAGAGGTCCGCGACTTCGCTGACCGGAATCGGTGTGCCCGGCGGCACTGCGCCGTCGAGGATCACGCGCCGCAGTTCGTCGACGATGGTCTGCTGCGAGCGACTGCCACGGTTCACCCTCGGTTCTCCCGTCGGTTCGCTCGCCCAGGCGAGCTTGAACAGCAGCGCGGAGTGGCGGCGGGCCGACATTTCGTCATCCTCCTACGTTTCCGTCAGCTCCGTTCAGTCAACTACATTCCACTATTGACATGTCATTGGTGGAGTGTCATCGTTGGGAGACCAACCCACAGCCCAGGGAGCATCCGACATGACCGACACCCACACCGAATCGGCGGACGTGCGAGAAGCCGAAATGTTCGGCACCGGCCAGTTCTACCAACGGGGAAACTACGCGCCCGTCGCCGACGAACTCACTGAATTCGACCTGCTCGTCGAGGGAACGATTCCCCGGGAACTCGACGGCTGGTACCTACGCAACGGGCCCAACCCACGTCAGTCCACCGGGCACTGGTTCACCGGCGACGGCATGATCCACGGCATCCGCGTCGAGAACGGCCGCGCGGCCTGGTACCGCAACCGCTGGGTCCGCACCGACAGCTTCGAGAAGGACTTTCCCCTGTACAACGCCGACGGCACGCGCAATCTGCGCTCCGCAGTCGCCAACACCCACGTCGTCAGCCACGCAGGGAAGACCCTGGCGCTGGTCGAGTCGTCTCTGCCCTACGAGATCACCAATGATCTGGAGACCGTCGGCGCGTACGACTTCGGTGGCAAGTTGGTGGACTCCATGACCGCGCACCCCAAGATCTGCCCCACCACCGGCGAGATGCACTTCTTCGGGTACGGCAACACGTCCGAGCCGTACGTCACGTACCACCGGGTGGACGCGAACGGGGAGCTGACCGTCAACCGCCCGGTCGACGTCAAGGCGCTGACGATGATGCACGACTTCGCGCTCACCGCCGGGCACGTGATCTTCATGGACCTGCCCGTCGTGTTCAACATGGACATCGCGGTCAACGGCAAGGGCGACATGCCCTACCGCTGGGACGACAACTACGGAGCGCGACTCGGCGTCATGCGCCGCGACGATCCGTACGGTCCGATCCGCTGGTTCGAGATCGACCCGTGCTACGTCTTCCACGTCGCCAACGCGTACGACTCGGGCAATTCCATTGTCCTGCAAGCGGTCCGGTACCCGGAGCTGTGGCGCGAGCACGGCGGCTTCGACGTCGACGCGGTGATGTGGACCTGGACGATCGATCTGCAGACGGGCACCGTCAGCGGGCAGCAACTGGACGACCACGCCGTGGAATTCCCCAGGATCGACGACCGGCTGGCCGGCCTTCCCGCGCGGTACGCCGTGTCGGTCGGTAGCGACAAACTGGTTCGCCACGACTTGAGCACGGGGGCCGCCGTGGAGCATCCGTTCGGCACCGCGGCAAGCCCAGGCGTGCCGGGAGAGGCGGTCTTCGTTCCATCGACGGGGTCCGCGGACGGGGGCTCCGACGAATTGGCCGGCTACTACCTCGGCTACGTCTACGACTCCGTCAGGAACGGAAGCGATCTGGTGATCCTGGACGCGTCCGACTTCGCGGGTGATCCGGTGGCGACGATCAAGTTGCCGCACCGGGTGCCGTTCGGCTTCCACGGCAACTGGATCAGCCCGTAGGCAGAGGCTGTTCAACGCGCGGCCGGAACCACCTTGGTGATGGCCGCGCGCTCGTCGAGCAGCCGATCGACCACGGCGCTCGCTGGCTTCCCACCGAACGCGCGTGGCGTCGAGCGCACAGCAGCTAGGAGAAGTCGGAGCTCCTGATCGACGACACTTACGTCCCGGATACCTCCGGACATCATCGCGAGCTTGAACATCGGGTTGTCGGCTCGGTGATCCAGCTGGCACAGCCACGAGAACCACGACTGCAGATGGCTGAAGTAGATTGCGCGCACCTCTGGTCGGTCACCGTGGCAAGCGAGCCATCCGATGATGTCGACGGTTTGCGCGGTGACCGGTGATGCGCCGATCTCGCGGGCGAACTGCATGACGCCAAGCACGCGGCTCCTGATGACGTTCCGGTCAGATCGGCCGGCGGCATGCTGCCACAGCATCCAATCGACGATCAACGGATCCGGGAGTCGAATGATCACACCGCTTACCCTTGCTGATACTGGCAGGGACCGCAATCACGCGGGCTTACTGCGGCTTGTGGAGTTTGAGCGGCGGTGAGCGCCGGTCAGACTCCACAAATCACTGGGGCAGCCATGCCTGGTTGGCGGCCACCCGGTTTATGGTGTCCGGATGGCGGTCAAGTGGCTTGATGCCCCCGAGGTTCACGACTACGACGCCGCGGCGGACTACCTGAGTCTGGTGAGTGAAGTCGACACCACGTCGAAGACGGTGGATGCGCTCAGGACTGCCGACACGTCACTGCGCAAGGCCAAGGACATCCTGCGGGCAGCACGGCTCGCGCTGCTGCCAGCGACGAACCTGCATGTGAAGACCGATCTCGCGAAGATCGCTGCGGGAAAGAAGCTTTCACCGATCCTGTTGGTACGGGGGAAGGCCATCGATGGCGTCGCACTGGAGATCGCGGACGGTTACCACCGCGTCTGTGCGAGCTACCTGACCGACGAGAACACCACGATCCCCTGCCGCTTGGTGTCGTGGCAGACGCCGGGCTGAGATGACGCAATTCGGGTTCGGCACCCTGGCGCTGCTCGTTGTGGTGGGCCTGATCGGCCCGATGCTGGCATCGGTGCCGCGGCTGCGGGTCCCGTCGGTCGTCGGCGAACTGCTCGTCGGGATCGTGCTCGGCAAGACCGGTCTGGGAGTCATCGACCACACCGATCCGACCTTCGAACTGCTCGCCAACATCGGCTTCGCCCTGGTGATGTTCGTGGTCGGAACGCACGTGCCCGTCCGCGACGGCGCCATGCGCTCGGCGGCGCCTGCGGCCTTGGTACGGGCCGTCCTGGTCGGTGCGGTCGCAGCAGTTCTCGGCGTGGGACTCGCGACGGTCTTCGACACCGGGCACGCCGCCCTCTATGGAGTTCTGATGGCGTCGTCGTCGGCGGCCCTCGCCCTGCCCATCATCGACGGGCTACGGTTGTCCGGGCCGCCGGTGCTCTCGGTGACCGCCCAGATCGCCGTGGCCGACACGGCGTGCATCGTGTTGCTGCCCTTGATGATCGACCCAGCGCGGGCGCCGCGGGCGGCACTCGGCGCGGCGGCCATCGCGGTGTGCGCGGCGGTGTTGTTCGTGGTGTTGCGCTGGGCCAACGCCAGAGGGCTGCGCAAGCGCCTGCACGAGTATTCCGAGAAGCACGAGTTCGCCCTCGAACTACGGATCAGCCTCGCGATACTGTTCGGGCTGGCATGGCTGGCGATCACCACCCACGTCTCGATCATGTTGGCCGGCTTCGCGCTTGGTCTGGTGGTCGCCGCCATCGGTGAGCCACGTCGGCTGGCGCGTCAGCTGTTCGGCATCACCGAGGGATTCTTTGCGCCGCTGTTCTTCCTCTGGTTGGGCGCCTCGCTGCAGATACGCGATCTCGGTGCGCATCCGCAGCTCATCCTGCTCGGTCTCGCGCTGGGAGTCGGTGCGATCCTCGCCCACGCGGCCGGCCGGCTACTCAAACAGCCACTGACGCTCGCCGTGCTGTCGGCGGCCCAACTCGGCGTGCCCGTCGCGGCTGCCACCGTCGGTACCGAGGAACACCTGTTGCTGGCCGGCGAGCCGGCGGCGCTCATGCTCGGGGCGATCGTCACCATCGCGGCCACCTCGGTGGCGGGCGTGCTCGCCGGGCGAGCCACCAAGGGTTCTAACCCGACAGCTGAGCGCGATGCGTGTTCGGGCTGACCCCGTAGGCGCGCTTGAACGCACTGCTCAGTGCGAACGGCGTGCTGTAGCCCACCCGACGGGCGACCGACGCGAGCGTTCCTCCGTTCGTCCTCAGCAGGTCGGCGGCCAGCGCCAGTCGCCAGCCGGTGAGGAAGGCGATCGGTGGTTCACCGACCTGCTCGTTGAACCTGCGGGCGAACACCGCGCGTGAACTGCCAACGGCGGCAGCGAGATTGGCCACCGTCCAGCGATGCTCGGGATTGTTGTAGATGAGGCGGAGCGCGGGACCGACCAGAGGGTCGTGCTCGGCGTGCCACCAGGTGGGTGCCTGCTCGTCACGGTCGAACCAAGTGCGCAACACGTCCATCAGGAGCAGGTCCAGCAGCCGGTCGAGGTAGGCCTCCTGTCCTGGTCCGTCCCGCCCGGCCTCCCCGACGAGCAGCTCGACCAGCGGGGAGTGCCATTTGTCGCCGCGGAGCACCAGCACCGTCGGAAGTGCGTTCAACAGGCGGGCACTGACCTCGCTTCGGCCCTGGTAGGCGCAGATCACCGCGCGGTGTGAGCCCGCCGCCGTGTTGCCCCAGGTGCGCACCCCCACCGACATCTCGAAGCGGAGGTCCTCCCCGCCCAGCGTCGTGCATCTGTTGCCGGGATGGACGACCACCTGCGGTTCGGTCGCCGCATCGTCGGCGAAGAGGTAGCGCTCGACACCCCGGGCGACGGCGACGTCCCCGGGCCGCACGTCGAAGGTGTCGCCCGAGTCGGTCACGATGACGGCGTTGCCGTGCGTCATGCAGATCAGCGTCAACGGGGCGTCGTCCTGGATGCGCATCGACCAGGGTGGGTCCAGGGACAGACGCAGCACGAATGCGCCGCGGGCGCGAACTCCGTCGAGCAGTCCACCGAGGGCATCCACGGTGACCAAATCTAGACGATCGCGTATGGAAATAGTACGGAAGACGATGGATCGTCTAGGCAGGCGGCGGTTGAATATGGCCATGACAACGAGCCCCTACCTCATCGCCGCCGCCGCGGCCGCCGTGTCGAGCGCGGCCGTCGGGGGACTGTTCTACGCCTTCTCCACCATCGTGATGAAGGGACTGGACCGCACCGGGCCCGTCGACGCGATCACCGCCATGCGCGGTATGAACGCCGAGGCCCCTGCCAATGCACCGTTCCTGACGTTGTTCGTCGGCTCGGCGGTACTGGCCCTCGGCATCGGCATCGCCGCGCTGTTCCGGTTGTCGCAACCCGGCACCGGCTATGTGCTCGCCGGCGCGGTCCTCGGCATGGTGGCCTTCATCGTGACGTTCGCCCTCAACGTTCCGTTGAACAACCAACTGGACGCGGTCGATCCCGCCGGATTGTCCGCGGCCGACGCGCTGAGGGAGTGGCAGGCGTACCTCGGCCCGTGGACGGCCTGGAATCACGTTCGGACGGTGGCGTCGCTGCTGGGCTCGGTGCTGATCCTGATCGGCCTGCGGTACCGCTGACACCGCGGAACGCGAGTGCGACGACGGCGGCGGCGATCAGCGTGAGCAAGGCTGCGATGATCGCCGTCGGCGCGATCCCGGCGTCGAACGCCGTCCGTGCGGAGTCCAGGAGTCGCCCACTCAGCGCGGGAGGCAGAGTCTGAGCGACCGAGGTGGCACCGCCGATGCTCTCCCTGGCGTCGGCGATCTGTGCCTCCGTCAGACCGCCCGGAAGTTCAACGCTGGCACGGTAGTACGCGGTGAAGATGGTGCCGAGGGTGGCGGTGCCGACGACCGCGCCCAGTTCGTAGGCCGTCTCCGACACCGCGGACGCCGCACCGGACTTGGCGGGCGCCACGGAGGCCACGATGGTGTCGTTGGAGATGGTCTGCGAAATTCCCACCCCGATCTCCAGCACGATGAACGACACGATGATCGCGACCACCGTCAGGTCGTGCCGGAACAGCAGGATGGCCAGGAATCCGGCCGCGACGAGAACGAGCCCGACGATCATCAGCGCGTGCGGGGCGAACCGCTTCGCCATCGGGACCACGGCGATGCCCGCGACCATCGAGAGCAGGGCGCCCGGCAGCGTCACCAGACCAGCGGCCAGCGGGCTCAGACCGAGGACGAGCTGCAGATGCTGCGAGATGAAGAAGATGAACCCGATGAGTCCGACGATCGAAAGGAAGTTCGCCAGGATCGACGAGGTGAACGGGGCCGACCTGAACAGCTCGACGTCCAGCATCGGTGTGGCACTGCGCCGCTGACGCCGGACGAAGAGGAACCCGGATCCGACGCCGATCGCAAAGGCGGCCGCCGCGAACCCGGAGAACCCGTCGTGTGCGGCCGACTTGATGGCCCAAACGAGCGGAAGCATGGTCGTCAGCGACAGCAGCACGTTGACCGGGTCCAGTGGTCCCGGATTCGGATCCCGTGACTCGGGAACCAGCCGCGGCGCCAGCACCAACAGCGGGAGCAGGATCGGCACGGCCACCAGAAACACGGCACCCCAGTGGAAGCGTTGCAGCAGCGCGCCGCCGACGATCGGGCCGAGCGCCGATCCGGCGGTGAAGCACGACGCCCAGAGTGCGATGGCGAGCCTACGCGCGGATGCGTCGGTGAAGATGTTGCGGATCAGCGACAGCGTGGAGGGCATGAGCATCGCGCCGAAGACGCCGAGCAGAGCGCGCGCCGCGACCAGGTATTCGGCGCTGGGAGCGAACGCCGCCGCGGCGGACACCACGGCGAAGCCCGCCGCGCCGATCACGAGCAGGCGACGTCTGCCGATCCTGTCGCCAAGGCTGCCCATGGTCACCAGCAGTGCGGCCAGCACCAGCGAGTACACGTCGACGATCCACAACTGGGTGGTGGCGGCGGGACGGAACTCCTCGGCGATGCTGGGCAGCGCGAACGCAAGCACTGTGTTGTCGACAGCGATCAGCAGTACGGGCAACATGAGAACGGCGAGCGCGAACCAGGCGCGGCGCGGTGTGTTCGTGGACGTCGTCGCGACGTCCGCTTGGGTGGACATTCCTACTCCTGAGAACTACGCCCTGGTTTGAGAACCGTTGGTGTCAAGACTGATTCGGGTTGATGGTGCCGTGGGTGAGGCTGGCCATGATGGCGTCGACCACCTGGACGCGCGGGGTGCCCCGCTTCGCGGCGTCGTAGCCGGCGGTCAGGAGGGCCCAGAAGACCAGTCGCGGCCAGTCCGGCGGTCCTGCCGTACCCTGCGTGGCGGCTCGGTTGAGCACCTCGACGATGACCTCGTCGCCGGTGTCGAGTTCGGCCGCGATCTCGGGGTCCGAGGTGATGGTCGGTTCGTTGTAGATGAACGGGACGATCGGTCCGAGGTCGAGCTGGCACTCGACCACCCGGCGCAGCGCTTCGACCGGGGGCCCGCAATCGGGCTCCGCGTGCTCGATGGCCGCGTTGCTCAGCGCGTGTACGTGAAGCGCGACTGCGCGCAGCAGGTCCGAGCGCTCCGCGAAGTACCGGTGCAGCGTGCTGCGTCCGACCTCTGCGGCAGTGGCGATGTCGCCAAGCGATGCGGCGGGGTTCTCGGCGAGCACTGACGTCGCGGCATCGAGAATCGCCCTCCGGGTTCTCGAGCGCGGACCACCCTCGATCGGTAATGGTGCGCTCATGTGCCTCAGTCTAGCACAGCTTAATCAAAATGGGACAACTGTGTCCCATCAATCGGGCCGCGTGAACTCTTCCGACCTCGCGGGTGGCGGCGGACCCGTCCGGGTCACTGCCGGGCCGGGGTAGGCGAACTGCGGTGGCGCAGGCGGCATCGGACCGGGCCACGACGGCGGGGCAGCGGTGGGCCGCAGTCGCGCCAGCTCCCGGTTGTGCCGTTCGGCCAGAACGGCGGCCAACACGAGCGGTGCGGGCGCGCCGGCGGGCGGTGGCGGTGAGATCTGCGCGACCACCTCGGAGTAGATGTGGTACGCCATCTGATCCCGGAACGGCGGTTGCAACTGTGCTGCCCTGGAGAGGAACTGACGCGCCAGCTCGGCCTGCTCGGGGCGAAGCCCGGACAGCTGCAGCGACGACGCCCACCACGCCAACGCCGGCGGCATCGGAACGGGCCCAGCCATCTTCGGGCCGCGCTCGCTGATCACCAGGGTGCCGGCGAACACGTCGCCGATCCTCTTGCCCTTCGCCGACAGCATGCTGCAGATCACGGCAGGCCCCCCGGCGAACGTCCAGATCTCGATGAACCCGGACAGCGCGCGAAAGAGCGCCTGGCGGAACCGTTCTGGACCTCCGTCATCGGAGACGACGCGCAGGCCGAGGGCCATCTTGCCCAGTGACCGGCCCCTGGTCGTGGTCTCGAAGACGAGCGGATACCCGACGATGGCCAGGACCGTGAAGATGATGAGCACCGCCGCCGACAGGGCGTCGTCGAGGTCCGAGAGCGTGACGGCCCACAGCGTGACGCCGACGAGATAGCCGATGAAGATGACGGTGAGGTCGATCAACGCGGCCAGCGCGCGAACCGGCAACTGCGCGATCTGAACGTCGAGCACCACGGCGTCACCCGTGACCATCGACTCCGGCTGGGCCACCATGAACTCAACGCTACTAGTGTTTGCGGAGTGGACGTCGATGCCTTCGTGCTGGCCCACCGGCCGGCGTGGGACCGGCTCGAGCACCTGGTCAAGCGCCGCCGCAAACTGACGGGCGCCGAGGTCGACGAACTCGTGGACCTCTATCAGCGGGTGTCGACCCACCTGTCGATGGTGCGGAGCGACTCGACCGACTCGGTCCTGGTCGGCACGTTGTCGGGGTTGGTCGCCACCGCACGCGCAGCCGTCACCGGCGCCCATGCCCCCCTGTGGAGTGAGTTCGCCCGCTTCTGGACCGTGTCCTTCCCCGTCGCCGCCTACCGGTCCTGGCGGTGGTGGCTCTCCTGCGCCGTCGTGTTCTTCGCCGTCGCCACGGTCATCGGGACGTGGGTCGCAGGCAGTCCCGAGGTGCAGGCCACGGTCGGAACGCCATCGGACGTCGCCGAACTGGTCAACCACGAGTTCGCCTCGTACTACAGCGAGAATCCGGCGGGCTCGTTCGCGTTGCGCGTGTGGATCAACAACTCCTGGGTGGCCGCGCAGTGCATCGTCTACGCGATCTTCCTCGGCGTGCCGATTCCCTACGTTCTCTTTCAGAACGCCGCCAACCTGGGGGTGGTCGGCGGGCTGATGTTCGACGCAGGCAAAGCCGACGTCTTCCTCGGCTTGCTTGCCCCCCACGGGCTGCTCGAGCTGACCGCGGTGTTCCTCGCCGCGGCCGCGGGGATGCGACTCGGCTGGTCGGTCATCTCGCCCGGTGACCGCCCCCGCGGGCAGGTCCTCGCCGAGCAGGGCCGCGCCGTCGTGTCGGTCGCCGTCGGACTGGTGGTGGTCCTACTGGTGTCGGGTCTCATCGAGGCATTGGTCACGCCGTCCCCGCTGCCGACGGCTCTGCGCATCGCCATCGGCGTCGCGGCCGAGATCGCCTTCCTGACCTACGTGATTCACTTCGGGCGCAAGGCCGTCCGGGCCGGTGAGACCGGGGACATGGACGACGCGCCCGACGTTGTGCCGACCGGGTAGGAGCCTCGCGAGCAGTCGCAAAAACGCCCGACACGCCGACGAATTGGGCGACTTCGTGTCTGCTCGCGGAGGTAGCGGGACGCTACAGCTTGCCGCTGGCCTTCATCGCCAGGTAGCGGTCGGCCAAGGCCGGAGCCAGGTCGTCGGGCATCGCGTCGACCACGTCGACGCCGTGGCGCCGCAGGCGCGTGGCGATGGCGTTGCGGTCGTTGCGGGAACGCTCGGCCGCGGCCGCGTCGTACACCTGCGCGGCGTCGGCGCGTCCGGCTGCCAGCAGATCCACGCGGGGATCGCTGACGGCGGCGATCACCACCTGATGCCGTGACGAGAGTCGCGGCAGAACGCCCATCAATCCCTCGTCCAGCGCCGAGGGATTCAGGTCGGTCAGCAGAACCACCAGCGCACGCTGCCTGATGCGCCGCTGGATCGTCGCGACCATCGCAGGCGCGTTCGATTCGATCAACGCGGGCTGCAGCGGCGCCATCGCCTCGACGAGCTGAGGTAGCAGCTCGGTGCGAGTCGCGTTGTACACGCCCGCCCGTGGCACCCGGTCGTGCGCCACGAAGTCGACGTGATCGCCTGCCCGAGATGCCAACGCCGCCAACAACAGCGCGGCATCCATCGACCAGTCCAGCCGAGGCCAGCCGCTCGGGTCGCTCGCCGTCGGATCGACGCCGACGCGGCCCGCCGAGGTTCGTCCGGTGTCGAGGACGATGACGACCCGGCGGTCCCGTTCCGGCCTCCAGGTTCGGACGACGACATCCGCCCGCCGGGCCGTGGCACGCCAGTCGATCGAGCGGACGTCGTCACCGACGACGTACTCCCGTAGCGAGTCGAATTCGGTGCCCTTGCCGCGGATCAACACCGGGATCGCGCCGTCGAGCTCGCGCAGCTTGGCCAGCCGGGACGGAAGGTGCTTGCGCGAGAGGAATGGGGGAAGTATCCGTACCTGCGAAGGCACGCGGTGTGAGCACTGCCTGCCTGCCAGCCCGAGCGGCCCGAGTGAGCGCGCGGTGACCAGCGCCGAGACCTGGTCACCGCGACGGATGGGCCGCAGCGTCGTGTTCACTCGAAGTCGTTGTCCCGCAGCGACATGCACCTCGTGGGTGCGTGGTTCGGCACGGGCCGACGGTGCCCAGGCGTCACGCACCCGGCCGCGGAACTCCCGTCGTCCAGGGTTCTCGATGATCAATGCGGCGTCGACGGGCTCGCCCAGCCGGGCCGCGCCGTCACCAAGCCTGCTGAAGCGCAGCCGTCTGGCGCTCGCCGCCAACACCACGTCGATCGCGACCGCCAGCAGGAGCAGGCCAAGCAGGACCACGAATGCCACTGCAGGCCAAGGCGAGACGCCGACCGGCAATACGCAGATCGCAGCCACCAGGCCGATGCGGCCGGTGAGCACCACTAGCGCGGTACCTGCACCGCGGACAGGATGCCGTCGAGAACGCCATCGGGGTTGGCTCCCTCGAGCTCCGCTTCCGGGCGTAGGGCGATGCGATGCCGCAACGTCGGACGCGCCATCGCCTTCACGTCGTCGGGAGTCACGTAGTTGCGGCCCGACAGCCACGCCCATGACCTCGCGGTGGCCAGCAGAGCCGTCGCGCCGCGGGGCGAGACACCGAGTTGCAACGACGGGGAACGCCTCGTCGCCCCTGCGATGTCGACGATGTAGCCCATCACCTCGTCGGCCACCAGGACCTGACGCACGCCGTCGCGGGCCGCTGCCAGCTCCGCCGGACCCGCCACCGGTCGAACGGCTGAGAGGTCCCTCGGGTCGAAACCGCGTGCATGCCTGGACAGGATGGCGATCTCCTGATCCCGCGGCGGCAGCGGCACGTTGAGCTTCAGCAGGAAGCGGTCGAGCTGCGCCTCCGGCAGCTGGTAGGTGCCCTCGTACTCGATCGGGTTCTGCGTCGCCGCGACGATGAAGGGGTCGGGCAGCGGCCTTGGCTCGCCGTCGACGCTGACCTGACGCTCCTCCATGGCCTCGAGCAGCGCCGCCTGCGTCTTCGGCGGCGTCCGGTTGATCTCGTCGGCCAGTAGCAGATTGGTGAACACCGGGCCTGCGCGGAACTCGAACTCGGCGGTGCGGGCGTCGTAGACCAACGATCCCGTCACGTCGCCAGGCATCAGGTCTGGGGTGAACTGCACGCGCTTGA
>NZ_JAVROT010000577.1:0-7395 GCF_032162605.1 Mycobacterium sp. | reverse complement strand
GATGTGGAGCTTGTTCGACCGCTCGGCGGCGGCGGGCGTGGATCCCGAACTGGGGGAGCGGATGCAGGCGTTGCAGGATTTCGTCGCCGCCCGCACGGCCTACATCGACGACTTCTTCGTCGCGGCGGCTGAAGCGGGGATCCGTCAGGTGGTGATCTTGGCGTCGGGTCTTGACGCCAGGGCGTGGCGCCTGGCGTGGCCCGTCGGCACCCGCGTGTACGAGCTCGACCAGCCCAAGGTGCTCGACTTCAAGTCCTCGACGCTGCGCGGGCACGGCGCCGAGCCGACGGTCGAACGGATCGAGGTTCCCGTGGACCTGCGCCAGGATTGGCCGATGGCGCTGCGGCAGCATGGCTTCGACGCGCAGGCGCCGACGGCGTGGTCGGTCGAGGGGCTGTTGCGGTATCTGCCGGCCCACGGGCAGGATCTGCTCTTCGAGCGCATCCACGAGATGAGCGCCCCTGGGAGCCGGGTCGTCGTCAATGCGCCCACCGACGATGCGCTGGATCCGGAACGTCTGGCGCGGGAGAGGGAACTGACCCAACGGCTGCGGACCGCGTTGGGCACGCGGGTCGCGATCTCGCCTCCCAACGTCGAGGAGTTGTCGTACGCCGAGAAGCGCACCGAGGTCACCGAGTGGCTCGCCGACCACGGCTGGGAGGCATCGGCGACGACGGTCCCGGAAGCGGTCGCTCACTACGGCCGGGGCTCTGGTGGCACGGGTGCAAAGAGCGCGGTGCCGAGCGTTTTGATCTCGGGGCGACGACCGAAGTAGTCCCGCTCGACATCTAGGAGGAACGTGAAGATCGTTGATACGGTGCGGTGACGACGGCACCAAAAACACCCCGTATGGAAGGACCTGACGACATGCACTACACGAGGCTGGGCGCGACTGGGCTCGAAGTGTCCGTGATCGCCCTGGGTTGCATGAGCTACGGGGAACCCGGCCGCGGCGCGCAGCCCTGGTCGCTGGGTGAGCAGGAGTCCCGCCCGTTCATCAAGCAGGCCCTGGAGGCCGGGATCAACTTCTTCGACACGGCCAACGTCTACAGCGGCGGCTCCAGCGAGGAGATCGTGGGCCGGGCATTGCGTGACTTCACCGCGACCCGCGACGAATACGTGCTTGCCACCAAAGTGTTTCAACGGATGCACGAAGGCCCCAACGGCGCCGGCCTGTCCCGCAAGGCGATCATGTCCGAAATCGATGCCAGCCTGACCCGCCTCGGCGTCGACTACGTCGACCTCTACCAGATTCACCGCTGGGATCCGGACACTCCGATCGAGGAGACCCTGGAAGCGCTGCACGACGTAGTCAAGGCCGGCAAGGCCCGCTATCTGGGCGCATCCTCGATGTTCGCGTGGCAGTTCAGCAAAGCCCTGCACCTGGCAGACCTGCACGGTTGGACCCGTTTCGTGTCGATGCAGAACCATTACAGCCTGCTCATGCGCGAAGACGAGCGGGAAATGCTGCCGCTCTGCGCCGATGAGGGTATCGGTGTCATCCCGTGGAGCCCGATGGCCCGCGGCCGGCTCACCCGGGACCTGTCCGAGAGTACAAACCGGTCGGGGTTGGACCCGTTCAGCCGAAATCTGTTTCGCGATGTGGCGGACGCGCCGATCGTCGATACGGTCGCCCAGATCGCTGCCGAACGCAGCGTGTCTCGAGCCCAGGTGGCGCTGGCCTGGGTGCTGAGAAACCCGACCGTCACCGCACCCGTGATCGGTGCAACCAAACCCCACCACCTCACGGACGCCGTCGCCGCGACGGAGCTGCATCTGACCGACGACGAAGCCGCCCGTCTGGAAAGCCCCTACCAGCCGCATCCCTGGGCCGGCTTCTGACGGAACAGCCCGCCGCAACCGCTCGAGACGACTAGAAGCCGCGCCGCAGGGCGTCGGACCCGCGGGCTCGCCCTGCGGCGGCGGGAATGCATTTCCCAACAGCGACAATGCCTTACACGTCTCTGAATTCGGTGACGCGGTGTAGGCGACAATGGTCAGGCCGGGATCAGCCGCGATCTCCAACGCGTCGTAGTCCAAGTCGACATCACCGACGACTGGATGGTGGAAGGCTGAATCCCGCCGCGGATGGTGTCACCGTTGCTCACCAGCCCACGCTGCGCAGCAGCACAACAACCAAGGGTTGTCTGCCAGTGCTGTGGTGGTTGTCGTGGCCGAGGATTTCTACGCCGATTGGTCACGCCAGGCGATCATGTCCTTCAGCTCGGTGAAGTCGTAACCGTCGTCGGTGGGGTGGATCTCGGTGGTGAACAGCGTGACACCCTCGCCGACGAAGGCGTCGGCGCTCTCGCGACCCGTCCAGTGCACGGCCCGCTCGATTTGCGACTCGTCGCGGTCGACGTCGGCGACCAGTTCCTTGAGGATCGCGTTCTTGCGGCGATACTCATCGACGCTCGCGAAAGTGTGCCAGATGTCGGCGTGCTTGGCCACGATCGGCAACGTGCGCTTAACGCTCATGCCCCCGATCAGCATCGGAATCTTGCGCACCGGCTGCGGCACCAACAGGCTGAGCCGGCGTTCGACCCGGTCGAGGTTGTCCTCGAACAGATCCATCCGTGACTTGACCGTGCCGAAGTCGTATCCGTGAGTGCTGTAATCCTTTTCATACCAGCCTGCGCCGGCGCCCAGGATTAGCCGCCCACCGCTGATGTGGTCGACGGTGCGAGCCATATCGGCGAGCAGGTCCGGATTGCGATAGCCGATGCCGGTCACCAGCAGACCGATCTCAGCCCGGCTGGTGATCTCGGCCCACGACGCGAGTGCGGTCCAGCCTTCGAAGTTGTTGACGTCGGACTGCTCCGGCAACAGCTCCGGCAGGCCGTCTTCGGACGGCACGGTGAATGGTTTATGGAAGTGGTCGTAGCCGAAGATGGCATCGCTACCGAGTTCCTCGGCCTTCAGCACGGCTTCGCGCCAAGTCTGATAGTCGGGGGCTCCGCCAGGCCACAGCTGAACACCAACCCGAATGGAATCCTTCACGGTTGTCCTTACCTTTCTTGCAGCGCCTCGCGCGCTGTCGAACCATAGAAACGCTTGATGGGGTGCGGCCAAGCCGCGTCGCCATCGTGGCTGCCGATGGCCGCAATAGGCAGAGCCGTTCGCGAGGCGCTTGCATCGTGTCCGAGGAGTTTGAAGGCTGCCGTGCCGAGGCCGTGATCATGCTTCGTCACCTCGAAGATTCGAGGTCAAACCTCCGTGGTGCGTACGGCGAACGGGCGGCCGTCCGCCGCAATGACAGCCATTGCCGAGGCTTATGGCTGAAGTGGAATGGATGCCATCAATCGAATGCTTAGCCTGGAGTCAACGCCGCACGATATCTGCGAGGAGATTCCAATGGCTGCAACACTAGAAGGCTCGACCGCACTGGTGACCGGGGCGACGGCGGGTATCGGCCGCGCGATCGCGCTCCAACTCGCCGCCCTAGGCGCCGACGTCGTGGTGCACGGTCGCAGCGCAGAGCGCGGCGCCGAGAGGGTGCAGGAGATCGAAAACGCCGGCGGGAAGGCGCGTTTCGTCTCGGCCGATCTCAGCGACGCCGATGACGTGCGCCGGCTGGCCGCCGAGTCCGGGCCAGTCGACATCCTGATTAACAACGCCGGTGTCTACAAGTTCGGGGCCACCGCGGACACCGACGACGCGTTCTTCAATGAGCACGTCAACCTCAACCTGCGTGCGCCGTACATCCTCGTGCAGCAGCTGGTGCCGGCGATGGCCGAGCGGGGCAAGGGCGTCGTCGTCAACCTCAGCACTGTCGCCGCCGGGGTGCCGGCACGGCAGGGCGGAATCTATGGAGCGACGAAGGCCGGCATCGAACTGCTGACCCGCGTGTGGGCCGATGAATTCGGCCGCTCGGGCGTGCGGGTGAACGCCGTGCAGGCGGGACCGACCGAAACCCCCGGAACCGCCGTCACACCCGGGCTCACCGATGGATTGGGTCAGCTCACCGCGCTGGGCCGGGCCGCGGCCGCCGACGAAATCGCCACCGCCGTTACGTTTCTAGTCTCGCCATCGGCCAGCTACATCACCGGAGCGATCCTGCAGGCCAACGGCGGCCAGCGCGCGATCGCCCCGTAGTCACGGCGGCACCTCGAATGCGGTGATCAGCTGGCCGATGTCGCGGCGGCGCGAATTGGCCGGCCACACCACCCAGGTGCGGCGCACCAGCGGGTGGCCGACGATCGGGCTCCACGTCACCGAGTCTGGAATGGGATGTGGCCAGTTCTCGGGCGCTAGCGCGAACGAATGACCCGTGCCGACGGCCGCAAGCTTGACCGCAGCGATGAGCAGCTGGTCCTCCGGCGGCGGAGGGCCGAGGTCGATGCCGTGGCTGCGCAGGATGGCGGTCAATTCGTCGTGCCAGGCGGGGCTGTTGGAGCGCGGAAAGCCAAGCCACTGTAGTCCGCTCAGCGAGTCGAGCCGCACGCCGTCAGGGCCGACCAGTCCGGCCGCGAGCTCGGAGGCGAGTAGTACGCCGAGGTTCTCCCGTAGCACCAGCATCGCGTCGAATGCCTCGCCGACGGGCCGTTCCCGCACCAGCCCGATGTCGAGCTCACCGCTTCGCAACACGGAAAGCTGTGCGGCCGTTGACAAGTGACGCGGCATGACGCGTATATCCGAACGGTTCGCGGCGAATTTGGCAAGCGTGCGCTGCAGCAAATCGGGCGGCAGCTCGATCGGCACCCCGAGCCGCAGGACGCCGCCCCCTTCGGAAGTGAACTCCGCCATCCGCCGCAACGCCTCGTCATGCCGGGCCAGAATGGCGCGCGCCTCGCTCAGCAGCGCGGCACCTGCCTCCGTCGGTTGTACGCCGGTGCTGCTGCGCTCCAGCAGCTTGACGCCGAGCTGCCGCTCGAGGCCACTGACCGTCTGCGACAACGCGGGCTGGCTGATGTGCAGCCGACGCGACGCGGCCGACATTCCACCTTCCTCGGCCACGGCGACGAAGGCGGTTAGCTCCCGCAGTTCCATCAGTTCAGCTTATTGCCGCGATCTCGGCCGGGTATGCCAAGCAACCCTCAATCTCAGCGCGGGTGGCGTTTCATTGCATACGACTGCGCGCAACGAACCGAAGGGTGTCAGCCATGGAAACGCCAACGAACTCCTACGACGTGATTGTCGTCGGCGCCGGACCTGTCGGCCAGAATGTCGCCGCTCGTGCCCGCGCCGCCGGGCTGAGCGTCGCCGTGGTCGAACGCGAACTCGTCGGCGGCGAATGCTCCTACTGGGCCTGCGTACCAAGCAAGGCGCTGCTGCGCCCGGTCATTGCGGTGGCCGATGCCCGTCGCATCGACGGCGCCAGGGAATCGGTCACCGGTCCTCTCGACACCGCCGGCGTTTTCGGGCGTCGCGACCGCTACGTGTCGAACTGGGACGACAGCGGCCAAGCCGACGCCTACGTGACGGGCATCGGCGCCGACTTGGTGCGTGGCCATGGCCGGTTGGAGGGTCCGCGCCGGGTTGCGATCTCGACGCCCGGCGGCGACGTGGTGACGCTCGACGCCCGGCAGGCCGTCGCGATCTGCATCGGCAGCGGCGCAGCGCTACCCGACATACCGGGTATCACCGAGGCCAACCCGTGGACCAATCGCAAGGGCACCGACAGCGGCGAAGTGCCCGGCCGGCTCGCCGTTGTCGGCGGGGGCGGGGTCGCTGTGGAGATGGCGACCGCGTGGCAGGGCCTCGGCTCGTCGGTGACGCTGCTGGCCCGCCGTTCCGGTCTGCTGCCGCGGATGGAGCCCTTCGTCGGCGAGCTCGTCGGCCGCGGGCTCACCGCGGCCGGTGTGGATGTGGGCGTTGGTGTCTCGGTCACCAAGCTGCGCCGCCCCGGCGGCACGGGCACGGTGACGCTGGAGCTCGACGACGGCCGCGAGCTGGCGGTCGACGAGGTGTTGTTCGCAACCGGCCGCAAGCCGCTGACCGATGACATGGGTCTGGAGACCGTCGGCCTGACGCCAGGGACCTGGCTGGACGTCGACGACACCTGCCGCGTGCGCGACGTCGAGGGCGGCTGGCTATACGCCGCAGGCGACGCGAATCACCGTGCGCTGCTCACCCATCAGGGCAAGTACCAGGCGCGTATCGCCGGCGCTGCGATCGGGGCCCGCGCCACCGGAGAGCCGTTGGACACCAAGCCATGGGGCGCGCACGCGACGACCGCGGACCACTCCGCGGTGCCCCAGGTGTTCTTCACCGATCCTGAGGCCGCGGCGGTCGGCGTGACCGCCCGGCAGGCTGAGGAGGCAGGCCACCGGGTAAGCGTGGTCGATGTCGAAATCGGCGAAGTTGTGATGGGCGCCAAACTCTACGCCGACGGCTACGCCGGCCGGGCCCGCATGATCGTCGATCTCGACGGCGGTTACCTGCTCGGCGTGACGTTCGTCGGCCCGGGTGTCTCCGAACTCTTGCACTCCGCGACGATCGCCGTCGCCGGCCAGGTGCCGATCGACCGGCTGTGGCACGCGGTTCCGTGTTTCCCGACGATCACCGAGGTGTGGCTTCGTCTGCTGGAGGCGTACCGCGAGCAGGCCGCCGCTTAGGGCGGCCAGCACCGATTCCGGCGCGGAGTAGGACAGATTGATTCCGTCGCTGAATGCCCCTCCCAGGACCACATACGCGGACTTGGGGTACGAGGGCGAGCGTAATGAGGTCCCCACCTTCCTGGAGAACCTGGGCTGGCGGTCGGTCGGCACGCCGATGAGTCGGCTCTTGGCCGACAACGGACTAGCGGCCATGCCGCGCACTAGCGACTGGGTGCCGATGGCCGACACCGTCTACTACACGTCCGTCTTGAGCAAGTAGTCGAACCACGATGCCCCTGGGTCCGGTGTGCGGGCAGGGCCGGCACTGATGCGCCTAGGCCTGCCGTCGCTGTTGGTGCGCCGGGCGGCGCCGCAGTGTTCGCTGGGTTTTGGGCGGCCGGTCAGCGCGGACCTGGCCAGACGACTGTAGGGAACGAGCGTGAGCCCGAGGGCGCGGACCTTGCCCTGTTCGACCAGTTCACTCAACGCGCCGACAGTGTCTTCGATGGGCACCGAGGAGTCCAGGCTGTAGTACAGACCGATGACGTCGGTGCATCCGCGCTCCGCCGGTGTTCAAGGCGATCATCGACACCCCGTTGACATGACGGTGCCGCGCCGATCGCAGGCGCATCGCCGTCGATCGTCGGGTCGCCCGCGGCGAGGGATTTAGGTCACCAATTCGTTGTCGTGCAGTCGAATGCGGCCGGCGAGATCAGGAAGACGCTATCGGCGTAGGACTGTCACAGGCAGTCGGCGTACCGTCCGAAAACGATGGGACCGCCGATCGCGGGAAGGGTCACGATGGTGCGAACTGATGATGACACGTGGGAGATCACGGAGAGTGTGGGAGCGACGG
>NZ_JAVROT010000576.1:0-5432 GCF_032162605.1 Mycobacterium sp. | reverse complement strand
TGCGCTTCGCCGATCGCCCATCGCGTGGCATTCGCTTGTGAGACGCGAGGGCGGGCAACGGCGATCAGCCAAGCCCGGGCTTCCACTTGAGTAATGGTTGTTAGTTCGTTATACAGATGATCGATGGCTTCTGTCGAGTTACGTCGCTCATCGAACCGCAGTCGATAGGCGGCTTCAATCTGTCGTTCTTTCATCCAAACGGTGTCGGCATCGTTGCGGATTGGAGCGCCGAAAAACTCGCCGCGATAAACCAAATGTGGTCCGTCCACACTGGCCGGGATGATCACGGCGATGCACCTATTGGTCGCGTCCCCGATCTCGACGATGTCGAGACCAAACACAGGGGGACTGATCGCGGTCACGGCGGCACTGCGAAGCGTTTGCGCAAACCTCTCAGTCAACGCCTCGGTGGCTTGGCGCCCTGCCGCCTTCTTCACCTTCTCGGTGACGCCATAGAGGATCATGCCTCCGCCGCTGTTTGCCATCGCGGCGATGTCTTTCGGATAGTCGGTCTCGGTTATGCCCTTAGCGGGCGGGGCCTTCGACTTCCAGTCGAGGTCGTCCGTTTCCGCGACGCCTTCCCGAATCGCATCGTCGACCATCTCGTCGGTCAGCGGACCAGGGTCACGCCCTAGCAGCCTGTGCAGCGCGGTGAAAATATCGGCCCTCCAGTTTTATCTGGCCCGGAGCAGCTTAGTGCGCGGCACCCGCGCTGAGCTCTGGTCGTTCGGTGCTACCCACCGGTCGAGGGGAACGGCGTACCGACCCACTGACCGTCCAAATCACCCGATTGGCGAACTTGGCCTGCGCTTATCCGCGCAGAGTTCGGCGCGACTTGTGACAATCCGTGACAATTCACGACCGTTCGAACAAGTCAGGCCCCCTCGAAAGGGGGCCTGACCAGCGTGGCAGGTACAGGATTCGAACCTGTGTAGGCGTAAGCCGACGGATTTACAGTCCGCTCCCATTGGCCGCTCGGGCAACCTGCCGGGTTTCGCACCAATCCCGACCCCGGGTTTGGTGCGAGTAGCAGGGTACAACGAGGATGGTCCCAAGACGAAAACGCATCACCAATAGGGAGGGAGCGAGTCCATGGCGGATTCCAGCTTCGACGTCGTCAGCAAGGTCGACCGCCAGGAGGTCGACAACGCCCTGAACCAGGCCGCCAAGGAACTGGCCACCCGTTTCGACTTCCGCGGCACCGACACCACCATCGAGTGGCAGGGCGAGGAGGGCATCATCCTCGTCTCGTCGACCGAAGAGCGCGTCAAGGCGGCCATCGACGTCTTCAAGGAGAAGCTGATCCGACGCGACATCTCCATGAAGGCATTCGACGCCGGCGAGCCGCAGGCATCGGGCAAGACCTACAAGGTGATCGGCAGCATCAAGCAGGGCATCAGCAGCGAGGACGCCAAGAAGGTCACCAAGCTCATCCGCGACGACGGCCCCAAGGGCGTCAAGGCGCAGATCCAGGGCGAGGAGATCCGCGTCAGCTCCAAGAAGCGCGACGACCTGCAGGCCGTTCAGGCACTGCTGCGGGGCGCCGACCTCGAGATCGCGGTGCAGTTCGTCAACTACCGCTAGGTCCCAAATCGCCCTCGGGGTCAAGCCGTCGGCCATACCCTGATCGCCATGGCACCTGCGCAACGCGAACCGAACGTCGTCGTCCTCGGTGGCGGCTCCTGGGGCACCACGGTGGCCTCCATCTGCGCCAGGCGCGGCCCGACGCTGCAGTGGGTGCGCTCGCAGGAGACCGCCGACGACATCAACGACAACCACCGCAACAGCCGCTATCTCGGCGACGAGGTCGAACTGAGCCCCTCGCTGCGCGCCACGAACGACTTCTCCGAAGCCGCAGAATGCGCCGACGTCGTCGTCATGGGAGTGCCGTCGCACGGGTTCCGCGGGGTCCTGGAGGAGCTCGCCAAGGAGTTGCGGCCGTGGGTGCCGGTGGTGTCGTTGGTGAAGGGCCTCGAGCAGGGCACCAACATGCGGATGAGCGAGATCGTCGACGAGGTGCTGCCAGGGCACCCGGCGGGGATCCTGGCAGGCCCGAACATCGCCCGTGAGGTCGCCGAGGGGTACGCCGCCGCAGCGGTCCTGGCGATGCCCGACCAGCACCTCGCGGCCAACCTGGGAAACCTGTTCCGCACCCAGCGTTTTCGCACCTACACCACCGACGACGTGGTGGGCGTGGAGATGGCCGGCGCGTTGAAGAACGTCTACGCGATCGCCGTCGGCATGGGCTACTCGCTGGGCATCGGCGAGAACACCCGCGCGATGGTGATGGCGCGCGCCGTCAGCGAGATGTCCAAGCTGGGTGAGGCGATGGGCGGAAAGCGCGAGACGTTCGCCGGGCTGGCCGGGATGGGCGACCTCATCGTCACCTGCACCAGCCAGCGCAGCCGCAATCGCCACGTCGGCGAGCAGTTGGGCTCGGGCAAGTCGATCGACGAGATCATCGAATCCATGAACCAGGTCGCCGAGGGCGTCAAGGCCGCCAGCGTGATCATGGAGTTCGCCGAGAAGTACGGCCTCAACATGCCGATCGCACGCGAGGTCGACGGTGTCATCAACCACGGCTCGACCGTCGAGGACGCCTACCGGGGTCTGGCCGCCGAGCAGCCCGGACACGAGGTCCACGGCTCGGGCTTCTAGCGGCGACCAGTCAGTTGCTGTACGGGTTCTTGCCCGCGCCGGTGTTGAGCAGCAGCGGATTGTTCGGCTCGAGGACGAAACTGCCCGCCGGACTGATGACGAAGCCCGCCCCGTCGAAGGAGTTGGTGCACTGGGTCACGGTGCCGTCGGTTCCACACGTCACGTTGCGAAAGCTGATGCGCGTTCCGGGATCCAACCGCTTGGGCAGCGTGTCGAAGAGGTACAGCGGCCGGTCGGCGTTGGCGAACCCGGGCGGCCCCTGCTGAGCCCCCGTGACCACGTTGGCCCCGTTCGGCGCCGCCGGGATCGGTCCGCTGCAGCCGTAGGTGCCCGGCCCGCGGCTGATGACACACGCGATGTCGCCCGGTACTGCGAAGGCGTAGATCCCGCCATCCTGCATCGTGAAGTCCGACGGCTTCACGGGCGCGAGCGCGTTGAGGTTGAGTGGGGGCGGTGGTGGGGGCGGCGCTGGATCCGGATCGGCGGCGGCCACACCCGGCACGCCGATCACAGCTGCCCCCGCAGCTACCAGGCCGATCAGAATTCTGCTCAGCACGCGCTAACCATAGAGGGTGCCGGCGTGACTTGCAGCGGTACCGCCGGACATCGGACACTCCGCTGCGGACGCAACCGTCACTCCTGCACCGTTTCGGACGGTGGGAACATTCTGCCCGGCTATCAGCGACTTCCATCGCCGAGGCCGCGAAGTCGCGCAGAGGTGGGCACTTCGACCACCACCCCACCCGGTGCTGCTGAGGGCTGATGTGGTCCAGGCGAGCTCAGTACTGGCCCGGCCCCCGGCCCGCCATCCGCTCGAGCCGCGCGATGCGCTCCTCAATCGGCGGGTGGGTCGAGAACAGCTTGCCGATCTTCTCGCCGGCCCGGAACGGGTTCGCGATCATCAGGTGGGCCTGGTCGGCCAGCTGGGTCTCGGGCGGCAGCGGCGCCAGCTCCACGCCCCTGCTGATCTTGCGCAGGGCGCTGGCCAACGCCAGCGGGTCGCCGGTGAGCTCGGCGCCGGACTGGTCGGCCTGATACTCCCGCGAGCGTGACACCGCGAGCTTGATGACCGTCGCCGCGATGGGACCGAGCAGCGAAACCAGAAGGATGGCAAAGGGATTCGCGCCACCGTCGCGGTTGCCGCCACTGAACATGCTGGCAAAGAAGGCGATGTTGGCCAGCGCGGTGATCACCGACGCCATGGCCCCCGCCACGCACGAGATCAGGATGTCGCGGTTGTAGACGTGCGAGAGTTCGTGGCCCAACACGGCGCGCAGTTCCCGCTCGTCGAGTATCTGCAGGATCCCGGTGGTGCAGCACACCGCGGCGTTGCGCGGATTGCGTCCCGTCGCGAAGGCGTTGGGCGCCGCGGTGTCGCTGATGTACAGGCGCGGCATGGGCTGATGCGCCGTGGTCGCGAGTTCACGCACGATCCGGTACATCGCGGGCGCCTGTACCTCGTTGACCGGCTGGGCGTGCATCGCCCGAAGCGCCATCTTGTCGCTGTTGAAGTAGACGTAGGCGTTCATGCCGACGGCGAACAGCACCGCGAGCCACAGGATCGCAGGTTTCTGGAACAGCGCGCCGATGAACACGATCAACGCCGAGAACCCCGCCAGCAACAGGAACGTCTTGAGCCGGTTCGCGTGCGGATGCCAGGTCATTGTGGCTCCTCCTACTTGAAACCATCGAAGTCTTCGCTGAACGAACGTTCGGGACTCCGTCTGCGGTTCCGATCAGCCGTGACGATTGACCGTGTAGTCGACCAGATTGGCCAGCGCCACCCGACCGGGCACATCTGGCAGAGCGGCCAGCTCGTCGCGGGCCTGCACGGCGTACTGCGCGACGGTCTCCTTGGCCTGCGCGATTCCCCGTGACGAACGCAACAGCGCCAACGCCTCGGCGACCTTCGCGTCGTCCTCGACCGGGCCGTCCAGCAGCTCGCGCAGCCGCTTGGCCTCGGGCCCGCTTTCGCGCAGCGCATAGAGCACGGGCAGGGTGTGCACGCCCTCCCGCAGGTCGGTGCCAGGCAACTTGCCGGACTCGTCGGGGTCGCTGTCGATGTCGATGATGTCGTCGGAGATCTGGAACGCCGTGCCGACGATGCCCCCGAGGCGGCCGAGCCGCTGAATCTGCTCGTCGTCGGCCCCGGAGAACGTCGCGCCGAACGTGCCCGACGCCGCGATGAGGCAGGCCGTCTTCTCGTAGACGACCTTGAGGTAGTGCTCGACGGAGTCCGCGCCCTCGACCACCCCGCGGGTCTCACGCATCTGACCGGTGACCAGCTGGGCGAACGTGTCGGCGATGACGAGCACGGCGTCGGGTCCCAACTGCGCAACCAGTCGCGACGCCGTCGCAAACAGGTAGTCGCCGGCCAGGATCGCGATGTTGTTGCCCCAGCGCGCGTTGGCGCTGTCCGCGCCGCGGCGCACCTGCGCCTCGTCCATCACGTCGTCGTGGTAGAGCGTCGCGAGGTGGACCGACTCGATCACCGCGCCCGCCACGGTCACCTGCCAGTTGTCGGGATCGGGACCCAACTGCGCTGAGAGGACCGTGAACAACGGACGGAACCGTTTGCCACCCGCCCGAAAGAGGTGCTGGACGGCCTCCGCCATCAACTCATCGGCCTTGCCCAGCTCAGCGGCCATCAGGTCTTCGATGCGCGCGACGCCGTCACGAACACCCGCCGCGAAGGTTTCGTCACCGAAGTCCACGCCCGCGACCACGGACGCCGGTGTCTTCATTGCTCCAACATACTGGGGAGTGTGGACACC
>NZ_JAVROT010000575.1:0-28081 GCF_032162605.1 Mycobacterium sp. | reverse complement strand
CACAGCTTCCATCTGCCAAGTCCCAGTTGGTAGTTCGGGCTCTACTACGACGTATAAGCCAGCTTGACGCAGGGCCGGACGAAGAATCGACTCCGTCCGGCCCTTTGTTGTTCGGCGGTGGTCGACCGCGAATTTGGTTGCCTCTGCACAGAATTGAAGTTTGCGTCGTCGTTGCATCCGGAAGCATCGACCGGTTTGCTACCTCTTTCTCCGAGGTTTTGCAGCCGTGCCGCAGTAGCGTTGTTGCCATTGGAAGCACGCACTAGGGGGAGACAACGATGTCCAGAGATGACAATGTCGAAACAACGAAGAAGGGGTACGCCGCTTTTGCGGCAGGCGATCTCGAAGGAGCACTGCAGGCCTTCGACGACGACGTCGAGTGGATACAGCCCGGCAAGAGCACTCTCAGCGGGACGTATCACGGCAAGGGTGAAGTGGTCGAGCTACTCGGGAAGATCGCGGGGAAGCAGTTCGGGACGAAACCCAATCGGATCATCGCCGATGGCGATGTCGTCGTCGCGCTCACCGACGTCACCATCGAGGGTGAAAGCACCACTGGTGCCGACGTGTTCACGTTTCGTGACGGCAAGATCGTCAGGACCGAGTCCTTCGGCGACACTGCCGTGATGGAACGCATCTTCGGCACGAAGTAGCCGTCACGGGTTTGCCGGAGGCCGGGTGGTCATCGTCAAATTTGGCGAGATCGACGTGGCTGGGCTATGCGGACTGCGGTCCGAATACTATTCTCAAGACATGACTCAGAAGTTGGACGCCAGACTCAGTCAGTTCGCTCCCGCCGTCTTGAGCCTGTTTCGGGTGATCTGTGGGCTGGTGCTGCTCACCCACGCCACGTCCCACCTGTTCGGATGGCCCACGGGTACCGGAGCTGCGACCGGTTCCTGGCCCTATTGGTGGGCCGGCACCCTCGAGATCGTCATGAGCGTACTGATCACCATCGGATTGTTCACGCGAATAGCGGCGTTCATCGCCTCCGGCGCGATGGCGTTCGCGTACTTCACCCAGCACATGCCCACCGACTTCTGGCCCATCGTAAACAAGGGCGAGCCCGCCGTGCTGTTGTGCTTCGGGTTCTTCCTGCTCGTCTTCATCGGCGGCGGCGCCTATGCCATCGACGCCTGGCGACCTTCGAGATAGCTTCCGCGGTCAACCGTCGAGCCGCAGATCCTTGCGGAAGCGCTTCATGCCGTCGATCTTGTCGGCCAGAGAAGCCTGCGGCCCGGAGTAGAACATCCACGGCATCGTGATGGTGCCCGTGATGCCCGCAGCTTCGGCCCGCTCGAAGTGCTCGGGCGTGAACGCATCGGTCAGCGGCGTCAAGACTGTGAAATCGTCCATCGACAAACCCCTTTCGGCACGCATCTCCCGAACCTTGTCGACCGATGCGATGGCGCGATCGGTGGTGATCAGGTCGCCGATCCAGCCGTCGTTGCGGGCCGCGCGGCGCAGTGCGATGTCGGACAGGCCTCCGACGTAGATCGGAATGTGCGGCGGGGTGGGTTCCATCTCCAGGCGCGGCGTGGAGTAGAACTCGCCGGCGAACTCGGTCCAACCCGGCTGCCAGAGCTTTCGCATCAACTCCAGCATCTCGTCGGTGCGCTTGCCGCGGCGGTCGAACCGCTGGCCCATCAATGTGAATTCCTCTTCACACCAGCCGACGCCGATCCCGAGTTCGAGTCGGCCATCGGCAAGACAGGCCGCGGTGCCGATCGCCTTGGCGGCCGAATACGGGTCGCGCATCGCGGGCAGGTAGACAGTGGTGACGAAGCGCAACCGGTTGGTGACCAAGGCGATCGCCCCGATCATCACCCAGGGGTCGGGCCAGTGCGTGAACGCCTCCCACCGCCGCGAACCGTCCTTGGTGTAGGGATACGGCGTCTGGAGCGTCTGCAGGTTGATCACATGATCGGGTATGCCCATCCCGTCGTAGCCGAGATCGTCTGCAGCTCTGGCGACTTCGATGACTTCCTTCGTATCGAGGAAGGCCGTGCTGACGTAGAATCTCACGCGGTTCGGATCCCCGGGTCGCTTCGCTCTCCCCCGCAAGCGGGGGGACCCCCAGGGCCGTCGTCGCGCGCCCACGAGGGCCTGATGAACACGCCGTCGGCCTGCACGGTCCAGCCGTCGGTGGTGCCGAGATAGCCGCGCGCGTATGTCTTGATGCCCTCGGTCCTTTCGATGAACGCCTCGGCACGCAATGGGCCAAGTGGCGTGCCGCGCAGGTAGCGCAGCGTGATGGTGCCGGTGAAGAGCGGCTTCGTCAGACCATCACTGGCCGCTTCCCCGAGAATGTGATCCAGCACCAGCGCGCAGATGCCACCGTGGACCAAACCCGGCGGTCCCTCGTAGGCCAAGCCAAGACTGAACTCGGCCCAGCAGTGACCGTTGTCCTGGTGGATGTCCATCGGGGGCGCGATCGCATTGCGCAGCCCCACGGCCGGATTGGCCCATGCCAGGGGCCTGCCCGTGTCCGCGTGCCGCAGCGTCGAGGTCTGTTCGCGCTGCGCGGCGCGCAACCGCTCGGTGACGGCTTCGATGGCGGCCTGCGCCTCGCGCACTCCTGCCTCGTCGACGTCGGTGCGGATTCCGGCGTCGATGAGCTCACGCATCGCCTGGGTCAGCGGCCCGTGCAGCGCACGCAGCCGGTCGTACTCGTCGGCCGCGATGAGGTCGAACGGGAAGTCCATGCTCATTCGCCGAAGACCCTGCGCACCACTGCCTTTGCGCGGCGGGTGACCCGGAGGTAGTTGTCCAGGAACTCGCTGCCGTCGCTGCTGTCCCAACCCGCCGCCACCGCAACGGCGTTGAGCTGGCGACCGGGCCCCGGTAGCTGATCGGTCGGCTTGCCGCGCACCAGCACCAACGCATTGCGGGCGCGCGTCGCCGTCAGCCAGGCCTGGCGCAGCAGGTCGACGTCACCTTCTGCGATGAGTTCCGCCGCACCGATCGCGTCCAGCGTGTCCAGCGTCGACGTGCTGTGCAACGCGAGAATCTGGTGCGCGTAGCGGAGTTGGAGCAGCTGGACCGTCCACTCGACGTCCGCAAGGCCGCCCCGGCCCAGCTTGGTGTGGGTGTTCGGGTCCGCACCACGCGGCAGGCGTTCGGCGTCGATGCGCGCCTTGAGCCGCCTGATCTCCTGCACCGCCGCAGGTGACACCCCGCCGGGTGGGTAGCGGGTCTCGTCGATCATCAGCAGGAACCGCTGCCCGAGGTCAGCGTCGCCGGCGACGCAGTGGGCCCGCAGAAGCGCCTGGACCTCCCACGTGTGGGCAAACCGCGCGTAGTAAGCCTCGTAGGAGGCGAGGGTCCGCACCAGCGGACCGTTGCGCCCCTCGGGCCGCAGGTTCGTGTCGACCTCCAACGGAGGGTCTGCGCTCGGCGTGCCGAGAACCTTGCGCACCTGTTCTGCGATGGTCACCGCCCAGCGCACCGCCACGGATTCATCTGCGTCGCCGACGGGTTCGCACACGAACATGACGTCAGCGTCGGAGCCGTAGCCCAATTCGCCGCCGCCGAGCCTGCCCATCCCGATCACCGCGATCCGGGCGGGCGCCCCGACGGCCGGGGTGTTCGCACGCACGACGACATCCAAGGCGGCCTGCAGTACCGCGATCCATACCGAAGTCAGAGCCCGGCAGACGTCGGTGACCTCGAGCATTCCCAACAGGTCGGCAGAGGCCACGCGCGCCAGCTCGCGGCGGCGCAGCGTTCTCGCCGCCGCGATCGCTCGCGGTGGTTCCCGGTGCCTGCCGGCCGATGCCACCAGCGCACGGGCCAGACCTTCGGGTTCAACCTCGAGCAGCTTCGGGCCAGACGGGCCGTCGGCGTATTGCTGGATCACCTCGGGGGCGCGCATCAACAGTTCTGGGACGAACGCCGACGTGCCGAGCACGTGCATCAACCGCTTGGCCACCGCACCCTCGTCGCGCAGCGAGGCGAGATACCAGCGCTCGTTGGCGAGTTCCTCACTGATGCGCCGGTAGGACAGCAGTCCCGCATCCGGGTCGGGGGTGTCGGACAGCCAGTCCAGCAGGGTCGGCAGCAGCACCTGCTGCACGCGGCCACGGCGGCCGCTGCTGCTCGTCAGGGCGGCCAGGTGGGTCAGCGCGCTCTGCGGCCCCTCGTATCCCAGTGCGGCGAGCTGACGTTCGGCCGCCTCCGCCGACATGCTCGTGGAGAACTCGACGGCCGATCCTTCGACCGACTCCAGCAGCGGCTGGTAGAAGAGCTTGGCGTGCAGGCGTGACACCCGCAGGCTCTGGCGTTTGAGTTCCTCGCGCAAGACGCCCAGCGCATCGTGCTGACCGTCGGGCCGCATGTGCGCGGCGCGGGCCAGCCACCGCATGGCCTCCTCGTCGTCGGACTCGGGGAGCATGTGGGTGCGTTTGAGTCGCTGCAACTGCAGGCGGTGTTCGAGGAGTCGCAGAAACTCGTAGGACGCCGTGAGGTTCGCGGCGTCGTCACGCCCGACGTACCCGCCGGCGCTCAACGCGGCGAGCGCGTCGACCGTGGATGCGACGTGGAGGGACTCGTCGTTGCGGCCGTGGACCAGTTGCAACAACTGCACCGCGAATTCGACGTCCCGCAATCCACCCGTGCCGAGCTTGAGTTCGCGGTCCCTGACCCCGGCGGGCACCAGCTCTTCGACGCGACGGCGCATCGCCTGGACCTCGGAGACGAAGTCCTCCCGCTCGCGGGCCGTCCACACCATTGGCGCGAGCGCTGCCATGTACTGGTTCCCGAGCTCAACGTCACCGACCGCGGGCCTGGCCTTCAACAGCGCCTGGAACTCCCACGTCTTGGCCCACCGTTCGTAGTACGCCACATGGGATTCCAGGGTGCGGACCAGCTGGCCGCGCTTGCCTTCCGGCCGCAGCGCCGCGTCGACCTCGAAGAAGGCGTCGGCAGCGAACCGCATCATCTCGCCGGCCACCCGGGTGGTGATGGCCAGATCCTTCGGGGCCGTCCCCGCCGTTACGAAGATGACGTCGACGTCGCTGACGTAGTTGAGCTCGCGTGCGCCACACTTGCCCATCGCGATGACGGCCAGCCGTGGCGGCGGCGCGTCGTCCCTGCAGACGGCCCTGGTCGCGACGATCAGGGCCGCGCCGAGTGCGGCGTCGGCGAGATCGGCGAGGTGGGCGCCGACCGTCGGGAAGGGCACGACGGGCTCGTTCTCGACCGTCGGCGCCAGATCCAGCCCGGCGAGGACGAGCAGCCGGTCCCGGTAGAGGACTCGCAAATCGTTTGCGTCGGAGGATTTCTCGGCCAGGCCCGCAAAGGCGTCACGTAGATCGACGGCGGACGGCAGCGCGACGGCACCCGCCAGCAGGTGCCACGACCGCGGCTGCGCGACGAGATGGTCGCCGAGCGCCACCGACGAACCGATCACACCGAACAGTCGGCCGCGCAAGCCGCGGTCCTTGACCAGCGCACGGTTCAGCTCGTCCCAGTCGCCACCGAGCGCGTCGGCGAGTCGCACCATCGTGCGCAACGCCGTGTCGGCGTCGGGCGACCGGGACATCGACCACAACAGCTCGACGTGTGCGTCGGTATTCCAGCCCAACCTGGCCAGATCGGCACGGGCGGGTGGCTCGACCAACCCCAGTCTGCCGACGCTGGGCAGCGTTGGTCGCTGCGTCGCGGGTTTGACCACGTCCAAGACGGTATCTCGTGAGACTACAAAGACAGGTAGGCCTTGAGCTCGAACGGCGTGACGTGGCTGCGATAGTTCTCCCACTCGGCGCGCTTGTTGCGCAGGAAGAAGTCGAAGACGTGCTCTCCCAGCGCTTCGGCGACCAGTTCGGAGTTCTCCATTTCGCTGAGCGCGACGCCGAGGCTGCTCGGTAGCTCCTTGTACCCCATGGCGCGGCGTTCCTCGGGGGTCAGGTTCCAGACGTTGTCCTCCGCCTGAGGCCCCAGCACGTAGTTCTTCTCGACCCCGCGCAGACCTGCCGCCAGCAGAACCGCGAACGCCAGATACGGGTTGCAGGCCGAGTCGGGGCTGCGGACTTCGATCCGCCGCGACGACGCCTTGCGGGGGGTGTACATGGGCACCCGGACCAGTGCGGACCGGTTGGCGGCACCCCAGGACGACGCGGTCGGAGCCTCGCCGCCGTGGACCAGGCGCTTGTATGAGTTCACCCACTGGTTCGTGACGGCGCTGATCTCGCTGGCATGTTCGAGGATTCCGGCGATGAACGACTTGCCCACGGGCGACAGCTGCAGCGGGTCGTCCGGGGTGTGGAAGGCGTTGGTGTCACCTTCGAACAGGCTCATGTGGGTGTGCATCGCCGAACCGGGGTACTCGGCGAACGGCTTGGGCATGAACGACGCCCGCACGCCCTCACCGAGCGCGACCTCCTTGACGACGTATCGGAAGGTCATCACGTTGTCGGCCATGGACAGCGCGTCGGCGTACCGCAGGTCGATCTCCTGCTGTCCGGGCGCGCCCTCGTGGTGGCTGAACTCGACCGAGATGCCCATCTGTTCCAGTGCCTCGATGGCGTGGCGACGGAAGTTCGGTGCCGAGTCATGGATGGTCTGGTCGAAGTAGCCACCGTTGTCTGCCGGGATGGGCGGGGCGTCGTCGGCGCCGGGCTTCAGCAGGAAGAACTCGATCTCGGGATGGACGTAGCAGGAGAAGCCGAGATCGCTGGCCTTGGCCAATTGCCGCCGGAGCACGTGTCGCGAGTCCGCCCACGACGGCGATCCGTCGGGCATCGTGATGTCGCAGAACATGCGTGCGGAGTGGTGCTTGCCCGCACTCGTCGTCCAGGGCAGCACCTGGAAGGTCGACGGATCGGGGCGGGCGACGGTGTCCGATTCCGACACCCTGGCAAAGCCCTCGATCGACGAACCGTCGAAGCCGATGCCCTCTTCGAAGGCACCCTCCAGTTCGGCGGGCGCGATTGCGACGGACTTGAGGTATCCGAGCACGTCGGTGAACCACAACCGGACGAACCGGATGTCACGCTCCTCGAGCGTCCGGAGCACGAATTCCTTCTGCCGATCCATGTGCGAAGCGTAGGCAAAGGCTGTTAATTCCGTGTTACGCGCCTGCTAGCACTGAAGTTCTCGTGGCTTGACCGAGTCGACGAGGAAGGCAACGACCGCAGGATCCACGCACGCGTCACCGTTGAAGACCACGGTGTGCTGGGTGCCGTTGAACGTGATCAGGGAGGCGTCCATTTCCCGCGCCAGATCGACGCCGGCTTGGTACGGCGTGGCGGGATCGTGGGTGGTCGACACGACGACTACCTTTCCCGGCCCCGGCGAGATCGCGTCGCCCGGTGCCGAGGTCGGCGGCACCGGCCACATGGCGCAGGCGTCTTTGGGAGCCAAGCCAGTGAACTCGCCGTAGGCCATGAACGGCGCCACGAGGCGGGCTTGGCGGTCGGCTTCGGCCCATACCGCGGGATCGGTCGGGTACGGCGAGTCGACGCAGCGGATCGCGGTGAACGCGTCCTGCTGGTTCGAGTACTGCCCGGCGGCGTCGCGCTCCTGGTAGTCGTCGGCCAGCAAGAGCAGGTCGCCCGCGTCGGTGCCGCGTTCCAAGCCGAGCAGCCCGCTGGTGAGGAACTTCCAGTAGCGCTGCGTGTACAGCGCGTTGACGGTGCCCGTCATCGCGTCCTGGTAGCTCAGCCCGCGCGGATCGGATGTCCGTCCCGGCTGCAGAACCAGCGGATCGACCAGCTGGTGGTACCGCGCGACGAACTGCGTCGGGTCCTGACCCAGGGGACAGTCGGTCGACTGTGCGCAGTCCGCGGCGTAGTCGTCGAAGGCGGTCTGAAACCCGGCCAGCTGACGGAGATTCTCGGCCACGGGATCGGAATTCGGGTCGACGGCGCCGTCGAGCACCATGGCGCGCACGCGATCACCGAACAGTGCGGCGTACCTTGCGCCGAGCTCGGTCCCATAGGAGTACCCGAGGTAGTTGATCTGGTTCTCCCCCAACGCCGCCCTCACGACGTCCATGTCACGTGCCGTCGACGCCGTGCCCACTCCTGCCAGGAACTCCTGGCCGGTTCGGTTGATGCAGTCCTGGGCGATCTGCTGGTAGATCTGCTCGATGTGGGCGATGCCCGAAGGGGTGTAGTCCGTCATGGGTTCGCGGCGGTAGGCATCGAACTCGGCGTCGCTGCGGCAGCGGACCTGTGGGGTGGAGTGCCCGACGCCGCGGGGGTCGAATCCCACCAGATCGAAGCGGCGGCCGATGTCGGTGCCGGCGAGGTTGACCGCCATTCCGGCGACCGTGTCGACGGCCGATGCACCAGGACCGCCGGGGTTGACCATCAGCGCCCCGATGCGGTCACCGGTGGCAGGTACTCGGATGACCGCCAACTGTGCTTGGGGCCCATCGGGTTTCGCGTAGTTGACTGGGACGGCCACCATCCCGCACTGTGCGGTTTGAATGGCGGCGATGGAGCCGATGAAACCGGCGCAGCTGCCCCATACCGGTGCCTGACCGTACTGCAGCGTCGTCTGACCTTCCGGAGACGCCCACGCGGTGGGGCCGGTGAAGGTCGACACCATCAGTAGTGCGAGCAGCGCCGCGATCAGCCTGCCCACCAACCACATGGCGAACATGCTTGCACGCGGCGGGCTCCCAGGCACGCTCGGGTGCGAGCAGAGACTGGTCGTTGATCAGACGGTGACCCGATGGTGACCTAGGTAACCCTCACCGGGCGAAACCGATTGGCGGGCTTGGCCCGTCAGCACCGGGCGCCAGGCGGCGGCGGCACCACGTCGATGAGGTACTTGGCGGCGATGTCGTCGACGCAGGTGTTGCCCTGGAAGACCACCGTGTGCTGGGTGCCCTGGAACGTCAGCAACGAACCGCCGAGTTCCTTGGCCAGGTCGACACCCGCCTGGTACGGCGTCGCGGGATCGTTCGTCGTCGACACGACCAGGATGGGCGGCAGACCGGCCACCGAGATCTGGTGCGGTTTGGAGGTGGCGGGCACTGGCCAGAACGCGCAGGTGCCCAACGGGGCATCACCGGTGAACTCGCCGTAGCTCATGAACGGCGCCACCTGGCGGGCACGGCGGTCTTCGTCGATCACCTTGGCGCGATCGGTGACCGGAGGTTCGTCGACGCAGTTGACGGCGACCCGCACGTCGGTCGAGTTGTTGTAATGCCCTCGCTCGTCGCGGCCCATGTACAGGTCCGCCAGCGCCAGCATCGTGTCGCCGCTGCCGTTCTTGATTTCGGAGAGGGCCTGCGTCAGATGGCGCCAGAGATTCGGTGAGTACAGCGGCAGGATGGTGCCGACGATGGCGTCGCTGTAGCTCAGCCCGCGCGGGTCCTTGGTCTTGGCCGGGTTCTGCACCAACGGCTCGACGAGGCTCTTGTAGACGTCGACGGCCTTGGCCGGGTCGGTGCCCAGCGGGCAGTTGGCACTCTTCGCACAGTCCGCGGCATAGTCGTTGAACGCGGTCTGGAAGGCGGCGGCCTGACGGATGTCGGCCTCGGTCGGGTCGGCGTTGGGGTCGACGGCGCCGTCGAGGATCATCGCGCGGACGTTCTGCGGGTAGGCCTCTGCGTACGCAGACCCGATGCGGGTGCCGTACGAGTAACCGAGGAACGTCAGCTTCTGGTCGCCGAGCGTGGCGCGAATGGAGTCGAGATCCTTTACCACGCTTGCGGTTCCGACGTTGGCAAGAAACTCGTCACCCATCTTCTCGCCGCACCGCGCGACGAAGTCCTTTGTCTCCGACTCGATGTGTGCGACACCCGCCGGCGTGTAGTCGACCTGGGGGTCCGCCCTGAGCTTGTCGTTGTCTGCGTCCGAGTTACACCACACCGCCGGGGTGGACAATCCCACCCCACGCGGATCGAAACCCACCAGGTCGAAGCGCTGCCGGATCGACTCCGGTATGGCGCCGACCAGCGAGGCGGCGGCCTGGACACCCGACTCACCGGGACCTCCCGGGTTGACGACCAGCGAACCGATCTTCTGCCCGGTCGCCTTGAACCGGATCATCTCGATCCGTGCGACGTCGCCGTCCGGCTTCGTGTAATCGACCGGCACCGAGAGCATTCCGCATTGGGCGCCCGCAGGAATGCGAACGTCCGACGACGTGAGGTCACACTGCGACCAGTCGACCGGCGATCCCGGCCTGGGCGCTGCGATGACACCGCGCCCATCGACCAACTTGCTGCAGCCGGCCACCAGCAGCACTACCATGGCGGCCGCGAGGACCCCGCGTCTGAGGTTCATGGCTGTCCATGCTGCCATGGACAGCCATCAGCCCAGTTGAGGGCGCCCCGTGGCTAGTGCGTGGCGCTGATCAGCTCCTTCAAAGCCGCGGCGAAGTCGTCGGCCATGTCCCACAGATCCGGCAGCAATTCGGGGCAGGAGATCAGGCCGACGTCGAGTGTGCCGTTGAGTGACATCACCGTGATGTTCAGCCCCGAGCCGTGGAAGATCGGTCCGAGGGGATACATCGCCTTCAACTGTGCGCCCATGAAGAACAGCGGCACCTGTGGTCCCGGCACGTTGGAGACGACCAGGTTGTGCACGGGCAGGGCACTGGTCAGCCGGCTCGACGCGTATACGCGCATTGCGACGCCGAACACCGCGGGAGCTGCGAATTGCGACCAGTCCTGCAGCAGCGTCGCGCCGATTGCCGCACTGTGTTGTTTGGCAACGGAATTCGCGTCGGCGATGGCCTTCAGTCGCTGACCTGGGTCCTCGACGTTGGTCTCCAGGCTGGCGAACATCCCAGAAACCTGGTTGCGGCCGGGCCGGTCGGACTTTTCGTGCACGGACACCGGAACCATGGCGACGAGGGTGCTGTCGGGTAGCTCGTCGCGGTCGAGCAGAAACTTGCGCAGCACCCCGGCCACCAGCGCCAACACCACGTCGTTGACCTTGACGCCGAAGTGGTTCTTGACGGTCTTGATGTCCTCGAGGTCGAGTTGCGCGAATGCGACGTTGCGGTGCCCGGTGACAGTGGCGTTGAAGCGCGTCTTGGGTGCGGCGAACGGCGCCGCCATGGTCAATCCGCTACGCGCTCGCCTGACGGTGTCGACCACCGTCGAGAGCGTGGAGGGCAGCACGTTGAAGAGCTTGAGCGGGCGGGTGGCGTATTTGATGGCGCCGCTGACCGCGATCTCCAAGTCCGATCCGCCGCCCACGCCTTCGACCGGATCCGGCGGTGGGGCGTCGGCCTCGGTGGTGCACAGCTGCGACATGAGATTCGCGCCGGTGACGCCGTCGACTCCCGCGTGGTGCACCTTGGTCATTACCGCGAGTCGGCCGCCGTCGTGCGCATCGGTGCCCGCGACGTTCTCGATCACCCACATCTCCCACAGCGGTCGACTGCGATCCAGGTTGAGCGAGGCGATGTGCCCGCAGATCTCCCCCAGTTCGACGCGGCCGCCGGGTGCGGGGAGACCAATGCGGTGCAGGTGTCTGTCGACGTCGAAGTCCTTGTCCTCCACCCACACCGGGTGATCGAGGTTGAAGCGGTTGTCACCGAGCTTCTCGCGGAACTCCGGCATCGCCTTGATGCGCAGACTCAGCTCGTCGCGCAGACGGTCGAAGGTGTAGCCGCCCGGGATGGTCGAGGTGTCGATCTCGAGGATCGAACACACATGCAAGGGCTGCGCTGGAGTTTCGAGATACAGGAAGCTGGCGTCAAGTCCGCTGAGCCTTTGCATCCGCCGATGTTAGGCCCGCCGGCCGTCCAGGTGTGAGGAACCGCACTACACCAAGAGTTCATCTTCTCGTGCGTGAGTGGCACACTTTCATTGTCAGACGACCCGGGGACCCGGATGGGCCTCGAGGAACGAATCGACGAGATTAGGGACAATGATGTCTGAGCAGACGGTTTACGGTGCTGCCACCGCCAGCGGGCAGGAGCGCAGCGACCGGGGGATCAGCACAGCCTCCAAGCCCCGCACATCGGCCGAATCGGCCGCTTCGCAAGCTCCGCGGACCAGGGTCCGTACGCACCACTTGCAGAAGTGGAAGGCCGAGGGCCACAAGTGGGCCATGCTGACGGCGTACGACTTCTCCACCGCCAGGATCTTCGACGACGCCGAGATTCCCGTGCTGCTGGTGGGCGATTCCGCGGCGAACGTGGTCTACGGCTACGACACCACGGTGCCGGTGACGGCCGACGAGCTGATTCCCCTGGTGCGTGGTGTGGTGCGCGGCGCCCCACACGCGCTGGTGGTGGCCGATCTTCCGTTCGGCAGCTACGAGTCGGGCCCGCAGCAGGCGCTCGCCACGGCGACGCGTTTCATGAAGGAGACCGGCGCCGCCGCGGTGAAGCTCGAGGGTGGCGAACGGGTCGCCGATCAGATTGCGACGCTGACACAGGCCGGCATTCCGGTGGTCGCGCACATCGGCTTCACCCCGCAGAGCGTGAACGGCCTCGGCGGATTCCGCGTCCAGGGTCGGGGTGACGCCGCCGAGCAGACGGTGCACGACGCCATCGCGGTGGCGGAGGCAGGGGCGGTCGCCGTGGTGCTGGAGATGGTGCCCGCAGAACTGGCCACCCAAATCACCGGCAAGCTGACCATCCCGACGGTTGGCATCGGCGCCGGCCCCAACTGCGACGCGCAGGTCCTGGTCTGGCAGGACATGGCGGGGATGACCGCGGGCAAGACGGCGAAGTTCGTCAAGCGATTCGGTGACGTCGGCGGTGAATTAAGCCGTGCGGCAACGCAATATGCCAATGACGTGGCGACCGGCACCTTCCCTGCCGAGGAGCATTCCTACTAGTCAGCCGGTGAACTCGGGCTTGCGCTTGCCGAGGAAGGCGGCGATGCCCTCCCTACCGTCGGCGCCGTCGGCGTTCTCGGAGATCAAGCGCGCCTCGTGGTCCAGCTGCTCCTCGAAACCCGAGGCGTAGGTGGTCAGCAGGAGCTTCTTGACTGCGGAGTTGGACTTCCTTGCGCCAGTGGCGATCCGGGCCGCGAGCTGGTCCAACTTGGTGGACAGCTCCGCATCGGGGACGACGGCGGTCACCAGACCCCACTCGAGCGCCTCGGCGGCCGACAGCACTCGGTTGGTGATCATCAACTCCTGCGTCCTGCGCAGGCCGACGAGGCGCGGCAGCAGATACGACGAGCTGCCGTCGGGGCTGAGGCCCGCCTTGGTGTAGGCCATCGTGAACGACGCCGACTCGCCGGCGAGAACCAGGTCACCCGACACCCCAAGCGGGAAGCCGGCCCCGGCGGCCACTCCGTTGACGGCGGTGATCAGCACTGCGTCCATCCGTGCGAACGTCGCCATCGCGCGGTGCAGGTCGTCGGCGAGGCCCTTGACGTAGGCGCCCGCACTGGCGGCGGCCGCCATGGCCTTGAGATCTCCGCCCGCGCAGAAGAACTTGCCTGCGCCCGTGAGCGTGACCACCTTCGTCGCATCCGTGTCGCACAGCGCCGCTGCCGCGGCCAGCTCGCGGGTCAGGGTGTCGTTCATCCCGTTCGCGGCGTCGGGCCGATTGAGAACGATGCTGGTGACGGTTCCGGACTTGGCGAACTTCAGCGTTTCGAAATCGGTCATGGCGAAACGCTATCTCACGGTTTTCGGGTTTACGCCCTCACCACGATGTGTAATGCCGCGCATTGGGGCTCGCAGGCGCCCTTGGCTGCAGCCGTACACAGGCGACGTCGTCCGTTCACCTCAATGTGGCAATCTGTTCACGGATTTTGAGGAAAGAGACTGCTGCCCAACCGAAGGTGAACATGCCAGCTGACAAGCGCAAACCGTCCCGGTACACGGAGGTCGAGCGCAAGTTCGCAGTCGTCGAGGGCACCGTCTCCCCGTCGTTCGAGGGTCTGTCGTCCGTCGCCCGGGTGGGACGCTCGCCGGTGCAACGACTCGACGCGGTGTACTTCGACACCCCCGGACAGGACCTGGCCGCGCATCGCGTCACGCTGCGCCGCCGAACCGGCGGACCCGATGCCGGCTGGCACCTCAAGCTTCCCGCCGGAGCCGACTCCAGAACCGAGATCCGCACGCCCCTCGGTGAGGCAGGCCGTCCCGATGAGTCGGTACCCGACCAGCTGCGCGACGTCGTCCTCGCGATCGTGCGCGACCACCCCCTGGCCCCGGTGGCGCGGATCTCGACCAACCGCACCGTCGACGTCTTGTACGGGCACGACGGCGCGGCGCTGGCCGAGTTCTGCGATGACACGGTGCACGCGTCGGCCGAGAACAACGGGGAGCCGCAGGAGTGGCGCGAATGGGAGCTCGAGCTCGCGGAGGGAGCCAGCGCCGAAAGCGGCCCCGCTCTGCTGGACCGGCTGGCGAACCGCCTGTTCGACGCAGGTGCCCAACCCGCCGGGCACGGGTCGAAGTTGGCGAAGGTCTTGCAGACCCCCGATCACGGGCCGGCACCGCGCGCCGAGGACCCGGTGCATCGCGCGGTGGCCGACCAGATCGAAGAGCTGCTGGTGTGGGACAGGGCCGTGCGCGCCGACGCATGGGACTCCGTGCATCAGATGCGAGTGGTGACCCGCAAGATTCGTAGCCTGGTGAAGGGGTCCGAGGAGTCGTTCGGGCTCTCCGAGGACTCCCCCCTTCTCGACGAACTTCGGGAGCTGGCCGGGGTCTTGGGCGTGGCCCGCGACGCCGAGGTGCTCGCCGAGCGATACGAGCGGGCATTGGACGAACTGCCCACCGAGTTGGTCCGTGGACCGGTCCGCGAGCGACTGGTCGACGGTGCCAAACTCCGTTACAGGGCCGGGTTGAGACGGTCGCTGACGGCGATGCGATCCGAGCGCTACTTCCGCATGCTCGACTCGCTCGACGCACTCAGATCAGCTGAACCCGCGGCGACCACCACGGGCGAACCACCCAGGCAGACGACCGTCGAGTCGGCGTACCGGAAGGTTCGCAAGGCGTCGAAGGCGGCGCAGTCCGCCAAGGCGTCGGCGGAGGCGTCCGCCGCGGAGCAGGACAAAGCCCTTCATCGAATCCGCAAGCGCGCCAAACAGCTTCGCTACACCGCTGCCGCCACGGGGGCGAGCGGAGTTGCGGACGGCGCCAAGACCATCCAGACGCTGCTCGGTGACCATCAGGACAGCGTGGTCAGCCGCACGCACCTTTCGCGCGAGGCGGTTGCCGCGCACGCGCTGGGCGAGGACACCTTCACCTACGGCCTGCTCTTTCACCAGGAGGATGAGCTGGCCCGGCGTTCGGAGGAGCAGCTGGGCGCCGCGCTCAAGAAGCTGAAGCGCTCGGTGCGCGACGCATAGCGCCAGGGGGCGGACGAGTTGGCCTGTAAGCCGGATTCTGTCCCGTGCGCCTCCGGAGACCGGAGATGCACGGTGGCGACCATCCATCTGGACACACCGTCACCGGGTGCCTCGAGCGGCCTACCCGCAGGCTTGGGCGAGCAGCCCTCGAACGTCTGCGCAGCCGCAACCAGGTTGCGACCTTCTTGGCCTTGCTTCGGGTGGGGTTTGCCTAGCCACTCCGGTCACCCGGAGTGCTGGTGCGCTCTTACCGCACCGTTTCACCCTTACCACCCCTTCGCCCTAGAGCTCCGTGGTGGCGGTCTGTTCTCTGTGGCACTGTCCCGCGAGTCACCTCGGATTGCCGTTGGCAATCACCCTGCTCTGTGAAGTCCGGACTTTCCTCGAAGTCCAGGCGAACCTGGGCTCCGCGGCCGCCCGGCCAACTCGTCCGCGCGATCACCGTACTCTGAGACACATGCCAAGGCTGCCACCGGCCCGGTATCTGCTGCGCGCCAGGGACCTGGCCGATGCGCGCTATGCGGAGCCGATCACCGTGGACGACCTTGCGGCGGCAGCCGGTCTGTCCCGGGCCCATTTCTCGCGAATGTTCACCCGCACGTTCGGAGAATCGCCACGGGCATACCTGCAGACACGCAGATTGGAGCGCGCCGCGGCGCTCTTGCGCAATACCGATCGGTCGGTCGCCGACATCTGCGTGATGGTCGGACTGCAGAGCGTCGGCTCGTTCACCACCAGTTTCGCGAGGGTCTACGGAAAGCCGCCGGCGGCGTATCGCGCCAGCCTGCCACCGGCCGCGAGTCGCGTCAGGATCCCCAACTGCATCGTGGCGCGGGACACCCGGCCGCGTCCGGACAGCCGCGTCAAGACAGCACACGGGGAGAAGACGGGCGGGGGTGACCGGCCGTAGCGTCGGCCCGGTGATGAAAATTGGATGTGCCCATCTGTGGGTTCATGATCAGGCAGTCGCACTCGAATTCTGGACCGAGAAGGTCGGCATGGAGGTGCGAGAGGACGTGTCGTTCCCGGAGGAGATGGGCGACTTCCGATGGTTGACCGTGGGGCCGCCGGGACAGGACGACGTCAGCATCGTGCTGATGGCGGTGCCCGGCGCGCCTCTGATGGACGAGGACACCCGCACGCGGGTCCTCGATCTGACCGCCAAGGGTTTCGCGGGCACGGTGTTCCTCACCACCGACGACGCCCAGGCCAGCTACGAGGAGTTGACGGCACGCGGCGTGGAGTTCAACGAGCCGCCCAACCAAATGCCCTATGGCATCGACTCCGGCTTCCGGGACCCCTCCGGCAACAGCGTGCGCCTCACCCAGCTCAATCCCTAGGCGGCGGGTTTGGCGACGTGGATGCCCACGCGGTACTCGATCTCGCTGAGCTCGAGTCTGGCCGGCCCCGGTAAGGACGGCGCCTTGGACCGGTGAACGGCTCCGGTTGGTGTGGTGAATTCGGCTGTGTGGCAGCCCTTGTCGTCGCAGCGGGTAGCCACCGACCAACCGGGGGCTTCCTTCGCGTAATTGCACCGCTCGCACTCACCGAGCCCGTTGACGGAGTTGGTGGGGCCACCCCGGTGGTGCGACGTCGCGTGATCGTGATGACGGATCGGCGCATCACAGTACGGCGTGCGACAGGTGTCGTCACGGACGTCGATGAACCTCGCCAACCCCGTGGGGAACAACCGGGCCCGTGACTCCATCGCCACCAGGGCCCCACTGCGCGGATGCTTGTAGAGCCGCCGCAACGTCGCCCGCGACGCCTCGTCACCCACCGCCGCGCCGATCAACCGACGCGCGACCGCCGCGGGCACCGGCCCATACCCGACGACCCGCGCGGGATCGGTGGCCCCCGCCAGCAGACTCTCATCGGTCAGCACCAGATTCACCGCCACTGGAACCGGCACCTCGGCCGGCCGCCCGGTGACCCGCTCCACCAAGGTGTCACAAGCCATCTGGGGGCACCCCCGCTTGCGGGGGACTGCCCCCGACCGCGTCCGTCGCCGCAACTGTCGGCGGCACGCTTGAGCGCCGCATAGACCGCCACCCCCTGCGGCATCGGCAACAACGCCGTCACATAGGTCATGGTGTCCGGCGCAGGCCGAATGGACACCGTCCGTTCGTTCTTGGCCCGCACCGCACGGTCCACCACCGCGCGCGGATCGAGGCGGTAGGCGATCGCCTTGGCCTCAGCGGTGATGCGCCCGTCGCCCAAACCCTCCAACCCGGCGACGTCCGAACACAACTCCGCATCCAACGCGCGACGATCCTCGACGTCCAGACACGCCGACTCCCGCACGATCAACGTCGCCCGCCACTCCGAAAGCGAATCCCGCCTCCAACGCGGCCAGAGTGTGTGGCATCTCGTACACCAGCGCCTTGGCGAACCCCAGGTGCTGATTACCCCGGTACGGGGAATCCCGCCGCGCCAACGCCACCTCGCCGGCCACCCCACGGCACTGCTTGCCCCGTGGCACCCCGGCCGCGGACTCGGCAGCGCGACGCCTCGCATCCAACGCCGCGGTCGCACGGGCCTGACCAGCCACCGCGGCCGACTTCACCCGCTCCAACTCGGCGATCCGCGCGATGAAGACCGACTCGTCCCCATGCGGATCCACCGCCGTCAACTCCAAGACATCGAACATGTGTGCGACTGTATCGCGACGGTCTGACATCAGCCCCTGCGGCGAAGGACCATCAGATTGTCCTGCCAGGTGAACGGTTGACCATCCGGATCGGTCGCGGGCCTGTCCACGACCTCCACCCGCACTCGGTCCCATTCCGCGGCGGGCAGGTCCAACTCGGTGAGTACCTCCTCGGGGCCCGGAAATGGGTGGTCGGGCGGCACCTTCTTCGAGAACGGCGGGGCTGCGGCATGGTCGACGATGATCAGCAGCCCACCCGGTGCGACGGCACCCGCGGCGTTGCGCAGGATGGCTGGTCGCTCCAACCGCACGGTGGAGTGCAGGAACTGCGCGGAGATCACGTCGTAGGTGCCCTCGGGAAAGCTGTCCGACAGGTCGTGACGCTCGAAGACGATGCGGTCGCGGATGCCGCGCGCCTGCGCCTCGGCAGCGGCACGTTGAAGGGCCGTCTCGGAGATGTCGACAGCGGTTACCTGCCAGCCCCTTTCGGCCAGCCACATGGCATCGCCGCCCTCCCCGCAACCGAGGTCAAGGGCGCGGCCCGGTGGAATGTCCGCGAGAACCTTGGCCAGCTGGACGTTGACCCGGCCGCTCCAGATCCGCTCCCGCTCACCGTAGTGTGCTTCCCAGTAGTCCTTGGCGGCGTGATCCGTCTCATGCGTGGACATCGGCATTCTCCTTCTGATTGGGCCATGGTGGAACAGGTAGTCCGACGTCATCGGCGAGCAGGCTCTGCATCACGGCGGCGGCGCTGAGCGAGCCCGTCGCGATCGCCGCTGCCACCTGTGGCATCTGAGCGCTGAGGTCGCCTGCGGAGAACACTCCGCGCACCGACGTGCGGTGCAACGGATCGATCTCGACGGCATCGACGGCGACGGCACCGGGTGGCGCGGCGGCGACGCCGAGTTGGGCGGCCAGCGTTGACCGTTGATGCAAAGATGCGGCCACCAGCACGCCACGACGGGCGACGCTGGTGCCGTCGGTGAACCCGACGGCGATCAACTCCCCTGAATCCGAGATGAATTCAGCGATCTTGCGCTGATCGACGCTCACGCCTGCGGCAGTCATCTTCTGGCCAGAGTCGTCGTCGAGCCCGGCCGGGCCGTCGGTGAGGACCACGACGTCATCGGTCCAGCCGCGCAGCATCAGAGCCATGTGCACCGACCGCTCGCCCCGCGCCAGTACCGCCAGGGGTTGATCGCGCATCTCCCAGCCGTGACAGAACGGGCAGTGGAACGCGGATCTCCCCCACAGTTCGGCTAGGCCGGGGATGTCCGGTGTGCGATAGTCCATGCCCGTCGCCAGCAACACTCGCCTGGTGCGCTCGCGCGTTCCATCGGCCAGTTCGAGAACGAAGCCGCCTCCGTCGGAGATGCCCGTCACCACCTCGCCGCGACGGTGTTCGACCGTCGGGTACGCACCGAGTTCGGCTCGTCCCGCTTCGTACAGTCGCGCGGGTGGGCGTCCGTCGTGCCCCAGCAGACCACCGATGCCGTGTGCCGCCAGATTGCTCTGCCCGCCCGCATCCACCACCAGCGTGCGACGCCTTGCCCGACCCAGCGCCAACGCGGCACTCAGCCCGGCGGCGCCGCCTCCGACGACGACGCAATCCCATTCGTTGTCCATGGCACCACCTTGCCGACGTTCGGCGGATCTGCCAACATCATTTGCCATGCAGGCAAAAAGCACCGAGGACGTCGACCTCCGTGTGAGGCGACGACTCCGCGAACTGCGCACCCAGCGCGGCCTCACGCTGGAGGAGGTCGCCTCACGCGCCGACATCGACGTCTCCACACTCAGTCGCCTTGAGTCCGGCAAGCGCAGGCTGGCACTGGATCACCTGCCTCGGCTGGCCTCGGCGCTGTCGGTCAGCACCGACGACCTGCTCCGCGCCCCCGACTCCGAGGACCCGCGCGTCAAGGGGGCGTCGCAGACCCGCCACGGCGTGACGTACTGGCCGCTGACCCACAGCGGGCCCGCCGGCGGTCTTCACGCGTTCAAGATCCGGGTGAGCGCACGGCGCCGCACTCCACCTGACGAGCTACCCGTGCACGACGGTCAGGACTGGATGTACGTCCTGTCCGGACGCATGCGGCTGATCCTCGGCGAACGCGACTTCACCATCAAACCCGGTGAGGCGGTGGAGTTCTCGACGTGGACCCCGCACTGGTTCGGTGCTGTCGACGGACCGATCGAGGCCGTCGCGATCTTCGGCCCGCACGGCGAACGGCTGCACCTACACACTTGATTCGAGGTGCGCCGTCTGGTTGACCAGCAGCACGGATGCCGCACCGTCGGGGTAGAACTCGGCGATGGACAGCGACGCCAGGTCGAGGTGCAGTCGGTACAGGATGCTCGCACCCCCGTCGAGCGCCAACCGCAGGATCGTCTTGATCGGTGTCACGTGTGACACCACCAGAACGGTCGCGTCACCGTGCTCGGCGATGATCCGGGTGCGTGTCCGACGCACCCGCTGCGCGACGGCATCGAAGCTCTCACCGCCAGGCGGGGCGACGCTGGTGTCGCGCAGCCACTTCCCGTGCAGGATCGGATCCCGTTGCGCCGCTTCGCCGAACGTCAGACCCTCCCACTCGCCGAAGTCGGTTTCTATCAGATCGTCGTCGACCGAGACGTCGAGACCGAGCGCCTTGGCTGCCGCCGTCGCTGTGTCGTACGCCCGCTGCAGCGGTGAGGAGACCACGGCCGCGATCCCGCCGCGCCGTCGGAGGTATTCGGCCGCAGCATCGACCTGCCGACGGCCGAGGTCTGTCAGCGCAGGATTGCCCCTGCCGGAGTAGCGGCGATCGACGGATAGCTCGGTCTGCCCGTGGCGCAGCAGCATAAAGCGCGTTGGCGCCCCGCGCGCACCGGTCCAACCCGCAGGTGAGGTGGTCTCCGAGGTGGCGGGGCTCTCCGTCTTGACGGTGACGACGGAGCGACCGGCCAGCTCGTCGGCTGCCGCATCCATGGCCTCGTTGGCCAACTTGTCCGCGTGCGCGTTCTCGGCGCGGGGAATCCACGCGTAGGTGATGCCGTCGAACGCGTCTGCCAACTCCAGGGCGCGCTGCCTCAATGGGATCAGGTCGGGATGCTTGACGCGCCAGCGGCCCGACATCTGCTCCACGACCAGTTTCGAATCCAGCTGCGCGGCGACCTCGGTGGCACCCACCTCGGCGGCCTCCTCCAGGCCTGCGATGAGACCGCGATACTCGGCGACGTTGTTCGTCGCGCGGCCGATGGACGCCTTGGCTTCGGCGAGCACCCTTCCGCGGTCGGCGGACCACACCACCGCTCCGTAACCGGCAGGACCCGGGTTGCCGCGCGACCCACCGTCCGCCTCGACGATGACCTTCATTCGCTGAAGTCCCTGACGCGAACCAGGATTGCGGAGCATTCGGGGCAACGGAGCACCTCGTCCTCCGGTGCGGCCGCGATGCGTGCCAGCTCTCCCCTGTCGATCTCGATGCGGCAGGCGCCACAACGTCGGCCCTGAAGCCGGCCCGCCCCGATGCCGCCACCTGCCCGCTGCCGTTCGTAGAGCGCCACCAACTCCGTAGCCAGCGATGCGGTCAGCTCGTCGCGCCGGGAGGCCGACAGGTGTCGCGACTGGTCGATGACCACGAGCGCGTCGTCGCGGGCGGTGCGTGCCGCCGTCAGGTCGGTCTGCAGATCGTCGATCCGGCGCAACTGCTCCGCCTGATCATCCTGCAGCTTCTCGCGATGCTCCATGATCTCGAGCAGGGAATCCTCGAGGCTCCCTTGACGTCGCTGCAATGTGTCCAATTCGTGTTGCAGCTCGCCGAAGTGCTTGACGTCCACCGTGCCGCCGTCGAGCAGCGCGCGGTCGCGGTCCTCGCGCTTGCGCACGGAGTCGATCTCGCTCTCGAACTTGGCGACCTGTCCATCGAGGTCATCCAGCGCTATGGACAGCGCTGCGAGCTTGTCGTTCGCGTCGCGATGCTCGCCCTGGACGGCGTCGAGGCGCTGTTGCTCGTCGAGGTGCTTGGCGCGATGGTCGAGACGGCTCAGATCAGCGTCTATCGTAGCGAGTTCGAGAACTGAACGTTGTTGTAGCTCTTCCGCCTTCATGTGTTCTTCGCATCCTTCTCTAGATTCCAAGGGTCCGTTCGGACCGGGGTGATGCGCACCTCGAGCGCGTCGGTGAAGTGTGTTCGAAGCAGCGCGGCTGCCTGATGGCACCACGGGTATTCGCTCGCCCAGTGCGCGACGTCGACCAGCGCGACGTCGGACGTGCGCAGGTGCTCATCGGCCGGATGGTGCCGGAGGTCGGCGGTGACGTAGGCGTGCACACCGGCCGCCGCCACGGTGTCCAGCAGCGAGTCGCCGGCGCCCCCGCAGACGGCGACCCGCGACACCACGGCGTCGGGATCGCCGGCCGCGCGCACCCCCCACGAGGTCGCGGGTAACCCATGAGCCACCCGGGAGACGAAGGCCGACAAGCTTTCCGGGCTCGGCAGCGAGCAGATGCGGCCGATGCCGACGTCGGACGGCAACGGTGCGAGCGCGAACACGTCGAACGCAGGTTCCTCATAGGGATGCGAACCACGCATCGCACCGAGCACCGCGGGACGTAGCCGCGCAGGCGCGATGATCTCGATACGGTCCTCCGACACCCGCTCCACCGCACCGACGGCTCCGATGGTGGGAGACGCCCCCTCGTGCGGCAGGAACTGCCCTCTGCCCGAAACGGTCCAGCTGCAATGCGAGTAGTCACCGATCTGGCCTGCGCCCGCACCGAACATCGCCTCGCGCACCGATTCCGCCTTCGCACCGGGCACGTACACCACCCACTTGTCGAGTCGGACGCCGTCGGCAACCGGCGAGAGCACGTCCTCGACCACGAGCCCGAGCGCGTCGGCCAGCGCGTCCGAGACCCCGGGGGATGCCGAGTCTGCGTTGGTGTGGGCGGTGAATAACGCGCTGCCGGTGCGGATCAGGCGATGCAGCAGCGCACCCTTGGCGGTGTCGGCCGCCACCGTGTCGACACCGCGCAACAGCAACGGATGATGCGCGAGAAGCAGGCCATGCCCGGGCATGTCGGCGATCACGTCGGAGGTGGCGTCGACCGTTATCGTCACGGATTCGACCGTGTCGGACGGGTCACCGCACACCAGCCCGACGGAGTCCCACTCGGCGGCGAGGGCGGGCGGGTAAGCGTCCTGCAGCACGTCGATGACGTCGGACAGGCGTGCGCTCACCGCGTCACCTCCAGCATCGACTCGACCAGCGTCGGCCACTCCGGCCGAACCGCCGCCCGCAGATACTCGCCGTCGAGTCCGACGAAGGTGTCGCAGCGGCGCACGGCAATGCCGTTGGCGTCCAGATGTTTTCGCACCAACTGGGCGTCGGGCACACGGAAGAGGACGAATGGAGCGCAACCGTCGACGACGGCGAATCCGGCGTTCGTCAGACCGGTCGTCATCTCGGCGCGCAGCGCGAGCAGCCAGCGCGCGCCCGCCTCGGCGTCCGCGACCGCCCTCGGCGAGCTACACGCCTCGATCGCCTCCAATTGCAGCGTCCCGAGCGGCCAGTGCGCACGCTCGGAGGCCAGTTTGGCCAAAATGTCCGGCGCGCCGAGCGCGTAGCCGACCCGTAGCCCCGCCAGCGACCACGTCTTGGTCAAGCTGCGGAGCACCACCACGTCGGGCAGATCCTCGCCGGCCAGCGACTGAGGCTCACCGGGGATGGCATCGGCAAACGCCTCGTCGACGACCACGATCCGGCCGGCACGGCGCAGGGCGAGGATGTCCTCCCTGGTGTGCAGCACGCCCGTCGGGTTCGTCGGGTTCCCCACGACGACCAGGTCGGCTTCGTCGGGCACGACGGCACCCGAGAGCACGAACGGCGCATCGAGAACCACATGGTTGATCGGAACCCCGGCGGCGGTGAGCACCGCCTCGGGTTCGGTGAAGGACGGCGCGACCAGCGCTGCCAGCCTGGGCTGCAGACGTGCCAGCATGGCGAACCCCTCGGCTCCTCCGGCCAGGGGCATAACCTCCTCGGGACGCCGTCCGTGTCGGGTCGCGACCGAGCCCGTCGCGCGTCGGTGGTCGTTTTCGCCGGGGTAGCGGCCGAGGTCCTCAAGTCGCGCCGCGAGACGTTCCACCAGCCACGACGGCGGCCCCACCGCCCGTATGTTCACCGCGAAGTCGAGCATCCCCGGAGCCGCTGCCTGATCCCCGTGATAGCGCGCTTCCGCCCGCGGCGAATGCCCGCCACTCCGCGCTCCCGGCGACCGGGAAAGACTGCCCACAACAAGACAGTAGACAATGGACCGGTGAGTCCCCAGCTAGTGATATTCGACCTCGACGGCACGCTCACCGATTCCGCCGCCGGGATCGTCGCCAGCTTCCGGCACGCCTTGGGCGAGATCGGCGCCGTGGTGCCCGAGGGGGACCTCGCCGGCCGCATCGTCGGGCCCCCGATGCACGTGACGTTGACGTCCATGGGGCTCGGCGACAGGGCCGACGAGGCGGTCACCGCCTACCGCGCCGACTACACCGCCAGGGGCTGGGCGATGAACAGCGTGTTCGACGGGATTCCCGCCCTCTTGACCGACCTCGGCGCCGCGGGAGTTCGACTGGCGGTCGCCACGTCGAAGAACGAGCTGACCGCCCGGCGGATCATCGAGCACTTCGGTCTCGATGAGCATTTCGAGGTCATCGCGGGCGCGAGCCCTGACGATGTCCGTTCGTCGAAGGCCGACGTCGTCGCGCACGCGCTGGCGCAACTCGCGCCGCTTCCGCAGCGGGTGCTCATGGTCGGCGACCGCTCGCACGACGTCGAGGGTGCCGCCGCGCACGGCATCGACACGGTGGTGGTCGAATGGGGTTACGGTGCATCCGACTTCAGCGGGCCTGAGGCAGTGAACGCGTTCAGGCACGTGTCGACGATCGATGGCCTGCGGGAGGTACTCGGTGTCTGAACCCATCCACGTGACGTTCGTCTGCTCCGGAAACATCTGTCGCTCACCGATGGCCGAGAAGATGTTCGCCCAGCAGATCGAGGAGCGTGGCCTGGCCGCCGTGGTGCGGGTGAGCAGTGCGGGCACCGGCAGCTGGCATGCGGGTGACGGCGCGGACGATCGCACCAACCACGTGCTGCGGGAGCACGGGTACCCGACGTTCCATCGCGCTGCGCAGATCGACGATGACCACATCGCCGCGGACATGGTCATCGCCATGGGGCGCAACCACACCCGGATTCTACGTGACCTCGGCGTCCCGCCCACTCGGATTCGCATGATGCGGTCCTTCGATCCTCGTTCCGCCGCACACCCGTTGGACGTCGAAGACCCCTATTACGGGACCGGGTCCGACTTCGAGGAGACCTTCGCGGTCATCGAGGCGTCGCTGCCAGGGTTGCACGACTGGGTCGACGAGCGACTCACCGAGCGCGGGGTCGCCAGCTGATGCGTACCAGTCTCCCGGGTCGCTTCGCTCCTGCCCTCCGCCGGTTCGCGTTCCTGTTCAAGCCGCAGTGGCTGGCGCTCTACGTCGTCGTAGTCGCCTTCGCCTACCTGTGCTTCACGGTGCTGGCACCGTGGCAGCTGGGCAAGAACACCAAGACGTCGCGGGAGAACGACCAGATCGCCAGTTCGTTGTCCGAGGCGCCGGTACCGGTGACGACGGTTCTGCCGCACCAGGATTCGTCGGCTCCCGCCCAGCAGTGGCGCCAAGTCACAGCCACCGGCCGATACCAGCCCGACGCTCAGGTGCTGGCGCGGCTCCGCGTAAACGACGGCGTCCCCGCTTACGAGGTGCTGCTGCCCTTCCTCGTCGACGGCGGCCCCACCGTGCTGGTCGATCGCGGGTACGTCAACCCCGTGCAGGGCACGGCGGTCCCCCAGTTCGGCCCACCGCCGACCGGCACCGTGACCATCACCGCGCGGCTGCGCGATTCCGAACCCGTCACCGCGGGCAAGGACCCTTTCCGCGGGGATGGCGTCCAGCAGGTGTACTCGATAAACACCGACCAGATCGCTCAGGTGACGGGCGTCCCGGTTGCGGGCTCGTACCTGCAGCTCGTCGACGACCAACCCGGCGGTCTCGGCACGATCAGCCTGCCGCACCTCGACGCCGGCCCGTTCCTGTCCTACGGGATCCAGTGGATCGCGTTCGGCATCGTGGCGCCGATCGGTGTGGGTTACTTCGTCTTTGCCGAGATCAAGCAGCGCCGCCGGGAGAAGGACCAGACGGACAAGAGAACGGCCACCCTCGCGTCGCTCAGCTCCGAGCAGAAGCTCGCCGACCGCTACGGCAGGCGGTCGCGATGATGACGGCGGCCCACGCCGCCGCGGCCTGAACGGCGCGCGAGAGCCGGACCGACCGCGTGACGTCGGCCGATTCGGGCGAATGGCCGTCGCCCAGCATCGGTCGGATCTCGAGGCGGTGCGGGTACTGCGTAGGCCCGCCCAACCGCACACCAAGCGCACCGGCGAATGCCGCCTCCACGACTCCCGCATTGGGGCTGGGGTGACGCGAGGCGTCCCGGCGCCAGACCGCGAGCGACTCCCTCGTCGAGCCGCCGACGGCAGGAGCGCACACGGCTACCATAACGCCGGTGGCGCGAGCCGGCAGATAATTCGCCACGTCATCGAATCGTGCTGCCGCCCAGCCGAATCGATCGTATCGCGGCGAGCGATGGCCGATCATCGCGTCCAGGGTGTTGGCACCGCGGTACACCAGCAGCCCTGGCACCCCGGCCAGCGCACCCCACCATAGCGGCGCCACCTGGGCGTCGGAGGTGTTCTCGGCGACCGACTCCACGGTGGCACGTGCGATTCCCGACTCGTCCAACGATGCCGGATCGCGTCCGCACAGTGACGGCACCAATGCGCGCGCCCCGTCGACATCGGCTGCTTCGAGCAGCCTGGCCATCTCCGCGCCCGTGCGCGCCAGTGACGTCCCACCGAGCGCGACGAACGTGGCGCAAGCCGTCACACCCGCCGACCAGGCCGGGCCCCGCCGCGCGGCCGCGCGGTCAGCCAGGACGCCGAGTGCGGCAAGCGCGCCGAGCAGCGCGCCCGTGTGTGCCACACCGGCGGTGCGACTGTTCGCGTACGTGAGTCGTTCCAGCGCCGCGGCGGCGGTGCCGAACGCCGCGACGGGATGCCCACGATGCGGATCGGCCAGCAGCGCGTCGGCCACGCATCCCAGTGCGAGGCCGACCGCACGGGCGCCGCACCTCGATGCAAACACCACGGCAGCGTCTCACGAGTGGCGCACCCGGCCGCGCGAGGACCGCCGCAAGTGCTTGTTCGCCGGGGCTCTCTGGCGTGGCGCCCGTCTAGCCCACGCAGGAGTGGGTAGGTGACCCGTGGAGAAAGCGCACGCCACAACGCTCGGAAGGTCGAGACATGGAACAACAGAACATCCCGCCATCCACGCCGAAGGACGCCAGGAAAACGACCGAGGAGCAGCGCGGACTGCAGGAGGAGCTCGACCACCGCAATGACGATCCGGAAGCGCCGGGCCGGCACCAGGATCGGCACAAGATCGCCGACGAGACCTAGCGTTCAAGAGTGGGCGCACCAGAGCAGCCTTAGCGTCAGTGAGCGCCGTTGGCCGGCAAATGGACTGCCCACGTGCCCGTCGCGCATCCCGCGTTGCCCTGCGGCGCTCCTTGCCCAGTTCCAACTCAAGCTCGGCGAGATTGGCGAGAACACCAGCCACCATGCGGCGGCCTGCGCTTGCGGTTTTCGCGTGGCATTCATATGCGCAGGCGGGCGTGGTCAGCGGCAGGTTGGCGTGTGTGGCAAGTTGGCCCGGGAGTCGAACACGTGTTCTAATGAGCTCTCAGTGCCAGCCCGCTCATGCGGGCCATGTTCAGGAGGAGATCGCCGCAACGATGACTGTAGACACTCTGGTAGCAGAAGCTCCGTCCACCGACTCCGACACTCTCGACGTCTTGGTTCCTTCTGTCGAGAGCACCTCGCCTGGGAGTACGCCGGCGCGCGACGCGGCAGCCGCTGAAGCTCGTGCCGAGGAGAAGCCTAGGAAGGCCCCCGCCAAGAAGGCGGCCGGCAAGAAGACCAAGACTCTCGAGCTGACCCTCACTGTCACCGGTACCGCCGACGGCGAATGGCGCGCCGAGCTCAAGCAGGGCACCACCTACCTGGCCCGCAACCTCGCGGTCGCGGCCGCCGCCGTCTCCCGGGCGGCCAAGGAACTGCA
>NZ_JAVROT010000574.1:0-4991 GCF_032162605.1 Mycobacterium sp. | reverse complement strand
AGCGCCAGGCCCAGATCACCCAAGAGATCAGCGAAATCGTCGGTGGCGCAAACGCGCTCGCCGACGCCAAGTAGCCACACGAGGAAGCGAAGAGAATATGGCAGCTGCTACTGAAACGAATGGCAAGACTGAGAAGTCCTCCAACGGCTCTGACACCAACGGCCGGGTGGTTCGGATCACCGGGCCCGTCGTCGACGTCGAGTTTCCGCGTGGGTCCGTCCCCGAACTGTTCAACGCCCTGAATGCCGAAATCGGCTTCGAGTCGTTGGCGAAGACCCTCACGCTGGAGGTAGCGCAGCATCTCGGTGACAACCTGGTGCGCACAGTCTCCATGCAGCCCACCGACGGCCTGGTGCGCGGCGTGGAGGTCACCGACTCCGGTAAACCGATCTCGGTGCCGGTCGGTGAGGGCGTCAAGGGGCACGTCTTCAACGCGCTGGGCATCTGCCTGGACGAAGAGGGATACGGCGACGACTTCGACAAGTGGTCGATCCACCGCAAGCCGCCGCCCTTCGAAGAACTCGAGCCCCGGACCGAGATGCTCGAGACCGGCCTCAAGGTCGTCGACCTCCTGACTCCCTATGTGCGTGGCGGCAAGATCGCGCTGTTCGGCGGTGCCGGCGTGGGCAAGACGGTGCTGATCCAGGAGATGATCAACCGTATCGCCCGAAACTTCGGTGGCACTTCGGTTTTCGCCGGTGTGGGGGAGCGCACCCGTGAGGGCAACGACCTCTGGGTCGAGCTCAAGGAAGCCGACGTACTCAAGGACACCGCGCTGGTCTTCGGTCAGATGGATGAGCCGCCGGGCACTCGTATGCGGGTGGCGCTGTCCGCGCTGACCATGGCGGAAAGGATCCGCGATGAAGCGGGCAAGGACGAGCTGCTGTTCATCGACAACATCTTCCGGTTTACTCAGGCCGGATCCGAGGTGTCGACACTGCTCGGCCGGATGCCGTCGGCGGTGGGTTATCAGCCCACGTTGGCCGACGAGATGGGCGAGTTGCAGGAGCGCATCACCTCGACGCGAGGCAAGTCGATCACGTCCATGCAGGCGGTGTACGTGCCGGCCGACGACTACACCGACCCGGCGCCGGCGACCACGTTCGCTCACCTAGACGCCACCACGGAGCTGTCTCGTAACGTGTTCTCCAAGGGCATCTTCCCGGCGGTGGACCCGCTGGCGTCGAGCTCCACCATCCTGGACCCCAGCATCGTCGGTGAGGAGCACTACCGCGTTGCGCAGGAAGTCATTCGAATCCTGCAGCGGTACAAGGACCTTCAGGACATCATCGCGATCCTCGGTATTGACGAGTTGTCCGAAGAGGACAAGCAATTGGTCAACCGGGCCCGCCGCATCGAGCGGTTCCTCTCGCAGAACATGATGGCTGCCGAACAGTTCACTGGCCAGCCCGGTTCGACGGTCCCGGTGAAGGAGACCATCGAGGCGTTTGACCGCCTGAGCAAGGGCGATTTCGACCACGTGCCCGAGCAGGCCTTCTTCCTTATCGGTGGCCTCGACGACCTGGCCAAGAAGGCCGAGACTCTTGGTGCCAAGCTCTAAGTGCTGGCCGAGTCGAAAGGTGGTGTGACATGGCTGAATTGAATGTCGAGATCGTTGCCGTTGACCGGAAGATCTGGTCGGGTGAGGCAACCTTCCTGTTTACCCGCACCACCGCGGGCGAGATCGGCATCCTGCCCCGCCACATCCCGCTGGTGGCCCAGTTGGTCGATGACGCGATGGTGCGCGTCGAGCGGGAAGGCGAAGACGATCTGCGGATCGCGGTCGATGGCGGGTTCTTGTCGGTGACGGAGGAGACGGTGACCGTTCTCGCCGAATCCGCCGAGTTCGAGTCGGAGATCGACGAGAGTGCGGCCAAGGAGGATTCGGAGTCCGACGATCCGCGCATCGCCGCCAGGGGACGTGCGAGATTGCGCGCCGTCGGCGCGATTGACTAACCGCCGATGAGTGCGCCCCTGGTTGGCATGGCGGTGCTCGTCGTCGTGTTGGGGCTGGCGGTTCTCGCCCTGAGCTATCGGCTGTTGAAGCTGAGGCAGGGTGGGACGGCGGGGATCATGCGGGATATCCCCGCGGTCGGTGGTCACGGCTGGCGGCACGGCGTGATCCGCTACCGCGGTGGCGAGGCCGCGTTCTACCGGCTGTCCAGCCTGCGTCTGTGGCCGGATCGCCGGCTCAGCCGGCGGGGCGTGGAGATCGTGGCCCGGCGGGCGCCGCGCGGGGACGAGTTCGACATCATGACCGACCAGATCGTGGTACTGGAACTGCGCGACACCACACAGGAGCGCAGGCAGGGTTACGAGCTCGCGCTCGATCAGGGTGCGTTGACCGCGTTCTTGTCCTGGCTGGAGTCACGTCCGTCACCGCGCGCACGCCGTCGCAGCGTGTAGCATTCAAAAACTAAGTGGCAGCAGGAGTTTCGATATCCGTCACTCGTTCGCGCCGGGTGCGCCGCCACCCGGCTTCCACAGCACATCCCCGTCGGGGTTGGCCGCCCGCGACAGGATGAAGAGTAGATCCGACAAGCGATTCAGATACTTCGCCGGCAGCACGCTGACTCCGTCCGGCGCGGAATCGACCGCGGCCCACGCTGAACGCTCGGCTCGACGCACCACGGTGCGAGCAACGTGCAACAGTGCCGACAACGGCGAACCACCCGGTAGTACAAAGGAATTCAGCGCCGGCAGCGGCTCATTGTATTTGTCGCACCACCCTTCGAGCCGATCGATGTAGGACTGGGCGACGCGTAGCGGAGGGTATTTCGGGTTTTCCACCACCGGGGTCGACAGATCCGCGCCGGCGTCGAACAGGTCGTTTTGGATCTGCCGCAGCATGTCGGCGATTTCCTGATCGGGGTGACCCAGAGCGACGGCGACGCCGATCGCGGAGTTGGCCTCGTCGCAATCCGCGTAGGCGCCGAGGCGGGGATCGTTCTTCGAGACCCGCGAGAAGTCGCTCAATCCGGTGGTTCCGTCGTCGCCGGTCCGCGTATAGATGCGGGTCAGGTGTACTGCCATGAACAAACCGTACTCGGCTAACTACTCGGCTGACTGACAAGCCGATACCGCTTCACTAGACTGACGCGGGTGTCTGAGCGATTCGTGGTGACCGGCGGTAACCGCTTGTCGGGCGAAGTCGCAGTGGGGGGCGCCAAGAACAGCGTGCTCAAGCTGATGGCCGCGACCTTGTTGGCCGAAGGCACCAGCACCATCACCAACTGTCCCGACATCCTCGATGTGCCGTTGATGGCCGAGGTCCTGCGCGGCTTGGGCGCCACCGTCGAACTCGACGGCGACGTCGCCCGCATCACCTCGCCCGACGAGCCCAAGTACGACGCCGACTTCGCCGCAGTGCGGCAGTTCCGGGCCTCGGTCTGTGTGCTGGGGCCGCTGGTCGGCCGATGCAAGCGGGCCAAGGTTGCGCTCCCGGGCGGTGATGCCATCGGATCGCGTCCGCTCGACATGCATCAGGCCGGCCTGCGCCAACTCGGCGCAACGTGCAATATCGAGCACGGCTGCGTGGTGGCGACGGCAGACAGGTTGCGCGGCGCGGAGATTCAATTGGAGTTTCCCTCTGTGGGGGCTACCGAGAACATCCTGATGGCCGCCGTCGTGGCCGAGGGTGTCACCACGATTCACAATGCGGCACGCGAACCCGACGTGGTCGACCTCTGCACGATGCTGAACCAGATGGGTGCCCGGGTCGAAGGTGCCGGTTCGCCGACCATGACCATCACCGGCGTCCCGCGGCTTTATCCCACTGAGCACCGGGTGATCGGCGACCGCATCGTTGCTGCGACCTGGGGGATTGCCGCTGCCATCACCCGCGGCGACATCTCGGTGACGAATGTCGACCCGGCGCATCTTCAGGTGGTGCTGCACAAACTGCACGACGCGGGTGCCACCGTCACCCAGACGGATAACAGCTTTCGGGTGACCCAATACGAGCGCCCGAAGGCCATGAACGTTGCGACGTTGCCGTTTCCGGGTTTTCCGACGGACCTGCAGCCGATGGCGATAGCGCTGGCGTCGATCTCCGACGGCACCTCGATGATCACGGAGAATGTGTTCGAGGCGCGCTTCAGGTTCGTCGAAGAGATGATCCGGCTCGGCGCCGATGCCCGTACCGACGGCCATCACGCCGTGGTGCGGGGTCTGCCACAACTTTCCAGCGCCCCGGTCTGGTGTTCGGACATCCGAGCCGGCGCCGGCCTGGTGCTCGCCGGGCTGGTCGCCGACGGTGACACCGAGGTCCACGACGTCTTTCACATCGATCGCGGCTACCCGTTGTTCGTGGAAAACCTGGCGATTTTGGGTGCGGAGATCGAGCGGGTACAGTAACCAAAGTCAGTGCCTCACAAGCGCGGTCACCACTCAAAGGAGACCGAGACCGGGGCCTTGACTCCCTCGCCGGAACGGTACTAACCTGGCACGGCTGCCCCTGCGGCGATCACCACGATCGCAACAAAATTGGGGGTTGACGACTCAGCCGGGTTCGTATTAAGCTGGCAGGGTTGCCCCGAAGCGGGCGAAACAAGCAAGAGTGTTGTTTGAGAACTCAATAGTGTGTTTGGTGTTTTTGTTTGTTGTTGTTTTTTTGACCACATCTAAGCACCCCCGTGTGAGGGTGTGGTCGCAATTTATTTAGATGCCAGTTTTTGGCGTCTTTTTGTTAGGTCAGATTTTCTCTGATTGTAAATTCACCTCGTTTATCGAGGAGTTTTTGTTTGGAGAGTTTGATCCTGGCTCAGGACGAACGCTGGCGGCGTGCTTAACACATGCAAGTCGAACGGAAAGGCCTCTTCGGAGGTACTCGAGTGGCGAACGGGTGAGTAACACGTGGGTAATCTGCCCTGCACTTCGGGATACGCCTGGGAAACTGGGTCTAATACCGAATATGACCACGGATCGCATGGTTCGTGGTGGAAAGCTTTTGCGGTGTGGGATGGGCCCGCGGCCTATCAGCTTGTTGGTGG
>NZ_JAVROT010000573.1:0-8863 GCF_032162605.1 Mycobacterium sp. | reverse complement strand
GTCATGCAGGACCCGCATTCGATGCAGCCGGTCCGCGCCGGCCCCGCACCACCGAAGTACGGATCGGGCACCGTCTTGCCTGGCGTCTTCTGGCCGTCGGGGCCGAAGAACACCCCGACGGGCGTCGGCACGAAGGTGTCGCCGACACCCATGTCGTCGGCGACCTCCTTGAGGATGCGGTCGGCATCGGTGAAGGTCGGGTTGGTGACCACGCCGAGCATGCGGGTGGCCTGGTCGTAGTGCGGCATCAACTCGGCGCGCCAGTCGGTGATGTGAGCCCATTGCTTGTCAGCGAAGAACTGCTCAGGGGGCACGTACAGCGTGTTGGCGTAGTTGAGCGACCCACCGCCCACGCCGGCACCCGCCAGGATCATGCAGTTGCGCAGAAGGTGGATGCGCTGGATGCCGTACATGCCGAGTTTGGGCATCCACAGGAATTTGCGGAGGTCCCACGACGTCTTCGCCATGTCCTCGTCCTCGAAGCGACGACCGGCCTCGAGCACACCGACGCGATAGCCCTTCTCGGTGAGCCGCAGTGCGCTGGCGCTGCCCCCGAAACCCGAGCCGATGATCAGGACGTCGTAGTCAGGATCCATTCGGCCAGTATGAACTTACCGACCGGTAACAAGCTAGACAGGCAACCCTAAGTTGTAAAGCAGCAGCTTCGCTCGGGCGGGGCTAGCGGCCGACGGTCAGCCCAACCTTCTGGAACTCCTTGAGGTCGCAGTAGCCGGCCTTGGCCATTGACCGGCGCAACCCTCCGACCAGGTTCAACGAGCCGAACGGGTCGTCGGACGGGCCGCTGAGGACCTGCTTGAGCGACGGGCGCTCACCGAGCGCCACCTGCAGCAGCGCGCCGCGAGGCAGCGACGGGTGAGCGGCCGCCGACGGCCAGAACCAACCGTCACCCAGCGCCTCGGCGGCAGAGGCCAGCGGCGTCCCGAGCACGACCGCGTCGGCGCCACAGGCAATGGCCTTGGCGAGTTCGCCAGAGGTATGGATGTCGCCGTCGGCGAGTACGTGGACGTACCGACCGCCGGTCTCGTCGAGGTACTCGCGGCGAGCGGCAGCCGCATCCGCGATCGCGGTGGCCATCGGCACGCTGATGCCGAGCACCTCGTCGCTGGTGGTCACCCCCCACGTCGAGCCGTATCCGACGATGACGCCCGCCGCTCCGGTCCGCATGAGGTGCAGTGCGGTGCGGTGGTCCAGCACGCCACCCGCGACAACGGGTACGTCGAGCTCGGAGATGAACGTCTTGAGATTGAGTGGTTCGACATCCTGCGCGACGCGCTCGGCGGAGATGATCGTGCCCTGGATGACCAGGAGGTCGATCCCCGCGGCGACGAGCGCCGGGGTGAGCGCCTGGGCGTTCTGCGGGCTCACTCGGACGGCCGTGGTCACTCCCGCGTCGCGGATGCGGGAGACGGCGGCGCCCAGCAGCTCCGGATCGAGCGGTTCCGCGTGCAACTGCTGCAGCAGCCGGATGGACGCCGACGGGTCGGGTTCCTTGGCCGCCGCTTCGATCACCTGGGCGATCTTCGCCTCCACGTCGGCATGCCTGCCGATCAGTCCCTCGCCGTTGAGCACGCCCAAGCCGCCGAGTCTGCCGAGCTCGATCGCGAACTCGACGGACACCAGGGCATCGGTGGGGTGCGCGACGACCGGGATCTCGAAGCGGTAGGCATCGAGCTGCCACGCCGTCGACACGTCCTGCGAAGAACGTGTGCGTCGCGACGGCACGATGTTGATGTCGTCGAGTTCGTAGGTGCGACGGGCGGTTCTGCCCATGCCGATTTCGACCATGTCACGCATACGGATGGATCCCCCGGGCCCTAACGGGCGTAGTAGTTGGGCGCTTCGGTCGTCATAGTGATGTCGTGCGGGTGGCTTTCCTTCAGCCCCGCCGCAGTGATCTGGACGAACTGCGCCTGTTGCAGATGCTCGATGGTGGGCGAACCGGTGTAACCCATCGCCGCCCGCAGCCCACCCGTCAGCTGGTGGATGACGGTCGACAGCGGCCCGCGGAACGGCACCCGGCCCTCGATGCCCTCGGGCACCAGCTTGTCCTCGGAAAGCACGTCGTCCTGGAAGTAACGGTCCTTCGAATAACTCTTCTGCGCTCCACGCCCCTGCATGGCGCCGAGTGACCCCATGCCGCGGTAGCTCTTGAACTGCTTGCCGTTGACGAAGATCAGGTCTCCCGGTGCTTCGGCGGTGCCGGCGAGGAGCGAGCCGAGCATGGCCGTCGACGCACCGGCGGCCAGCGCCTTGGCGATGTCGCCCGAGTACTGCAGGCCGCCGTCGGCGATCACCGGCACTCCGTGCGGCGCGCAGGCGGCGACCGCCTCCAGGATCGCCGTGATCTGGGGCGCCCCAACCCCGGCGACGACGCGCGTGGTGCAGATGGAACCCGGGCCGACGCCGACCTTCACTGCGTCGGCGCCCGCCTCGACCAGCGCGAGGGCAGCGGAACGGGTGGCGACGTTGCCGCCCACCACCTCGACGCGATCACCGGCGACCGTCTTGAGCCAATGGACCATGTCCAGCACCCCGCGGTTGTGCGCGTGGGCGGTGTCCACGATCACCACGTCGACGCCTGCGTCGACCAGCGTCATGGCGCGCTCCCTTGCATCTCCGCCGACGCCGACCGCGGCGCCGACCAGCAGGCGGCCGTCACTGTCCTTGGTGGCCAGCGGGAATTGCTCGGTCTTGACGAAGTCCTTGACGGTGATGAGGCCGGTCAGCTTGCCGTGGCCGTCCACGATCGGCAGCTTCTCGATCTTGTGTCGGCGCAGAAGGCCCAGCGCCGCATCGGCCGTGACGCCCGCCTGGGCAGTGATCAGTGGCGTCTTGGTCATCACCTCGACGACCGGCTTGTTCATGTCCACTTCGAAGCGCATGTCGCGGTTGGTGATGATCCCAACTAGAGAGCCGAGCGAATCCACAACCGGAAGGCCAGAGATCCGGAATCGCGCGCACATGGCGTCGACCTCGGCCAGCGTGTTGCCGGGAGAGCACGTGACGGGGTCGGTGACCATGCCTGCCTCGGACCGTTTGACCGTCTCGACCTGACCGGCCTGTTCCGCGGCGGGCAGGTTGCGATGAAGGACGCCCATCCCCCCTGCGCGAGCCATCGCGATGGCCATCCGAGACTCGGTGACGGTGTCCATGGCCGAACTCACCAGCGGCACCCGCAGCCGGATGCGCCTGGTGAGCTGACTGGACGTATTGGCGTTGGCGGGCACCACGTCGGAGGCCGCGGGAAGCAGCAGAACGTCGTCGAAGGTGAGCCCGAGCATCGCGACCTTGGTGGGATCGTCGCCCCCGGTCGGCACCGGAACGGCGATGGGAAGGCTGCTTTCAGCGATCGACATGGGTGAGGCCTCCAGATGGCACAGATCTAAGAGTTCATCCTATCGGGGTCGGGCCCGGCACTTGACCTCCACGCGCCATTGGCAACGAGGTTGGAACACGCGACATGCCATGGACGAGCCCCGGCAACGCTGCGGGGCGCTGGCGCGATACCCGACGTCCTGCGTAGTGTGGAGCTGTGCGTGACCACCTGCCACCGGGTTTGCCGCCCGATCCCTTCGCCGACGATCCGTGCGATCCCTCGGCGGCTCTCGACGCACTCGAGCCGGGCCAGCCGCTGGATGCGCAGGAACGCATCGCGGTCGAAGCCGACCTTGCCGATCTGGCCGTCTACGAAGCCTTGTTGGCGCACAAGGGGATTCGTGGCCTGGTGGTGTGCTGTGAGGAGTGCCAGCAGGACCACTATCACGACTGGGACATGTTGCGGGCCAACCTCCTGCAGCTGCTGGTGGACGGCACGGTGCGTCCGCACGAGCCGGCTTACGACCCCGAACCCGACGCGTACGTGACCTGGGACTACTGCCGCGGCTATGCCGATGCATCGCTGAACGAGGCGGCCACGGAGTCCGACGGATATCGCTGACGGCGTAGTTCGCCCTCACAATTCGAGCACGGACCGGATTCCACTGATCGTCACCCTCGGCGGTGTTCACAACCGTTTGCTGAGCGCCGTCCGGCGAGGCATGCCACCAAGTTCTACGGGTAGCCTCAACCGCGCGGCGATTTTGCTGGTGTCGGTGCTAGCCGGCCTCGCGCCGCCAACTCGCTAGGACACGCCGCCGGACTGCGGCACGATGGTCGTCGTCGTGGCCACGCTCGGCCTCTCCGGTGCCGTCGACACCGCAGGCGGACTCGGCGGGACCGATGCACTTGGCGCAGCCGACACAGCAGGCGGCTGGGCGGCCGAGGAACTCGGCGCCGTCCGCGGCGGCGATGCCGGGGATTCCGCGACCGTCGAGGTCGACGGGACGACTGACGGGACGGCCGGCGTCGACGGCGGGAGCGTCGCCTGCGGCAGCTCCGCTGCGACCGTGGAGGTGGTCGTGGCCGTCGTGGGACTCGATGGCGGCGAACTGGCAGGCGCCGTCAAGGTCGTCGGAGTCGTCGATGGAGGCGTCGCCGGAGCGCTGGAGCCGTCGGACGCAGCTGTGGTGGACGACGTCGAGGAATCGGGTGGCGCCGTCATTACTGTCTCCGGCGGGACGGTCGCGCCCGAGGTATCCGACGTGGTCGTCGTTTCGGACGTTTGTGACGTTTGGGACGTCTCGGTCGACTCCGACGTCGGAGCCTCCACGACGGGCACCGGCAGCCAGGTCAAGGGCGACGACGGCAGAACGGGCAGCGGCTCCCCCGGCGGAAGCGTCGCTGCCGGATTCTGCTCGACCACCTTGTAGGTCAACGCGTTCCACTGCTCGACGAGCTGTTGCTTGCTCTCGACCTGGTCGACGCCCTGCACCGCCGAGCTCACCTGGACGAGCTTGTCCTGTGCCTGCTGCCACTGGCCTTGGTCGATCAGCTGCTGCACCTGCTGAAGCTGCGCCGATGCCAGCGAGACCTGATCGTCACGGGTCTGCTCCTGCTGGCCGAAGATCGCGGTGCGCATGCCATAGAGCGAGTCACCCGGGCCTGCCCCGTAGACGGCCGTGCCGAACCCTCCGATGCACAACATCGCGGCAGCCACCGACCCGACGATCGCGAAGCCCCTGCGTGAACCTCGGGTCTTGGCCAGTCCGCCGCGCAGTGCCTCCACGGCGTCGCCGGCGCTGACCGGAGCGGTGACGGGTGCGTCCCGCACGTCGTCGCGGAACTCGGCGAAGAGGAAGGCGAGTTCGGCCTCGGCAGGGTCGGTCGAGTAGACCGGTTGTTTGGAAGCGAGTGCTTCGAAGAAGCGGTCGGCCCTGTTGATCTCGTTGAGCGACGGATCTCCACCATTGGACGTCCAGCGACCGGAATCAGCCATCTCGAGGCCCCATTCCGTTCAGCTCGCCCTTCAGTCGCGCCAGGGCTCGATGCTGAGCCACGCGCACCGCTCCCGCGGTGCTGCCGACCGCCACGGCTGTCTCCTCGGCGCTCATGCCGACCACCACGCGCAGCACCAGGATCTCCCGCTGTTTCTCGGGAAGAATCGCCAACAGGCGGTTCATCCGGGCTGCCGATTCGGAGTCAATCGCCATCTGCTCGGGGCCTGCCGCGAGGGAGGGCCGCTCCGGGAGCGTGTCGGTCGCGTCGGCGCGGTTACGCCCCTGAGCGCGATGTGCGTCAGCGACCTTGTGCGCGGCGATGCCGTAAACGAAGGCCAGGAAGGGGCGTCCCTGATCCTTGTAGCGCGGCAGCGCCGTGATGGCGGCCAAGCAAACCTCCTGAGCCACGTCGTCTGCTGAAAGGCCACTTCGCTCCGCTGACCCGATCCTCGCCCGGCAATACCGGAACACGATCGGCCGGATGGTCTCCAGCACTGTCCGGAGTGCATCTCGGTCGCCGTTTACCGCCTTGGCCACGACACCATCGAGACTGTCTCCCGAAATTGTCATCGTGGGCGATATCTCCAGCGTTACTGATGGGGCACGTCCCCGCGGTTGTGTCAGCTAAAGAGTAGTGATCTAGAAGTGACTCGCAGACTCACCGCGCCGACCACCTTCCTCCCCTCCTGCGAACGGTCTCGGCGAACCCGTCGCGAGCAACGCGGATCTGCGACGGCGAATGGACGGAGCTGCCGATGTCGGTGAGCAGGCACGCCAAAGCCCAGCTCAGTGGTATCAACCCGAGACGTTCGGTGTTCGCCAGTGCCCCATCGGCGACCTGACGGGAAGTCTCGAACTCGCCCGCGCTGCACAGCGCCGCGGCCAGTACGACCTGGGATTTCATGACGTGTCGCGTGGAGGTGAGCGGCGACGCCAGCTCCGCCGCATGCTCCGCATGCCCGACGGATGCCGCGCCAGCTCCCGTGGCCATCGCCAGCTCGGCGCGCACCCACGCCAGGCGTACGGGTAGCCGGCCCGCGGTGTCCTCGCCCAGGAGATCGCCCGCGCGCAGCAGCAACCGGCTCGCCGTCGCGAACCGGCCGACACCCAGTGCATCGGCGGCCAACCCGATCAGGGCATCGGCTCCCGCTTCGACGTTCGGCCCTGCGACGGCCCAGGCCCGCCCATCCCACGCCCGGGCGGCGTGGTGCCCACCGAGCTGTCGCAGGAACGAGGCGCGCGTACTCAATGCGAGGGAGGCGAGCGGGCCGTCGGGCCGCGAGCGGCCGAGTATCTCCAGGTCGGCGATCCCGCTTGCGTAGCGACCCTGACCGCCCGCCGACACCGCGCGCAGCCAGTGCTCCCGCGACGTACTCGCCGCGGGCAATGGCCAACGACCCGGGTCATCCCCGAAGGCCAGGTCGACGAATGTGTTCATCCGCGGCGACGCTATCAATGGTCCGCAGGGAACGAACCGCCGGAACCAGGTACCGTGGGGCCCAGGATTTTCATGTGGCAGGTTCAACTTCGGTTAACAGTTCATGGTCACCGTGTTACGACGGTGTCAACTGCCTCCTGGCGCCTCCTACTGGTCGGTGCGTCATCGCCGCACGCGAGCAGCATAAACGGGAATCGAGATCGAACTGTTGGAGATTCGTAATCACTCATCTCGTTTCGTGCGCGTCGCAATGATGAACGTGATGTAAATTCTCGGACTGCCGTTATGTGGTTGAGCACACGCTCGGGCTATTGACCGAAGTTCTCGAGCCCTTCTACTTTGTGTGCACGAGTAGTCATCGGCGACACGTGCTCGGATCGGTTCCACGACGTCACGTTTTCGTTCATTCGCGAAAGAGACGCGTAGAGAGGGGTTTTCCCAATGCCACAGCCGCAGCAGTTGCCCGGGCCCAACGCCGACATCTGGGATTGGCAGATGTCAGGTCTTTGCCGGGGCGTCGAGTCCTCGATGTTCTTCCATCCGGACGGTGAGCGGGGACGTGCCCGAGCTCAGCGTGAAATGCGCGCGAAGGAGATGTGCCGGCGTTGCCCGGTGGTTGCTCAGTGCCGGTCCCACGCTCTCGCGGTCGGAGAGCCCTACGGCATCTGGGGTGGCCTCAGCGAGGCTGAGCGTGAGCTTCTACTCAAGCGGGGGATCCGCCGCACCGCGTAACCACACAGGTCACGTCAGACTCCTAGGACCACACACGGAACGCGAACAAGCGGTGGGCTCGCCGGTGTGACTTTCGATCGCCGTGGGCAGTGCGTACGTTGGCACCCTAAGGATCTCGGCGGGGCGGATTGTCGGGATTGGAGAGGAGGTCTCTACTCGAGCGGGGCAACCGGCGCGCCTCTTGGGCGTGCGTGCGCGTGGGCTGAGCGAGTCGTGTGCCGCGGCTGCGGCGGCGATCCGCAAGGCGTCGTCTCCGAACTTTCCACGAGCTCCATTCGCCCAACGTGACGCCGGCCGCGAGGGCGGTACCGATTGCCATGGCGCCCAACACCGATGCGAACCCGACGGCCTGTTGGTCGTTGAGAATCGCGTAGATACCGTGCAACAGTGCCAGGCCCGGGAGCAGGGGCACGATGCCCGCGATCGACACGACCAGCGGTGGCGCGAGATTGCGGCGTTCCATCAGCCGGCCGACCAACCCGATCGGCACCGCCGCGACGAACGACGCCACCACGGGACCCAAACGCGCCCTGTGCCAGAAGAAACGCAAGGGCGCCTGCCGCACCGCCGAACGCCGCAGCCACCGCTGCGGTCCGTTCGGCGTAGCAGGCCAGGGCGTAGGCCGCTGCGCTCGCCGCGCCGAATGCGACACGCGCAGGCAGCTCTGCCAAGGCGGGCGGTGCATACGCGCCGATGGCGACGAACGGCGCGCCGAAGCGGTTGGCGAGGTGCAGTACCAACGCCACACCGGCGATCGTCGCGGCAGTCATCATGACCAACTCGAAGAAGCGGGCCGCAGCTGTGACCGGGGCGCCCGTGATGACGTCGCCGACGGAGCCCACCAGCGAGAGTCCTGCGAGCAGCACGACGAGGCCGGCGGCGATGGCCACCGTCGGTTCGAACTGCAGGCCCAGCTTGGGGCTGAGCCAGTAGAGCACCAGCGGGGGTGCGGTCGCGATCGCGCCGCCAACCGCATATTGAAAGAAGAACGGGAGCCCATGCCTGTTGAGCTGCCGATTGACCCGGTCGATCGTCATGGCGCTCAGAGCGCTGACGAAGCAGGCGAGCAGACCGGCGCCCAAGGTTCCCGCCGTAGCGAACGCCAGCGCCCCCCAGGCGAGGGTGGCGACCCAGCGCTTGTAAGGGCGCGGCGCGGTGATGATGGCGTCGAGCTCGTCGCGAGCTTTCGACGGGGACACCTGACCAGCGCGGATGCGACCGGCCAGACGATCGACGGCCGCCAGTCGGCTGAAGTCCATCGACCGGTATTGCACGATTTGCAGCGTGCTGGCCGCTGGCAACGTGGGCCCACGGTAGGCAGCGACGTGGATCGTCGTGTTGATGACGTCGACTTCGC
>NZ_JAVROT010000572.1:0-27092 GCF_032162605.1 Mycobacterium sp. | reverse complement strand
AGGCCGGTGCGGATGACGTCGCTGCCGTAGAGAAGTCTGACGACGAGTCCACCGCCGCCCCTGAGGACGGCCTGGGATCAGTCGAGGGCGAGGAAGTCGAGGCCGCCCAAGCCAACGCAGCCGAAGTGCACGAAGCCGCCGCCGAAGGCACCGAATCCGCAGAAACCACCGCCGAATACGTCGCCGCCGAGAAGCCGAATGCCGAACCCGCTGCAACGCCGCGCCGTCGTTGGTGGCGCCGCGGCTAGATTATCCACAGTCGCGAGTTCATCCACAGATCCAGATTCGCCCGACCCTGCCAAGAAGTTTGAGTCAGTAGACACCGGCAGAGTCGCATGCATGTTCGATAGCGACCTTCCCGATCCGGCGGTCGTTTCCACACTCGGTGACGTCCAACTGGTCGACGCAATTCTGTCGACGTCGAAGCTCGAAGCCCAAGTCCAGGCCCGACGGCTGAGCGCGGTCGGCGAGCTTTGGGACCGTCGCAAGCAGCAAGCAGAATCCGAGGCCGACTACTTCGTCGTCGACACGATGCATGCGGTGTCCGCGGAGATTGCCGCTGCGATCGGAGTCACGTCCTCGCGTGCCGCCGGGCTGATCAGAGTCGGCGAAGCGCTGCGGGGTCGCCTGCCCAAGGTCGCAGCCGTGTTCGCTCGCGGGGACATCGACATGGCGATGTCCCCGCGAGCGTCAATCGCACCGAATTTGTAGAAGACCCAGATGCAGTGGCGCGAGTGGATACGTCGCTGGCGAAACGCGCACAGGGATGGACCGAAGTACTCGCGCAAGAAGATCGCCGAATACATTGATTCTTGGGTGGGGCGGTTCGACCCCACCGGGGTGCGCGAGCCCCGGAAGCCTTCCGACAACCGCTATCTCGACGTCAGAGCCTCCAGTCAAGGCATGGCTGGCATCTGGGGCAACCTGCACGTCAACGATGCCGTCGTCTTCGACGAGCGAATCAACGACTTGATCGCCACGGTCTGCCCGGACGATCCCCGCACCAAGGCTCAACTCCGAGCCGATGCGGTCCGTGCCCTGGCCGACCGGCAGGATCAGATGACATGCGCATGCAGCGCTGCGAGCTGTGAAGTCGAACGGTCCAAGCCAGAACGTGACATCGTGATCCACGTCCTGTCCGAGCCGTCAACCGTCGACGGTGCGGGCGCGGCACCGGGGTACGTCGCCGGATTTGGGCCGATAGCTGCAGAGACGCTTCGTGACCTCGCGAAGAGAGCACGCCGCAAGCCGCTCATCGTCCCGACGGACTCGACACCCGAGCCCGGTTATCGACCGTCGGCGGCCCTTGCCGAGTTCGTTCGATTCCGCGATCTCTTCTGCCGGTTCCCAGGGTGCGATGTCCCGGCGGCGTTTTGCGACGTCGATCATACGATTCCATTCGGGCTGGGAGGATTGACCCGCCCGTCGAACCTGAAGTGCGAGTGCCGAACTCACCGGCTGCACAAGCCCTACGAAGAGGCGACCTCGACGAGGCGCAATTCGCCGGGTACGCCGTTTCCGACACGCTTTACGTCGGGTTGCCTCGTTCGTCGCACGGCGCGGGGTGGCCGTCGTCGATGAATGAGAGCGTGCGGCGCATCTCGGTGGGCTGGATGCTGCCGCTCCAGTCCGCGTAGGGGTGGTCGAGGAGGAAGACGACCAGTAGGCCCGACGTCACCAGCATCGCGACTAAGCCGATCGGCGCCGCCTGGATGAGACGCCCTTCGCGCCTATCCGCTTGCAGGCACATGTAGGCGACGACCGCCCAGGCACCGACACCCAGCACGAACCACAGCGGCGGTGGCACCGACGCCGTCGCCTCGGCCAGACGCGCGCGGCGACCTTCGCGACGCTGCGCCTGCTGGTCGAACCACTGCGCGTAGGCCGCCTCCTGCTTGGCGCTGGTCGGCTCAATGCCCTCGAAGTCCCGACCCATCGTCTCGACCCAGGCAAGCACCACCTCCGAGGACTTCCCTGCTCTCATCGCAGGCCACTCGTCGGAGATGACGGCGCGCGAGTAGCAGATAAGTCCCCCGTGCAGAGCCCGGCCCGAATGCCCCTCCAACACGTTGGCGACATCGTGAAGCTCGGTGACCGCCACGGCTTCGACGCTCGCGCCGTCGCGGGCGTGTTGGTAACTCTGCAGCGAGAAGAAGATGACGAACGCGAGCATCACGGCGGTCATCGTGCCGACCACGGACAAAGTGGTGGCCGCGCGCGGCGGATCGGCGAACCAGCCCTGCTCAGGTATCCGACTTCGCACGAAAAGCTTGCTGATTATCGCCGCGGACACGATCACGATGAGGATCAGAAGCGCGATCCAGGTCAGCACCGCCGTACTGTAGCTGTGCGCGACGTCGACCGGCGTGGGTTTGTAACGTTCGCACGGTGACGCGTGCAGAAGGCCGGACGGTGGTCCTCCTTAACAGGCTCGGCGGTGACCACCTGATGCGCAAACAGTTCGCCGTGTGCGGCCAAGCGCGTGCAGACGACCACGGGATGGTCGTGGGCTGTGTGGGCGCTGGCGGGGCAATCCAGATATGCCACAGCGTGACTTGCAGGGTCACCCCGGTCGAAATTTCACGTATTCTCCACAGGGTTCGGCGGGAGGGGCCAAAAACCGCCTCTGAGCTGCGGTTATACCCGTGCGCGATACTGGGATTGAAGTAGGAGTAAAAGTGTTCTTCGCGTATCCGGTGACATCACCTGATCAAGCCGTTCTACGGTGAGCCTGCAGGGTGGGCCGAGAGCCAATTGCCCGACGGAACGGTCCATGGGTGGCTCCCACTGGCCACACATACACCACAAGGCCAGGTGGCCAGCTCTACTTTGGCGTTGGGTCAGTCGACGGGCAAGCTCGCGCCAGTGCCCAAGATCGTCCTGCCACACCCCAATCGCAGCGAGATGACGCCGAAGCGTCAGCGCACCCGCGCCGAAGACGTGTCCCGGCGCCACGCAGACGACCGGCAACGCAACGCAGAACGCCTTGCCTTCGAAAGGCGTCAGTTCGCTCGACGTCTCGCCAGAGACTACAAACCGCCGCCCTTCTGACGGCCGCTTCGCTCTGGCATGCTGGATCCGCGATGCACCCTCACGACACGACCAGCCACCGGGGTCCCCGGTACGCCATCATCGGGACGGCGGGGATCCTTGCTGGCGCGCTCGCCTACGTGGGCCTCCGCGATCCGCATGCACCGGGCTTCGGCTTTCCCACGTGCCCCTTCCACCTGCTGACGGGTTGGAACTGCCCCGGTTGCGGGGGTCTGCGGATGACCCACGACCTCTTGCATGGTGACTTCGGCGCGGCGGTAGTGGACAACGTCTTCCTCCTCTTCGGCCTTCCGATGCTCGCGCTCTGGCTGGTCCTGCGCTGGCGATCCGGTGGGCGACTGATGCCAAAGTCGGCGGTCGCGACGGTGATCGTGGCGGCAGCCACCTGGACAGTGATCCGGAATCTACCCGGGTTCCCGCTGGTCCCGACGTTTATCGGCGGGTAGCCCCGCTACTCCGCTGATACACTCGCGACTTGGGCCGCTGCAGTCCCGGACAGATCGTTACCGGACTGCGGAGGTGCTGCGAGTGCTGTTCTCGGCCTTGCCCGAAGCTCAGGGTCTGTACGACCCAGAGAACGAGGCGGATTCCTGTGGCGTGGCCATGGTCACGGACATCAAGGGACGTCGATCCCATTCCATCGTCGCCGATGGTCTGACCGCGTTGGAACACCTCGAGCACCGCGGCGCCGCAGGAGCTGAACCGAACAGCGGTGATGGTGCGGGGATACTCCTGCAACTGCCCGTAGAACTGTTTCGCGCGGTCGTCGAATTCGACCTGCCGTCGCCGACGGCCGAGGGCACCAACACCTTTGCCGCCGGCATTTGCTTCATGCCGCAAGATCCGGTCGCCCGGTCGGCAGCGCGCGAAGGCATCGAGACCATAGCGGTCGACGAGGGGCTGGAAGTGCTTGGCTGGCGCGCGGTTCCCGTCGATCCAGACGGAGCCGGCATCGGCGAGACGGCACTGGGTTGTATGCCGTACATGGCGCAGCTGTTCCTCGCCGCAGCAGAACGCAATGGCAGCAGACCCGGGGGCATCGACCTCGACCGTCGCGTCTATCCCGTGCGGAAACTCGCCGAGATGGGCGAGGTCTACTTCGCATCCCTATCGAGCCGTACCATCGCCTACAAGGGCATGCTCACCACAATGCAACTGCCGCAGTTCTTTTCGGATCTGCGTGACGAACGCTGCATGAGTGCCATCGCGATCGTGCACAGCCGCTTCTCGACCAACACGGTCCCATCGTGGCCACTGGCGCACCCGTTCCGATTCGTCGCCCACAATGGCGAGATCAACACGGTGCGCGGCAACCGCAACCGCATGCACGCCCGTGAGGCGATGCTGGCCAGCGCTCAGATCCCAGGAGACCTGGCGCGACTATCGCCGATCTGCACTGCCGATGCCTCCGATTCGGCCTCGTTCGACCAGGTGCTGGAACTGCTTCATCTCGGCGGACGCAGTCTCCCGCAGGCCATCCTGATGATGATCCCCGAGGCCTGGGAGAACAACGTCAACATGGATCCAGAGCGACGCGCGTTCTGGCAGTTTCACGCGTCGTTGATGGAACCGTGGGACGGTCCCGCCTGCGTGACGTTCACCGATGGCACGGTCGTCGGTGCGGTGTTGGACCGCAACGGATTACGTCCTGGGCGTTGGTGGCGCACCATTGACGACAGGATCATTCTCGCCAGCGAGAGCGGTGTCCTGGACGTGCCGTCCGCCGAGATCGTCGCGAGGGGCCGGCTGGAGCCGGGCAAGATATTCCTCATCGATACCGCCGCAGGCCGCATCGTTTCCGACGACGAAATCAAGCAGGGGCTCTCGACTGCCGAATCGTATGGCGAATGGTTGCATTCCGGCCTGCTCGACCTGTCGACCCTGCCCGAACGTGTTCGCGTTCAACCGAACCACGACTCGGTGGTGCGCAGGCAGATCTCCTTCGGATACACCGAAGAGGAGCTGCGGATCATGCTTACCCCGATGGCCGCCTCGGGTGCAGAACCCCTGGGCTCCATGGGAACCGACACACCCGCAGCAGTTCTCTCGCAGCGGTCCCGGCTGCTCTACGACTACTTCGTCGAACTCTTCGCCCAGGTGACCAACCCGCCGCTGGACGCCATCCGCGAAGAGGTCGTCACGTCCATGTCGCGCGTGATGGGCCCCGAGCACAACCTGCTGGAGCCGACCGCGGCGTCCTGTCGTCAGATCGTGCTGAAGTGGCCGGTGCTCGACAACGACGAGCTGAACAAGATCGTGCACATCAACGCCGACGGCGAGCAGCCCGGCCTCAAGACCAGGGTGCTGCGGGCGCTCTACGACGTCGAACGTGGCGGCGAAGGCCTGGCGGACGCCCTCGAGGATCTGCGCATCCGCGCCTGCGAGGCGATCGCGAAGGGTTATCGGACGCTGGTCATCTCCGATCGCGACTCGGACCACACCAAGGCGCCGATCCCGTCGTTGCTCGCGGTGTCGGCGGTGCACCACCACCTGGTCCGCACCAAGCAGCGCACCATGGTGGCGCTGGTCGTCGAGAGCGGTGACGCCCGCGAGGTTCATCACATCGCGATGCTGATCGGGTTCGGCGCCGCGGCCGTCAACCCCTACCTGGCATTCGAGTCGATCGAGGATCTGATCCGCGAGGGTGAGCTCACGGGAATCGAGCCGACGACTGCGGTGCGCAACTACCTCAAGGCGCTCGGAAAGGGCGTCATGAAGGTGATGAGCAAGATGGGCATCTCGACCGTCGCGTCCTACACGGGTGCGCAGGCGTTCGAAGCCATCGGGCTGAACCGCGACGTCGTGGACGAGTATCTCACCGGCACGCCGACCCAACTCGGCGGTGTGGGTCTCGACGTCATCGCAGAGGAGGTTAAGCTCCGGCATCGGCGGGCCTACCCGGAGAATCCCACGGAACGCGTCCACCGGCGCCTCGAAGTGGGCGGAGAGTACGCCTTCCGTCGCGAGGGTGAACTTCATCTGTTCACCCCGGAAGTCGTGTTCCTGCTCCAGCATTCGACGCGCACCGGACGGTACGAAGTCTTTCAGGAGTACTCCGACGAGGTGAACCGGCTGGCACGTGACGGCGGGACGTTGCGCGGACTCTTCGAACTGCAGTCCGGCGTACGGCCACCGGTCCCACTCGACGAGGTCGAATCCGTCGAGTCGATCGTCACTCGCTTCAACACCGGCGCGATGAGCTACGGCTCGATCTCCGCCGAGGCCCACGAGACGATGGCGATCGCCATGAACGCACTTGGTGGCCGATCGAACTCGGGGGAGGGCGGCGAGGACGTAGACCGGTTGTACGACCCGCGTCGGCGCAGTGCGGTCAAGCAGGTGGCGTCCGGGCGCTTCGGCGTGACCAGCGACTACCTGGTCAATGCAACGGACATCCAGATCAAGATGGCTCAAGGAGCGAAACCTGGTGAAGGCGGCCAGCTTCCGGGCTACAAGGTGTATCCGAACATCGCCAAGACCCGTCATTCGACACCGGGCGTCGGGTTGATCTCGCCTCCGCCGCACCACGACATCTACTCGATCGAGGACCTGGCGCAGCTCATCCACGACCTGAAGAACGCCAATTCGCAGGCGCGGATCCACGTCAAGCTGGTCAGCTCCGTCGGCGTCGGCACCGTGGCGGCGGGCGTTTCGAAGGCCCACGCCGACGTCGTCCTCATATCCGGCTACGACGGCGGTACCGGTGCCGCACCGTTGACTTCGCTGAAACACGCGGGCGCGCCGTGGGAGATCGGGCTGGCCGATACGCAGCAGACGTTGGTGCTCAACGGCCTCCGGGACAGGATCACCGTCCAGTGCGACGGCGGCATGCGCACGGCGCGTGACGTGATCGTCGCCATGCTGCTCGGCGCGGAGGAGTACGGCTTCGCCACGGCTCCGTTGGTGGTGGCCGGCTGCATCATGATGCGGGTCTGTCACCTCGACACCTGTCCCGTGGGCGTGGCGACGCAGAATCCGGAACTGCGGGCCCGGTTCAACGGCAAGCCGGAGTTCGTGGAGAACTACTTCAGGTTCATCGCCGAGGATGTCCGCAAGTATCTGGCGGAGTTGGGCTTCCGCAGCATCGACGAGGCCGTCGGCCGGGTCGAAATCCTCGACACGGCACCTGGTGTCGCCCATTGGAAGAGCCAGGGGCTCGACCTGTCTCCGATCTTCGCGGTGCCGAAGGACGCGCACGGAGCCAAGCTGACCCAGCGGCGCCGGCTTCGGGATCAGGACCACGCGCTGGAGCATGCGCTGGACCAGACCATCATCGCGCTCGCGGAGGGAGCGCTCGAAGATGCGCACCCGGTGCGCCTGGAACTGCCGGTGCGCAACGTCAACCGCACCGTCGGCACGCTCCTGGGGTCGGAGGTCACCCGCCGCTACGGCGCACAGGGCCTGCCCGACGACACCATCCACATCACGCTGACGGGTTCGGCTGGCCAGTCGATCGGCGCGTTCCTGCCGCGCGGCGTCACGCTCGAACTCATCGGTGACGCCAACGACTACGTGGGCAAGGGACTTTCGGGCGGCCGAGTGATCGCCCGGCCCGACGACGACGTGCTGTTCCTACCCGAGGACAACGTCATCGCGGGCAACACCCTGCTCTTCGGCGCAACCTCCGGCGAGGTCTTTCTCCGCGGCCGGGTGGGGGAGCGGTTCTGCGCGCGCAACTCCGGCGCCCTGGCTGTCGTGGAGGGGGTCGGCGACCATGCCTGCGAGTACATGACCGGCGGCCGCGTCGTCGTGCTGGGGTCAACCGGCCGCAACATGGCCGCGGGGATGTCGGGTGGCATCGCCTTCGTACTCGGGCTGGACCCTGCGAAGGTCAACCCCGACATGGTCGACCTGCAGCAATTGGAGGCGGAGGATCTGGCGTGGCTACACACCGTCGTCGCGCAGCACGGCCGACACACGGGTAGCACGGTCGCACGTTCGCTTCTGTCCGACTGGCCGAGGCGCAGTGAGCAATTCACCAAAATCATGCCCACCGACTACGAGAAGGTCCTGCAGGCCACGCGGATGGCGAAGGCAGAGGGACGCGACGTCGATACCGCGATCATGGAGGCAACCCGTGGCTGATCCGTTCGGCTTCCTCAAGGTGTCCAAGGTCGAAGCCGCCAAGCGCCCCGTCGACGAGCGGGTCGGTGACTGGCGAGAGGTGTACGAACGCCAGGATGCGCACGAACGTGCGGGCGAGGTCTCTCAACAGGCCCGGCGTTGCATGGACTGTGGAATCCCGTTCTGCCATTCCGGAACCGCCGGCTGTCCGCTGGGCAATCTGATTCCCGAGTGGAATGACCTGGTGCGGCGTGGCAGGTGGGACGCGGCGAGTGATCGACTGCACGCCACCAACAACTTCCCAGAGTTCACCGGTCGACTGTGTCCCGCACCATGCGAGGCGGCGTGCGTACTCTCCATCGCCGAAAGCGAGACGGGTGGGGCCGTCACGATCAAGCGCATCGAACAGACGATCGTCGACCAGGCCTGGATGAACGGCACCATCGAGCCCCAGCCCGCCGCCATTTCCACCGGCAGGGGGGTTGCGGTCGTGGGCTCGGGCCCGGCGGGCCTGGCCGCGGCTCAGCAGCTCACTCGTGCTGGGCACCACGTCACGGTGTACGAGCGAGACGATCGACTCGGCGGTCTGATGCGATACGGCATCCCCGAGTACAAGCTCGAGAAGTCCATGCTGAACCAGCGGTTGGCGCAGATGCGTGCCGAGGGAACGCGTTTCGTCACCGACTGTGAGGTCGGTGTCGACCTGTCGATCGAGCAGTTGCGACGTCAGCACGACGCCGTGGTGCTCGCCGTCGGCGCCCTGCGGTCACGCGACAATGACGTCGAGGGACGTGAACTCGAGGGCGTACACCTGGCGATGGAGCACCTGGTGCCCGCCAACAAGGAATGCGAAGGCGATGGCGCGTCGCCCATCTCGGCGGCGGGCAAGCACGTCGTGATCATCGGCGGCGGCGACACGGGCGCCGACTGCCTGGGTACCGCTCATCGCCAGGGTGCGGCGTCGGTCACCCAGCTGGACTACAACCCGGAGCCGCCCGAACAGCGGGACGCCTCCCGGTCGCCGTGGCCGAGTTGGCCGATGGTGCTGCGCACGTCACCCGCCCACGCCGAGGGCGGCGCCCGTCGTTTCGAGGTGGCCGTTCAGCGGTTCGTCGGCGACGACAGGGGCCAGGTCAGGGCCATGGAGATCGCCGAGGTCAAGGTCGAGCGCGACGCGGACGGCCGCAGGCGCATCACACCGGTGGGCGAATTGATCGAGATCCCTTGCGAATTAGCCCTTTTGGCGATCGGCTTCGAGGGCGTCGAGCACATGCCGCTGCTCGATGGACTCGGTCTGCAGCTCAACAGGCGGGGTGCGCTGGCGTGCGGCTCGGACTGGCAGACCGACGCTCCAGGTGTCTTCGTGTGCGGAGACGCCCACCGCGGCGCGTCGCTCATCGTGTGGGCCATCGCGGAGGCTCGCAGCGCCGCGCACGCGGTCGACGCCTACCTCATGGGCGAGTCGGATCTGCCCGCCCCGGTCAAGCCGAGCGCGCTCCCACTGGCCGTGGTCTGAATCGTCATCTGAATCGATTAACGACTATGCTGAGTCAACGTGACTAGACGCGGAAAAATCGTCTGTACGCTTGGCCCGGCCACCTCCACGGATGAGCAGGTCAAGGCACTCGTCGATGTAGGGATGGACGTGGCGCGGCTGAATTTCAGCCATGGCGCCCACGCCGATCACGAAATCGCCTACAAGAGGGTGCGCGCGGCCTCCGATACCACGGGGCGAGCCGTGGGCATCATGGCTGACCTGCAGGGACCCAAGATCCGGCTCGGCCGGTTCGCAGACGGCCCCACTGTGTGGGTGGCAGGCGAGACGGTGCGGATCACCGTCGAAGACGTCGAGGGCACCCATGACCGGGTTTCGACCACCTACAAGGCACTCGCCAAGGACGCGGCAGAGGGTGACCGCCTACTCGTCGACGACGGCAACATCGGCCTGACGGTCGACCACGTCGACGGCAACGACGTCGTCTGCATCGTCACCGAGGGTGGCAAGGTCAGCAACAACAAGGGGTTGTCGCTGCCCGGCATGAACACGTCGGTGCCGGCGATGTCGGAGAAGGACATCGACGACCTGAAGTTCGCCCTGCGCCTCGGCGTCGACATGGTCGCGCTGTCGTTCGTGCGTTCGCCCGCCGACATCGAACTCGTTCACGAGGTGATGGACGAGATCGGCAGGCGCGTGCCCGTGATCGCGAAGCTGGAAAAGCCCGAGGCCATCGAGAACCTCGAGGCCATTGTGCTGGCGTTCGACGCCATCATGGTCGCTCGCGGTGACCTCGGCGTGGAGTTGCCGCTGGAGGAAGTGCCCCTGGTGCAGAAGCGCGCCATCCAGATGGCCAGGGAGAACGCCAAGCCGGTGATCGTCGCCACCCAGATGCTGGAGTCGATGATCGAGAACTCCCGGCCGACGCGCGCCGAGGCGTCCGATGTGGCGAACGCCGTGCTGGACGGTGCCGACGCGGTGATGCTGTCCGGCGAGACGTCGGTCGGCAAGTACCCGCTGGAGGCGGTGAGGACGATGGCGCGCATCGTCACCGCAGTCGAGCAGAATTCGACGGCCGCGCCTCCGCTCACCCACGTACCGCGCACCAAGCGGGGCGTCATCTCCTATGCCGCCCGCGACATCGGTGAGCGGCTGGACGCCAAGGCCCTCGTCGCCTTCACGCAGTCGGGTGACACGCTCAAGCGCCTGGCGCGGTTGCACACGCCGCTGCCGCTGCTGGCGTTCACGCCGCTGCCCGAGGTCCGCAGCCAGTTGGCCCTCACCTGGGGTACCGAGACATTCATCGTTCCGCACATCCAGACCACCGACGGCATGATCCGCCAGGTCGACGAGTCACTTCTGGCGCTCGGCCGCTACAAGCGTGGCGACCTGGTGGTCATCGTGGCTGGCGCACCGCCGGGGACAGTAGGCTCGACCAACCTGATCCACGTGCACCGGATCGGCGAGGACGACCACTAGGGGAGACAACGTGCCGGCCGGTTTCGATGAGCGCTTGCGCGAAGAGCGATGAGTCGAGACCTCGAGGAGCTGCTGTCGGTACTCGACCTCCACCGCGTCGACGAAGACACGTTCACGGGCTCGCATCCGAGCAAGAACCCCATCCGCACGTTCGGCGGCCAGATGATGGCGCAGGCGTTCGTCGCGGCCAGTCGAACTCTGAAGCACGACCTGCCACCGAGCACCCTGTCGGTGCACTTCATCGCGGGCGGTGACCCGCAGCGGAATCTCGACTTCAACGTCGTGCGGCTTCGCGACGAACGCCGCTTCGCAAATCGGCGGGTGGACGTCATGCAGGGTGACGCGCTGCTGGCGTCGGCGTTGGTGTCCCACATGGCGGGAGGGCGCGGTCTCGAACACGGTGTCGAAGCACCCGACGTGGCGGACCCGCTCTCGGTTCCTCGGATCGAGGACCTCCTGGTCGGCTACGAGGAGACGGTGCCGCACTTCGTCGCCGCGCTCAAGCCGATCGAGTGGCGCTACACCAACGATCCGGCGTGGGTGATGCGGGACAAGGGGGAGCGACTCGCCCACAACCGGGTGTGGCTCACGGCCAAGGGCGAGATGCCCGACGACCCGGTGATCCACGCCGCCGCGCTGGTGTACTCGTCGGACACCACCGTGCTCGACTCGATCATCACCAGCCACGGCCTGTCGTGGGGGTTCGACCGCATCTTCGCCGCCTCGATGAACCACTCGGTGTGGTTTCATCGCCGGGTGCACTTCGACGAGTGGGTGCTGTACTCGACGTCGTCGCCGGTGGCCGCGGAGTCGCGGGGGCTGGGCACCGGACACTTCTTCAACCGGGAGGGGCTGGTGGTGGCCACCGTCGTTCAAGAGGGAATCGTCAAGTACTTCCCAGGGTCGGCTGCGTCGTCGGGGTCACGCTGAACCTCTTCTGAACCTGGTCGAGCCACTTGTCCGTGCAGCCGTTCATCGCCTGCTGATCATTTCCGGCGCGCACCGCGCAATCCAGATACTCCGTGCCGCCGACGTCTCGCCACGCGAACCACCAGATCACCACGAAGGCCAGCGACACGACGACTGCCAGGACGCCGAGTGCGATTCCGGCAGTGGCGATTCCGCCGTTGTCGGCCTCGCCCCGCGACGCCCGCCCGCGGCCGAGGAGTCCGAGGACGACCGCCAGGACGCCGCAGCCGATGCCGCCAAGGACCGACCAGCAGAGGGCGAGCCCGACGATGGCGAGGACGAGCGCCGCCGTGCCCAACCCGTTCTTGCGGGCGAAGCCGATTCTTGGGCCGGTCACGATCGCCGAGGGTAGTCGCTGCCAGCCAGGGGGACCTCGAGGTCGAGCACGGGACACGAAAGGCCAAGCGGCAGGTGATGCGTCGCGACGACGACCGTGCGAGTCGCTGGGAACAGTCCGTCCTCGGCGAGGAGTTCTCGCAGGATCCGTTCCGCGTCCGCCGCGTCGAGGTGTTCGGTGGGTTCGTCGAGCAACAGGATGGGAAGGTCGCACACGATCGCACGGGCGAGTAGTAACCGACGCCGCTGGCCGGCCGAAACCGATGCGGCACCGCCCGTCATCAGCGTGGACAGCCCGCCGGGCAGGCTCTCCAGCCAGCCTTGGAGCCCGACGGACCGTAGTGCCGCGGTGAGTTCGCGGTCGGTGGCGTCGCCACGGGCAACGAGCAGGTTGTCGCGCACGGTGGTGTCGAACAAATGCGCGTCCTCGGCGAAGAAGCCTACGGTCAAGGGGTTTCGGTGTTCTGCGGCGATCGCCATCAGGGTGCTGGTCTTACCGCATCCGCTGGGGCCGACGACGGCCAACCGGTCACCGCCGCGAACGCCGGGTGCCCTCATCGGAGGTCGAAGTCGCGTCGTCGGATCGGGCGCGGTGAGGCCGAGCAGTCGTCTGGCGGCGATGCGGCCCCGGGTGAGTTGAATTGCGGCGGCAGGAAGCGCGGTGGTGGCCTCGAAGGCCGACAGCGGTAGCAGCACGAGGATGGCCAACGTGGTCGGGGCGAGTACCGGTGACAGCGAGATCGCGACGACGACGGCGCCAAGGACGGCGGCGCCCATCGCCGCCACCGGTGCGGCTGCGCCGAACGCGGCGGGCAATGCGGCCCGGTCTGCGGCGCCGCCCCAGTCTCGCTGCCTGCGGGATGCCTCGGAGATCACTTCGTCGAGCCGGCCGGCCACCCTGAGCTCGGGTGCATGTTCGAGGGCCAGCATCGTGGATGCATCGCGCGCCGAATGGTGTCGCACGGCAACGTCTTCGGCGGCGGTGGCGGCGCGCGCGGCCAGCCACGGAGCGATCACCCCGGCGACGAGGAGGCAGACGAGGAGCACCGCGCCTGCGGCGGGCGAGATGACGGCGATGACGATCACGGACGCGGTGGACAGAACGGTGGCGACGGCGATGGGGAGCACCGCGCGGACCAGCACGTCGGACAACTCGTCGACGGAAGCCCCGACGCGGGACGCGATGTCGCCATCCGACAACCGCATGACGGTGTCGGCGGGCCCATCGGCCAACCTGCGGTAGAGATGCGCCCTGGCCGTGCCCGCGGCGCGCAGGGCGGTGTCATGCGAGGCGAGCCGTTCGCAGTAGCCGAGCACGCCGCGCGAGATGCCGAGGGCCCGCACCGCCACCACGGCCACGCTGAGATCGAGAATGGGCGGCATCTGCCACGCCCTGGCGATCAGCCATGCCGAGACTCCCGCGAGCGCCAGCGCGCTGCCGAGTGCGAGTACGCCGAACGCCACGGCCATCGCCAGACGTGGCAGCCGGGGGCGCAGCAGCAAGAGGCCGGCGACCAACGGATCAGTGCGGGACAAGGCTGTCGCTCCCGACCTCGATCACGCGGTCACCGATGGCACGGACCGACTCTCGGTGACCGACCACCACGACCGACGCGCCCTCGCGGGCCATGTCCCGGATCGACTGCAGGACGAGGGTTTCGTGCACCTCGTCCAGGTGTGCCGTCGGTTCATCGAGAAGCAGAACCGGCCGCTTAGCACCGAAGGCCCTGGCCAGGCCGAGTCGCTGACGCTGCCCCAGCGACAGGCCGGTGCCGTCCCGGCCGAGCACGGTGTCCATGCCTTCGGGAAGGTCTTCCATGACGTCGTCGAAACCCGCTCGGCGACAGGCGGTCTCGAGGTCGTCGATCGAGCCGAGCAGGTCGAGATTCTCGCGCACGGTACCGGCCACCAACGCGGGTCGCTGCGGCAGCCACGCTACCCGCTCCCACCATGACCGAACGTCGATCTCGGTGACGTCGTCCCCGCCGATCAGCACACGGCCCGACGTCGGTGCGACGAGGCCGAGGATGGCATGCAGTGCGGTCGACTTGCCCGCACCGTTGGGTCCCGTCAGGACAGTCACCGTCCCCGGTTCGATTTCGGCGGACAACCGCTGTGGGGCGTCACCGCTCCGGCTGGTCACGCTGACGTTCTGCAGGCGGATCGACGTGCTGGCGGGGGTCCGAGTTCCGCGGTGGGTCGTTGCGGTGTCGCCCAGCAGTGCGTTGGACTTCGCCGCCGCGGTCTTGCCGTCCTGTGCGGCGTGAAACTCGGCGCCGACGCGGCGCAACGGCCAGAAGACCTCGGGGGCCAGAAGCAGCGCGGTGAGGCCAGCTGCCAGTTCGACTTCGCCGTACACGAGTCTCAGCCCGACGCTGACGGCGACCAGGGCGACTCCGAGGGTGGCGAGGAGTTCGAGCACCAGCGCCGACAGGAACGTGATCCGCAGCGTCGCCATGGTCGAACGCCGATGGGCGTCGGCGAGTTTGGTGATGCGGTGCTCCGGTCCGTCGGCACGGCCGAGTGCACGCAGGGTGGGAATGCCGGAGATCAAGTCGAGTAGTCGCGACTGCAACGTGGTCATCGCCTTCAGCGACGCCGCGGAGCGTTCGGCGGTGACGAGGCCGATGAGCACCATGAAGAGGGGGACCAGCGGCAGCGCGATCACGACGATGGCGGCTGCCTGCAGGTCGTAGAAGGCCATCGTCGCGACCGCGGCGGGGGTGAGGACGGCGGCTTGGACCACCGCAGGCAAATAGCGCGTGAAGTAGGGGCGCAGGCCGTCGAGGCCATGCGTCAGGAGCACCGTAGCCTCGTCGCGCCGGGCATTGAGTTCACGCGGCGGGAGCGCTGAGACCGCTGTGAGCAGCCGCCGGTTCAGATCGGTGATCGTGGCGGTGGCTTCGCGTTGGCTCAACCGAGCCTGCAGCCATTGCGCCAAGACACGAATGGTCCACAGCGCCACGAGAACCGATAGAGAGGGCACCCAGTTGTTCAGTGTGCGGGCGGCAGGATCGGTGACGAGGCCCGCGAGTACGTGCGCAAGGATCACGGCACCGGCGATTGCCGCGCCCGTGGTGACCACGCCGCAGCAGACCGATGCGGCCAGATGGCGCCGCGTCACCGCGGGAGACCGATCGGTGGCGGGATCCGGGCGGCGGCGATCCGTTGCCGAAACACCCAGTAGGTCCAGGCCTGGTAAGCGATCACGAGCGGCGCGAAGATCAGGGCCGCCCATGACATGACCTTCAGGGTGTACGGGGAAGACGACGCGTTGTGGGCAGTGAGGCTCCAGTCCGGGTTCAACGTCGATGGAATCAGATCCGGGTAGAGCGAGCCGAAGAGCAGGATCACCACCGCCGCGACCACGGTCGCCGTGCAGCCGAAGGCCCAGCCGTCACCGCCGCGGCTCCACACCAGCATGACGGCCGAGATCTGTGCGACGACGGCGACGCCGAGCACCCACCAGGTCCAGTCCTTGCCGTGCGCGAGTTGGGTCCACGACCCGAAGCCGGCCACCACGATCGTCACGGGCAGCGCGAGGCGGCCCGCGAAGCGGACGGCGTCGTCGCGGACGGCGCCCTCGGTCTTCAGTGCGACGAAGACGGCGCCGTGGAACGCGAAGAGTCCGGCGGTGGCAAGCCCGCCGAGGAGGACGTACCCGTTGAGAAGATCGGTGACGGACAGCTCAATCTGCTTGTGCGCGTTGACGGGCAACCCGTGAACCAGTGCAGCGAACGCGACGCCCCACAGCACGGCGGGCAGCCAGGAACCGACCGCGATGGCGCCGTCGGCCCAGCTGCGCCACTTGGTGTCGTCGATCTTGCCGCGCCATTCGATCGCGCAGATGCGGACGATCATGGCGACGAGGATGGCCAGGAGCGGGAGGTACAGACCCGAGAACATCGTCGCGTACATGTCGGGAAACGCCGCGAACATGGCACCGCCCGCGGTGATCAGCCACACCTCGTTGCCGTCCCAGACGGGTCCGATGGTGTTCAGTACGGCCCGTTTGTGTCGTTCGTGCTCGCCGGCCGGAGCCCGGCGCCCGAAGAATTCCATCAGCATTCCGACGCCGAAGTCGAAGCCCTCCAGGACGAAGAAGCCCAGGAAGAGTGCGGCAAGGGCGATGAACCAGAAGTCCTGCAATCCCATGTCGGCCTCCTCAGTACGCGAACGACAGCGGCGCCACGTCGTCTTCCCCTGGCGGGGTGGGGGGCGCCGGCTCGGCGTCGTGCTCGAGGGGACCCTCGAGCACGTAGCGCCGGATCAGCCAGAACCAAATGCACGCTAGCGCCGCGTAGAGCAGCGTGAAGACGATCAAGGACGTCAGCACCACACCCGCCGAGTGGCTGGAGACACCGTCTGCCACGTTCAGTCGGAGCATCAGGTCTCCGGTCGGGTTGGGCACCACCACCCACGGTTGCCTGCCCATCTCGGTGAACACCCACCCCGCACTGTTGGCGAGGAACGGAGTCGCAACGGTGACCAGAGCGAACCAGGAGAACCAGCGTTGGTCGGGGACGCGCCCCCGGCGGGTCAGCCACAATGCGACCATCGCGAAGAGGACTGGCACGGCCAGCAATCCGATCATCGCCCGGAACGACCAGTAGGTGACGAAGAGGTTGGGCCGGTAGTCACCGGGTCCGAACTTGACCTCGTCCTGGGCCTGGAGGTCCTTCACGCCATCGAGGGTCACGCCGTCGAACCTGCCCTCGGCGAGGAACGGCAGCACGTACGGCACCTCGATGAGGTGGGACACGCTGTCGCAGTTGTTGTGCGTTCCGATGGTGAGGATGGAGAAGTCGGGGTCGGTCTCGGTGTGGCACAAGGATTCCGCCGAGGCCATCTTCATCGGCTGTTGCTGAAACATCAGCTTGCCCTGCGCATCACCGGTCAGGCCAAGCGCGCCTGCCGAGATGAGTGCGACCAGGCAGCCGAGGATCGTGGCGGGCCGGTACATCGTGCGGGCCTCTTCGCTGTCGCGAGCCCGCACCAGCCACCACGCGCAGACGCAGGCAACGAACGTTCCGGCGGTCAGGAAGGCCCCGGCCACCGCGTGGGAGAACGCCGCAGTGGCAGTGTTGTTCGTGAAGAGTCCGACGATGCTCGTCAGCTCGGCGCGCCCGGTCTCTGGGTTGTAGCGGGCGCCGACGGGATGCTGCATCCACGAGTTGGCCGCGATGATGAAGAAGGCCGACGCGTTCACTGCGACGGCCACGACCCAGATGCACGCCAGGTGCACGAGTCTGGGCAGACGGGTCCAGCCGAAGATCCACAACCCGATGAACGTCGACTCGAAGAAGAAGGCGACCAGGCCCTCCATGGCCAGTGGGGCGCCGAACACGTCGCCGACGAACCGTGAGTACTCGCTCCAGTTCATCCCGAACTGGAACTCCTGCACGATCCCGGTCGCCACGCCGAGGGCGAAGTTGATGAGGAACAACTTGCCGAAGAAACGGGTCAGGCGATACCACGCGGTGTTCCCGGTGATCACCCATGCCGTCTGCATGACGGCGATGAGCGGCGCGAGGCCGATGGTCAGCGGTACGAAGATGAAGTGGTAGACGGTCGTGATCCCGAACTGCCACCTCGATACGTCGAGTGCGTTCACGTCCACCATCTCCCCGGGGCTGCCGGTATCAACTACGACATAGCGTAGTAGATACTTCGCCGCCAGGCCAGGACATATTTCAGGTGCCGGCGCCCTCGGACTTCGTCGGCTCGGGGGTCGACGCCGGCGTGGGGTCGACGGACTCGTGGGTCCTGGCCTCGGACACCAGATTCGTCGCTCTGCGAATCGCGAACGCCGACACGACCTCCATGACGCCGATGACGATCAGCCAAATGCCCACGACGAACGCCAGCGTGCCGATCGAATCGAACGGCGAAGCCAGAACGACGACGCCGGCGATCAAGCTGATGATGCCGACGAAGGTGTTCCACCCGCGGCCGGGAAGCGTCGGGTCGCTGATGGCCGACACCGTCGTGGCCACGCCACGGAAGATGAAGCCGACGCCGATCCAAATGCCCAGCAGCAGAACAGCATCGCCGAGATGCCGGAACGCCATGATCGCCAGAATCAGCGAAGCGGCGCCGCTGATGAACAGCAGTACCCGCCCGCCGGCGGACACCTGCAGGCTGAACGCGAAGAAAACCTGCTGGATGCCGTTGACCAGGAGGCAGGCGCCGAAGAAGATGGCTGCGATCACGATCGAGATCGCGGGCCACACCACGATGGCGATGCCAAGGGCGACTGCCAGCAGACCCGACACGGCGGCCGATTTCCACAGGTGCGGCAACAGACTTGGGGGCGTAGGGGTCGTCACCGGAGGAAGTGTCGCACAATGCCCCCTGGTCGGACCATGATTCACCGGCGTTGTCGCTTCGGACAGCGCGGATCGGAGACCAGCGTTAAGTTTCACCTACTAGAGCGCAGCCTCCCCGCTAGTGTTCCCTTCACGTCGTCGCCTCGTTGAAGAGTGAAGGCGGCCCGATGCAGAAAGTAGGGGCAACGTGTCGATTGGGTGTCAAGAACATACGCGGAAGAAGTGGTGGCAAATGGCCGTGGCCGTAGCCGCGGCCGGAACCATGGTCTTGTCGGGGTGCGCGAAGAATCAGGACACGAGCGGGCCGACGACCAGCACGACGGCCGCCTCGGCCGAGAAGGTCGATTCCATCGCAAATACCGTCCCCGAGGCCATCAAGTCCTCGGGCAAGTTGATCGTCGGCGTCAACGTTCCCTACACGCCCAACGAGTTCAAGGATCCCAGCGGCAAGATCATCGGCTTCGACGTCGACCTGATGAACGCCATAGCAGGGACTCTGGGGTTGACCCCCGAATACCGCGAGGCCGACTTCGCCAAGATCATTCCCTCGATCCAGGGCAACACCTTCAATGTCGGCATGTCGTCGTTCACCGACACCAAGGAGCGCGAGGCGTCGGTCGACTTCGTCACCTACTTCTCGGCGGGATCTTTGTGGGCGCAGCGCCCGGGGACGGCGATCGATCCCAGCAACGCATGCGGAAAGAAGGTCGCCGTTCAGGCGACCACGGTCCAGGAGACCGATGAGTTGCCCGCGAAGAGCAAGGCGTGCACCGATGGCGGCAAGCCGGCCATCGAGATCCTGAAGTTCGACGGTCAGGACCAGGCGACCAACGCCGTCATCCTGGGGCAGGCCGACGCGATGTCAGCGGACTCCCCGGTGACGTCGTATGCGATCAAGCAGAGCAACGGCAAGCTCGAACAGGCCGGCGAGATCTTCGACTCGGCACCATACGGCTGGCCGGTGGCCAAGGGCTCGCCGCTCGCGCAGTCCCTGCTACAGGCCCTGCAGCACCTCATCGAGACCGGCGCCTACAAGCAGATCGCGACCAACTGGGGCGTCGAGCAGGGCATGATCGACAAGCCCGTGATCAATGGCGCGGTCAGCTGAATCGGAACGACTAGTGACTGTTGACGCACCGCCGCCACCCGACGCGCCGCAAGGTATCGACGCGATTCCGCTGCGCCATCCGTGGCGCTGGGTGGCGGCGGCCGTCATCGTCGCCCTGCTCGGGCTCTTCCTCTATGGGGCCGCCACGAACAAGGCGTACGGCTGGTCGACGTACTCGAAGTACCTGTTCGACGCCCGCATCTCGGCTGCCGCGTGGAACACGTTGCAGCTGACCATCTATTCGATGGCGTTGGCGTTGGCGATCGGCGTCCTCCTCGCCGTGATGCGGTTGTCGCCGAACCCGGTCTTCAGGTCGGTGGCATGGGTGTACCTGTGGATCTTCCGCGGCACCCCCGTCTACGTGCAGTTGGTGTTCTGGGGCCTGTTCCCGACGATCTATCAGAACATTCAGCTGGGCGTGCCGTTCGGACCGTCGCTGCTGCACGTCAACCTGCAGGGTCTCTCGATCAGCTTCATCCTGGCGACCGTCGGCCTCGGCCTGAACGAAGCGGCCTACATGGCCGAGATCATCCGCGCCGGTATCAGCTCGGTCCCCGAGGGCCAGACGGAGGCGTCGACCGCGCTGGGGATGTCATGGGCGATGACCATGCGGCGCACCGTTCTTCCCCAGGCGATGCGGGTGATCATCCCGCCGACCGGTAACGAGTTCATCAGCATGCTGAAGACCACGTCACTGGTCACCGCGGTGCCCTACAGCCTGGAGTTGTACGGTCGTGCCCGCGACATCGCTGGAGTCATCTTCGAGCCGATCCCACTCCTGCTCGTCGCGGCGACCTGGTACCTGGCCGTCACCAGCGTTCTGATGGTGGGCCAGTTCTACCTGGAGCGGTACTTCTCCCGAGGCGCGTCGCGCAAGCTCACCACCAAGCAACTGGAGGCGCTGGCCAAGGCGCAGTTGGGAGAGGCGAAGGGATGACCGATGTCATGGTCCGCGCCGAACAGGTATGCAAGAGCTTCGGAGCGCTGAACGTCCTCAAGGGCGTCACGTTGGAAGTGAAGCGCGGCGAGGTGTTGTGCATCGTCGGCCCGTCCGGCTCGGGTAAGTCAACCTTCCTACGCTGCATCAACCATCTCGAGCAGGTCAACGCGGGCCGGCTCTACGTCGACGGTGATCTGATCGGCTATCGGGAGCGGAGCGGCAAACTTCACGAGATGGCGCCGCGCGACGCCGCCAAGCAGCGCCGCGACATCGGGATGGTCTTTCAGCACTTCAACCTGTTCCCGCACCGCACGGCGCTGGCGAACATCATGGAGTCCCCGATCCAAGTGAAGGGCGTCAAGAAGGCGACGGCACTCGCGCGGGCCCGCGACCTGCTGGACCAGGTCGGGTTGTCGGAGAAGGCCGAGGCCTACCCCGCGCAGCTGTCCGGCGGTCAACAGCAGCGGGTGGCGATCGCGCGCGCCCTGGCAATGGACCCGAAGCTGATGCTGTTCGACGAACCGACCTCGGCGCTCGACCCCGAGCTGGTCGGCGAAGTGCTGGGGGTGATGAAGAAGTTGGCGTCCGAAGGCATGACGATGCTCGTCGTGACCCATGAGATGGGTTTCGCGCGCGAAGTCGCAGACCAGCTGGTGTTCATGGACGGCGGCGTGATCGTCGAGAGCGGCGACCCGCGCGAACTGTTGAGCAACCCCAGGGAAGAACGCACGAAGGCCTTCTTGTCCAAGGTGATGTAGTCCCATGCCGGCGGCACCCACACCCGACCCCGCCACCCCGCTGTGGCGGGCCGCGCAGGTCTTCCGGCTGCTGAGTTGCCTGTACGCGCTGGGCTTTCAGATCGCCGTCAACGACGACCTCGACCGGCCTGCGATCGGGTGGGCCCTGTTCGCGGTGCTGATCTCGTGGAGTGTGGCGTGCGCGGCGGCGTACCTGCACGGCTACGGGCGGCGCCGCGCCTGGGTGCTCGCCGAAGTGCTGGTGGTCGTCGGGTTGATGCTGTCCACCGACATCGTCGCGTCCGACCAGTGGGCGCTGGACAACCAGTCCTGGCCGACGACGTTGTGGGCCACCAACGCCACGATTTCGGCGGCGATCCTGCTCGGACCGCTGGGGGGCATGGTCGTCGCGCTGGTGGTGACGGCTGCCAGCGCGGCGCTGAAGGGCTACGTGAGCTTCGACGTCGGACGCAACGCCACCGTCGTGATTGAACTGGCCGTCGGCCTGGCGATCGGCCTGGCCGCACAGACGGCCCGACACGCCCACGCCGACCTGCAGCGAGCGGCGAGACTGGCGGCGTCACTCGAGGAGCGGGAGCGGTTGTCGAGAGAGGTGCACGACGGCGCGATCCAGGTGCTGGCGCTCGTTGCCCGGCGCGGGCGCGAAATCGGCGGTCCGACAACCGAGTTGGCCGAACTCGCTGGCGAACAGGAGCGAGCGTTGAGGCGGTGGGTGAGTGACGCCGGCGCCCGGTTTCCGGAGGGCACCGAGACGGATCTGGTTCCGGTGCTCCGCAGTCGCGCGTCCGATCGTGTATCGGTCAGCCTGCCCGCCAGCCCGGTCCTAATCGACCCGGCCGTGGCCACCGAGGTCGAGGCGGCCGTGACGAACGCCTTGGACAACGTCGTCGCACACGCGGGTGCGGGCGCACGTGCCTTCGTTCTGCTCGAGGATCTGCAAGACTCGGTCGTGATCAGCGTCCGTGACGACGGAGTGGGGATTCCGGCGGGCCGCCTGCAGGAGGCCGTCGAGGAGGGCCGCGTGGGTATCTCCAAATCCATTGTGGGACGGCTGAATTGGCTGGGCGGCACTGCGCGCCTGAGTACGGAGCCAGGAAGGGGGACCGAGTGGGAGCTGACCATTCCACGTTCACCGTGATGGTGGTGGACGATCATCCGATCTGGCGCGACGCGGTGGCCCGCGACCTCGAGGGGGAGGGGTTCACGGTCGTTGCCACGGCCGACGGCGTCGGCTCGGCGCGACGCCGCGCGGCGGTGGTCAAACCCGACGTGGTGGTGATGGACATGCGCCTCTCCGACGGCAACGGCGCAGGCGCGACCGCGGAGGTGCTTACGGTGTCGCCGGCATCGCGCGTCCTGGTGCTCTCGGCCTCCGACGAACGCGACGACGTGCTCGAGGCGGTGAAGGCCGGCGCCACGGGCTATCTGGTCAAGAGCGCGTCGAAGGGCGAACTCGCCGACGCGGTCCGCGCCACCGGCGAGGGGCGCGCGGTGTTCACGCCGGGCCTTGCGGGACTCGTCCTTGGTGAATACAGGAGGATGGCGCACGCTCCGGGGGAAGTGGCCACGCCGAGCCTCACCGAGCGCGAGACGGAGATCCTGCGGTACGTCGCGAAGGGGCTGACCGCCAAGCAGATTGCCGAACGCCTGTCGTTGAGCCACCGCACGGTCGAGAATCACGTGCAGGCGACGTTCCGCAAGTTGCAGGTGGCCAACCGCGTCGAGCTGGCGCGTTACGCCATCGAGCACGGCCTCGACGAATAGCGCAGTCGGGTAGTAATACTCATCCGGACGTGCGCCGATGCTGCCACCATGGCGAAATGACCGAACCGGATCAGGCCATCATCGCCAGGCTGTCGTCGGACGTCACCGTGATCGGCGCGTACCTGGCGAGGGCAACCTCGGACTTGGTTCAGCTCGAACGCATAGTGGCTGAGCGAACGGCCCAGCCTCAGCTCCAGACCCAGCCGTGGCCCCAGCCATGGCCGGCTCCCACCTACCAGCAGCCTCCGACGGCCCAGCCCGCCATGCCTGCGCAGCATCCGACCCCCTCGGGGTCACGGTCGGACGGTTGGATCGGCAAGGCGCTCGCGGTCGCCGGCGTCGCCGTCACGCTCGTCGGCGTAGCGCTTCTGCTCGTCCTCGCCGCGCAGGCCGGGATTCTGCGCCCCGAGGTACGGGTCGTCGCTGGCGCCGCTCTCGCCGCCGGACTGGTGGGTGCCGCATGGCGGCTCAAGCAACGGCCCGGTGGCCGCGTTGGTGCGATGGCGTTGGCCGCCACGGGCATTGCGGCCGCATACATCGACGTCATCGCAGTGACCACCGTCTATGACTGGGTGTCGCCGCCCATCGGACTGGTGATCGCGGCCGTCGTCGGCTGCACGGGTCTGTTGTTGGCCCGCCGGTGGGACACCGAGCATCTCGGCCTGCTGGTGCTGGTGCCGCTCATCGGCCTCGCGCCCGTCGTCGCCGACGGATTCACTCCCGTGCTCGTCGGGTTCATGCTGGCGCTGAGCGCCGCGTCCGTGCCGGTGCAACTGGGGAAGGACTGGGTCGGCATGCACGCCGCGCGCATGGCGGCCAGCACGCTGCCGCTTCTCGTCACACTGGCTCTCGAGCAGTCACCCCTTTTGGCCGTTGCGTGTGTCCTGGCGGCGGTGCTGGCGATCGGCAGCGCGCTGATCCTGCTGCGCTACACGAAGAACGCGGTGGCGATGACGCTACTGAGCGCAGCGGGGACGATGCCCGTGCTGGCCGCGTCGATGGCCGTCGACAGGATCGTAGCGGCACTGCTGGCCGCCGTGCTCGCCGCGGTGCTCTTCGTGGTCGTGCTCTTGGGTGACCGCCTACCGATGGTCACTGCGCCCGTGCGGACGGTCTGGTCGGCGCTGGCGGCGGTCTCGGCCCTAGTGGCCGTGACGGTCGCGTTCGACGGCCCGGTGGCCGGACCCGTGCTTCTCGCGATGGCGGTAGTCGTGGCGGTGGCGGGTCGTGGCAACCGGGTCGCGCGTTGGTGCGCAATGGGATTCGGTGTCGTGGGTGGGTTGTTCTACCTCGCCTACGCTCCGCTGACGACACTGGTCTGGGCAACGGCACTGAGCACTCCGATCGCCGTGTCGACGCTTATCGCCAGCGTGCTCGTGGTGGCCTTTGCCGCCACCGTTGCGTGGTCGTGGCGGGCGGACTGGTCGTGGGCGACGGCGGCGGTGGTCGCGCTGTACGGAATCACGAAGTTCGTGGTGACGGCCGGTGTGCTGTTGGGCGGTCAGACCCAAGGCTTCTTCGCCGGGCACGTCGTGGCCACGATTTGTTGGATCGCGTTGGCCGCAGGCGTTTTTCGCTATGCCACGAGGGTCCCTCGGGCACGGCGCTCGTTGCCGATCGGCGGCGGTATGGCCGTCGTCGCAGCCGCGATGGCCAAGTTGTTCCTCTTCGATCTCGGAACATTGGACGGCATCTTCCGCGTGGTGGTGTTCATCGTCGTGGGACTGGCGTTGCTGGGCATGGGTGCGGGTTACGCACGGCTCCTTGCCCAGCAGGACGATCGCGAGCCGCAGACCTAGCAGGAACTGCCCTCCGTGACCCATCACGAGACGGAAATGCGAGTGCCAGAGCGCGCGGTGGCGCGACGCAGGACGGCCCCTGAACGATGAACCCCGTCTCGTTCGTGCAGCAAATACTTGCAGCAGGCGCTCGGAGCTACTTCGACGCGTTCTCGTTCCACCCGGACAACGACCCGATTCCGTTCTCGGGGAGCTGCCCCACTTGCCCGCCGACAGGCGTGGATTGCGGAGCATCCGTCGACTCCCACGCAGCCGACCAACCCGACGGGCCCGGCACCCCCGTCGACCAGATTGCTGCGTTCGTGCATGCGTCGCAGCACCTCTATCAGCAGTTCGTCGACGCTGTCGCAGCGGCGATGTCGAATTGGCCAGCCTCCTTCAGCGCTCCCGCGGCAACCACCGACGCGGTGCCGCTCGTAGTGAAGGCAGCCTCCGTTGAAACCCGGGAACCGCGACCATGTCGGCGGAGTCGGCCGAGGTCGCCGACGGTTCCGCCAAGCGCGGGGAGAACGGCAATCTCAGCAAATGACGTGTTGTAGATCTGACGGACTTCGAGCACAGCGGTCGTCACTGCGGTGCCACGCCAAGTCCGGTATGCCACTAGGGTCAAATAGTGCGATTGGCAATCGGTTGGGCGCCCATGCAGACCATTGGAAGACCAGAATCGGGGCAAGAACTAGGGGGCTACTGCAGCCGGAGTCATGCCATGAGATTCGTAGAGCCGGCGGGGTTGCGCCACGCCGTGACCCCAGCAAAGAGGCTCGAGATCGACCATCTGTCCACCACCGGCAACGCCGCGGGGCCGACGAGAGCCATGACACGGTGAGCGTCTCGCCAGACATCGACATCGCCAAACTGCCTCTGCCCCCAAAGAATCCACTTCCGTATCGGCGACGCGCCAAGGCACTGCGGTCCTTTCACACCGGCATGGACGAGCTGCGTGACGCCGGCGGTCCAATCTCGCGCTTCCGCCTCGGCCCGTCGTGGCTTCTGCCGCCGATGGTGCTGGCCACCTCACCCGAGGGCATCCGCGACATCCTGGCGGTCAAGGACGACTCCGTCGACAAGACGTCTCTGGTCCTGTCCGAGTTCCGGCGGGTGATGGGCGCCAACCTGTTCGATCTGCCCTATGTGGAATGGCTGCCGCGCCGACGGACGTTGCAACCCGTCTTCACCCGACAGCACGTCCGCGCCTTCGGTGGGCACATGGCGGAAGCCGCGGAGTGGGTCGCGGCCGGGTGGGCCGACGATGCCGTGGTCGATCTCAACGATGAGTGCCGCAGGTTGACGCTCAGCGCCCTGGGTCGCTCCGTGCTGGGTCTGGACCTCACTGATCACGTCGCAGACATCGCCGAGCCGCTGCGCGAGGCGTTGACCTACATCGCCGACCGATCGTTACGTGCCGTGCGGGCTCCACGCTGGCTTCCGACCCGAGCGGGGCGTCGGGCGCGGTCGGCCAGTGCCACGTTGCACCGGCTGGCCCACGACATTCTCCGCAAGTGCCGTACCGACCCCGAGACGGATGCGCCACTGGTGCAGGCTCTGCTGGCTGCCACCGATCCGGAAACCGGAAAAGCACTGTCCGATGACGAGATCGCCGACGAGTTGATCGTCTTCCTCTTCGCCGGACACGACACCACCGCGACCACTCTGACCTACGCGTTGTGGGCGCTGGGTCGCCATCCAGACATCCAGGCACGCGTGGCTCGGGAAGTGGCCGCGCTGCCCGACCGGGCGCTGGAGCCCGACGACGTGGCCCAGTTGAGCTATACCGTGCAGGTGCTCAAGGAGTCGCTGCGGCTGTGCCCGCCTGGGCCGACCGGTAGCAGAATGGCAACCCGCGACGTGGTCGTGGGCGGTTACCGGGTCCCCGCAGGAACGATGTTGATCGTCGGGCGGCTGGCCGTGCAGCGCGATCCCACACTGTGGAGCGACCCGCTGTCGTTTGATCCCGATCGCTTCGGGCCAGAGCAGAGCCGCGACCGTAACCGCTGGCAATA
>NZ_JAVROT010000571.1:0-6104 GCF_032162605.1 Mycobacterium sp. | reverse complement strand
GTCGGAGAGTGGACCACGGCGGAACTGGGGTGATGCCTTGGTTGCGCCCAGCGGCGAGACGGTCGGCGCGATCCACGCCGCGACGTATTTCCTGGAGCATCGACGCGTTTTGCCCGTCGTCGTGCCGGTCGGCTAACTGGTGGCGTTGAGGGCAGAGTCGCGGGCGCGAAGCGGTGAGCTGTGGGTCGGCTGTGGGCCGGTGCTCGTCCGAGTGTCGAACCCGCAGAGGCGTAGCTCGCCCACACAATGGTTATACGAGACCGACCGGATAGCCACGACGAGTGAGTTCGAGGACATGACCGCAACGATGACCGGTCCGCCGCGACCACCACAGCCGCCGAGGGGCGACGCCGAGGTCGCCGCGCCCCGGCGCAACCTGATCTTCACGGCCGTGCTGCTGGGGATGCTGTTGGCCGCCCTGGACCAGACGATCGTGGCGACGGCGTTGCCCACCGTGGTGTCCGACTTGGGTGGTGCCGGCCATCAGGCGTGGGTGGTGACGAGCTACCTGCTGGCGTCGACGGTCGTCACGGCGATCGTGGGCAAGCTCGGCGACATGATCGGCCGGAAGACCATCTTCATCGCCGCCGTGCTGTTCTTCATGCTCGGTTCGGTGCTCTGCGGCCTGGCCGGCTCGCTGCCCATGCTGGTGGCGGCTCGCGCGCTGCAGGGCGTCGGCGGTGGGGCCATCATGGTCACGGCGACCGCGGTGATCGGCGAGGTCATTCCGCTGCGCGAACGCGGCAAATACCAGGGCGCCCTCGGTGCGGTCTTCGGCGTCACGACGGTGATCGGCCCGCTGCTCGGCGGATTCTTCACCGATCACCTGAGCTGGCGCTGGGCGTTCTGGATCAACGTTCCCGTGGCCGTCGTCGTGCTCGTGGTCGCCGTCATCGCGATCCCCAACCTCGGCAGGATGGCGCGACCGGTCATCGACTACGCCGGAATCGTTCTGGTGGGTCTAGGCGCCACCGGACTCACCCTGGCGACCAGTTGGGGCGGCAGCACCTATGCGTGGGGCTCGCCGATGATCATCGGACTGTTCGTCGGATCCCTGGTGGCCATCGGCGCCTTCGTCGCCGTCGAACTGCGCGCGCAGGAACCGATTCTGCCGATGCGCCTGTTCCGCGAGCCGGTCTTCGCGGTGTGCTGCGCGTTGTCGTTCGTCGTCGGCTTCGCGATGCTCGGCGCGTTGACCTTCCTGCCGACGTTCATGCAGTTCGTCGACGGCGTGTCGGCCACCACGTCGGGCCTGCACACGTTGCCGATGGTGGTCGGTCTGCTCACGATGTCGATGAGCAGCGGTGTGATCGTCGGCCGCACCGGGCGCTACAAGCTCTTTCCAGTACTGGGCACGGCGGTGATGGCGGTGGGGTTCGTCCTGCTGTCGCGGATGGGCCCGGACACCTCCACCTTCGTCCAGTCGCTCTACCTGGTCGTCCTGGGCGCCGGCATCGGCATGTGCATGCAGGTGCTCGTGCTGATCGTGCAGAACACCGTCGACTTCGCCGATCTCGGCGTGGCGACCTCGGGCGTCACCTTCTTCCGCACCATCGGCAGCTCGTTCGGCGCGGCCGTGTTCGGTTCGCTGTTCAACAACTTCCTGCACAGCCGGCTCGCGGATGCCCTTGCCGCAAGTGGCGCACCACCCGAGGCGGCCCAGTCGCCCAATGCGCTGCACAACTTGTCGCCGGAGATGGCCGCCCCGATCGCGGCCGCGTACGCCGATGCGCTCGACCAGGTGTTCCTGTATGCCGCCCCGGTCGCCGTGGTCGGGTTCGCGTTGGCGTTGATGCTCAAGCAGGTTCCCCTGCGCAACCACGACGTCAGCACGGCCGTCGACATGGGCGAGGGCTTCGCGATGCCGACGACCGCCTCACCGGACCAACTGCTGGAGAACGCCGTCGGTCGGTTGATCCGTCAGGGCTCCGGCATGCAGCTGCGCACCCTGGCTCAGCGGCCGGGAAGCAAGCTCGACATCAGCCGGCTCTGGGCGCTTCTGCAGGTGTACCGCTTCGGGCAGGCCGCGGGGCAGGCCAGGCTGGGAGACGTCGCCGAGCACGTGCGGGTGCCGCGCGAGATCCTCGAGCCGGCCTTCGACCGGCTTGCCGACACTGGCTACGCCGAACGCAACGGAGACATGTTCTGGCTGACCAAGGCGGGAGCACACCAGGTCGAGCTGGTGCGCGCGGACACGATGGAGTGGCTCACTCACGGGCTCACTCAATCCGTTGGCCTTGAGGTCCGACCGGATCGCGGCCAGGTCAGGGAGGCGTTGGATCGCATCTCGCAAGACGTTCTGGTGCAACGTGATTGGACCGAGGACGAAACCCAGGCGATGCGGATGCATCCTCCGCGCCGGGCAGCGCCGCCACCGCGACGGCCCCCTGGGCCCTTGCCTCCGCGTCCCGCCGCCCCCGACCCGCGCCAGCAAAGGCCACCCATGCGCCCGCCACGGCCCACCGAGCCGCCCACGACGCGCCTACGGCCGCCGTATCCCCCGCCAGGGAGTCCGCGGCCTCCGCGCCGGTAGCGGTGCGCGGCCTGCCGCGTTCCGTCGGTTCGAGTACGCTCGGCACGAAGCAATCACTGTGTGCTCCTTCGAGTTCGGCGTCGCCCGGCCGTGCTATGGGGTTGAGCTGGGCCGAAGCGGGAACACCGCTCGGTGGTGTGTGCGCGCGGTCATCGAGGATCGCTTCGCAACTAGTTGGAAGGAACGCTTATGGGCTCCCCGGGTGCCAGCTCGCGTCTGGGCACGCAGTTCGGGCCCTACGAGCTGCGAGAGCTGATCGGCATGGGCGGCATGGGCGAGGTGTACCGCGCCTACGACACCGGGCGGGAGCGCACGGTCGCGCTGAAACTGCTGCGGCCGGACATGGCGGCCGACCCGACCTTCCAGGACCGGTTCCGGCGCGAGTCGCGCATCACGGCCCGGCTGCAGGAGCCGCACGTCATCCCCGTGCACGACTTCGGCGAGATCGAAGGGGTGCTGTACATCGACATGCGCCTGGTCGAGGGCGCCAGTGTGAAGGACGAGCTGCGGGTCAACGGCGTGCTCCCACCGGCTCGCGCGGTGTGGATCATCGGCCAGGTCGCCGCTGCACTGGACGCCGCGCACGCCAACGGTCTGGTGCACCGCGACATCAAGCCGGAGAACGTGCTGCTCACGCCGGACGACTTCGCGTACCTGGTCGACTTCGGCATCGCCCACGGCGGCGGCGAGGCGTCGGTGACCAAGACGGGGCTGGTCATCGGCTCGTGTGCCTACATGGCCACGGAGCGGCTGAGCGGCAAGCCCGGCGGCCCGGCGTCGGACGTGTACTCGCTGACGTGCCTGCTGTACGAATGCCTGACCGGTCGGGCGCCGTTCGAGGCCGAGGACCTGAGGCAGGTCATGAGCGCGCACGTGTTCTCCCCGCCGCCGCGGCCGAGCCAGATCCGCCACGGGATCAACCCCGCCTTCGACGACGTCGTCGCCAGGGGCATGGCCAAGAATCCCGCCGACCGGTACTCCTCGGCCGGTGAGCTGGCCAGGGCGGCCGTCGCGGCCGCACACGGACGGCCCGCGCCGGTCGCGCCAGCAGCCCGTCCGGCTCCGCCGCCGACGCGGCAGTTCGCGGCGTTGGATCCTGGGCGCTCCGGCTATGTCCCGAACCCGCCGGTCGTCGCGCCTGTGGCGCCGGTCAAGCGGTCGCGGTTCAGCCGCGCGCAGCTGGCGCTGTTGGCCGGGACGGTCGCCATGTTCGCGCTGGCGGCGATCTTGGCCGTGGTGTTGGTGTACAGCGGGGACAACGGTGACACCGGTGGGTCGGGGCCTCTGAGCACGCTTGCCGCCCCGCCGCCATCGACCGCCACGGAGGCGCCGTCGCCGTCAGCCTCGGAGGAAACGTCGACGCCCACGACCACCACGTCGACGCCGACGACCACCACGTCGACGTCGACGAGCGCGGCGCCCATTGCCGGGGTGTCGGGGACGGACGCGCAGGGGTTCGTCGGTCAGGCGGCGCGCTGCGATGCGGGGAGCACGCTCGCGGCGGCGATCAGGACGGCTTCCTCACTGGCGGTGATCTGCCAGACGGCACCGGGCAGCTACTACTACCACGGCGAACGCCTGCGGGACGGCGCCAACGTGCAGCTGGCCAACGCCGTGCCGACGGACGGCGGCTTCGACGCGACGAACCCGGCCGACGGCGCCCAGTACCAGGTGCGGCCCAACGAGCTAACCATCTCGAGCAACGGGCACGTCGACTCGGCGGAGCCGGCGTTGGAGTACGGCTCGGATTAGCTGAGCAACGCCACGGTCCGGACGTGCGGTCAGCTGGTAGGCGTCAGTTTGATCGCGGCGATCCCCAGTTGGGTCGATGCTTCGGTGAACTGCTCGACCGATGGAATCAGGTTGTCGCGGAACTTGAGTCCCATCGACCGCTGCGCCTTCTTCGCGCCGTAGGACGTAGCGACGCGAGAAGTGAGCTCGGCGACCACCGCGGGTTCCTTGATGAGCTGGCCGTGCATGGACGTCGTCTTGCCCGCGTACAGCACCTCGGCGGGCGCGCCGTCGCGGAAGTTGTGCTTCCAGCCGGCGCTGAGCAGGACGTAGAGGACGCCGTCGACGTGGTGCGCGCTGACGGGCAGCGAAAACTGGCGGCCGGTCTTGCGGCCCGTGAAGGTGATGACCATGAAGTTCGTGAGCGCGGGCCCGAGGACGGGTGTGCGAAGGGCGAGGTGAAGCGCCGGGTTGAAGGCGCGGAGCACTGCTTGTGGTGGATGCGCGATCTCGACCGCGCCAGTTTGTTCCGACATGCACCGACAGTAGGACCCGTGCGAGGCAGATGGGCGGGAACTGCAGCTGTGGTCAGCGGGGCTTCGGCGCGCCGAGCAGCGCGTCGCACTGCACGGGCAGGTGACGCACCCGGATGCCGGTGGCGTGATAGATCGCGTTGACGACTGCCGCGGCGGAGCCGACGATGCCGATCTCCCCGGCGCCGCGTGTGCCCATCGGGTTGGAGTGCTCGTCGACGCTGTCGAGCCAAATGGCGTCGATGTCGGGGATGTCGGCGTGGCTGCTGATGTGGTAGGTCGCGAAGTCCTGGGTGACGACGTGGCCGAAGCGGTGGTCGCGCACGCTCTCCTCGTGCAGCGCCATCGACAGACCCATGGTCATGCCGCCGATCAGCTGGCTGCGCAGCGTCGTCGGGTTCACCACCCGGCCGATCGAGAAGACGCCGAGCATCCGCGAGACGTGGATCTCGCTGGTGTACCGGTTGACGCGCGCCTCGACGAAGTGCGCGCCGAAGGAGTACATGCCGTAGTTCTCGGCTTCCTCGTTGTTGGGGGCGTCGGCGGTGCTGGCCGCGCCGACCGGCGGTTCGTCGCCGTGCTCCTTCCGAAACGCCTCTGCGGCAGCGTAGATGGCGCGGCCCCATGAGCTGATGCCCGACGAGCCGCCCTCCACCGAAGCGGCGGGCAGGTCGGTGTCGCCGATCTGCAGGTCGATCGCATCGACGTCGCAGCCGATGAGGTCGGCGGCGACCTGGGTCAGCGCGGTCCAGGTACCGGTGCCGATGTCGACGGCGCCGATCTGCACGGCGTAGCGGCCCGGCGCGGTGTGTTCGATGCGGGCGGTGTTGCCGGGCTGGATCATCGCGGGGTATACCGCCGACGCGACGCCGGTGCCGACCAGCCACTCGCCGTCGGTGCGGCTCCTGGGCTCCAGATCCCGTGTCGCCCAACCGAACCGCTCGGCGCCGGTCCGCAGGCATTCGACGAGCCGGCGGTCCGACCACGGATTGCCGGTCTCGGGGTCGACGTCGGGGTCGTTGCGGATGCGCAGCTCGACGGGGTCGAGGTCGCAGGCGACGGCGAGTTCGTCCATCGCGACTTCGAGGGCGTAGGTGCCGGGGCACTCGCCGGGGGCGCGCATCCAGAAGGGCACGGGCACGTCGAGCTTGGCGAGCCGGTGGCTGGTGCTGCGGTTGGCGCCGGCGTAGAGCATGCGCGACGGGACGGCGGTCTGCTCGGCGAATTCCTTGACGGTGGAGGTCTGTTCGACGACGTCGTGGCTCAGCGCGGTGATGGTGCCGTCGCGTTCGGCGCCGAGGCGGATG
>NZ_JAVROT010000570.1:0-8905 GCF_032162605.1 Mycobacterium sp. | reverse complement strand
CGGGGCGCTCGGCGCGGGCGCGCGACCGGTGGTCCAGGACCCGACGTTCGGAGTGCGGCTCCTCAATCTTCCCTCCCGCATCCAGACCGTGTCGCTGACGATGACCACCACGGGGGCCGTCATGATGGCGCTCGCGTGGTTGATGCTGGGGCGATTCGCGCTGGGCAGCCGCCGCATGTCCCGGAGCCAGTTGGACCGCACCTTGCTCCTGTGGGCGCTGCCGCTGCTCATCGCGCCGCCGATGTACAGCAAGGACGTCTATTCCTACCTCGCGCAGAGTCAGATCGCCCGCCTCGGGCTCGATCCGTATCGGGTGGGGCCGGCGCCCGGGCTCGGACTCGACCACGTCTTCACGCTTTCGGTACCAAGTCTCTGGCGCGAGACACCGGCTCCGTACGGCCCACTGTTCCTGTGGATCGGCCGCGGCATCTCCGAACTCACCGGTGACAACATCGTTGCGGCGGTGCTTTGTCACCGCATCGTGGTCCTGGCTGGTGTGGGGCTGATCGTCTGGGCCACTCCACGTTTGGCTCGTCGATGCGGTGTCGCCGAGGTCAGTGCACTGTGGCTGGGTCCCTGCAACCCACTCCTCTTCATGCATCTGGTCGCGGGCATCCACAACGAAGCGCCGATGCTCGGTCTGATGCTGGCGGGCACCGAGTTCGCGCTCCGTGCCGTCAGCCGAACCAGCGACGGCAGGTTGGCGGGCCCGCTCATACCGCGTCCCCTGCACTGGCCCCATGGGCGCGCGGACTGGGCGCGGTGGCTACCGCTGGGCATGCTGATCGCAGGCACCGTGCTGATCACGATGTCGTCTCAGGTGAAACTGCCGTCACTGCTGGCGTTGGGGTTCGTGGCGATGGCGCTGGCGTGTAAGTGGGGCGGCACGTTCCGCGCGTTCCTGCTCGCGGGCGGCTCGCTGACGGCGATCGCGGTCGTTGTGACGGCGTTCATCGGATGGGCCAGCGGGCTGGGCTTCGGGTGGCTGTTCACTCTTGGCACCGCCAACGTCGTGCGCTCGTGGATGTCGCCGCCGACACTGATCGCCCTCGGCACCGGCCAGGTGGGCATCCTGCTCGGACTGGGCGACCACACCACTGCGGTGCTCGGCCTGACCCGTGCCATCGGTGTGATCATCATCGCAATTCTCGTCACGTGGCTCCTGCTGGCCGTTCTACGGGGCCGACTGCATCCCGTGGGCGGTCTCGGCGTCGCGCTGGGCGCGACGGTGCTGCTGTTCCCGGTAGTGCAGCCCTGGTATCTGTTGTGGGCGATCATCCCGCTCGCGACGTGGGCGACGAGGCCGGGATTCCGCGGCACCACCATCGTGATGACGCTCATCGTCGGCATATTCGGACCTACGGCCAACGGCGACCGCTTCGCCCTGTTCCAGATCGTCGACGCCACCCTGGCGAGCGCGATCCTCATCGCGATCCTCATCGCGATCACCTACCGGCGTCTGCCGTGGCGTCCGCTGCCGGACTCGAGCGGAACCGTCGGGGCCGAGTCTCCACCCGGCTCCCCACCACCGATCACCAGACCCGACGCTTACGCTGACTCACCGTGACCTCCCGTTCCGGTGCAGTTGGCTCCTCGCGCGAGCGCTCCTCGGAAGTCCCAGTGCGGCTGCGCGGGGTGACGAAGAGGTACGGGTCCACTACGGCCGTCGACGGTCTCGACCTCGAGGTGCACGAGGCCGAGGTGCTGGCACTGCTCGGACCGAACGGCGCGGGCAAGACCACGACCGTCGAGATGTGCGAGGGGTTCATCAAGCCCGATTCGGGATCGATCGAGATCCTCGGGCTCGACCCCGTCGCCGACAATGCGCGGCTTCGCGAACGCATGGGCGTGATGCTTCAGGGCGGTGGCGGCTATCCGGCGGCGCGGGCCGGCGAGATGCTGGATCTCGTCGCCGCGTATTCGGCCAATCCGCTGGAGCCCAAGTGGCTCATGGAAACTCTGGGCCTCACCGAGGCCGCCAAGACCACCTATCGGCGCCTTTCCGGCGGACAGCAGCAACGTCTTGCGCTCGCGTGCGCGGTGGTGGGTCGACCGGAGCTGGTGTTCCTCGACGAGCCCACGGCGGGTATGGACGCCCACGCGCGCATCGTGGTGTGGGACCTGATCGACGGGTTGCGCCGCGACGGAGTCACGGTCGTCCTCACGACGCACCAACTGACCGAGGCCGAACAACTCGCCGATCACCTCGTGATCATCGATCACGGCGTTGCGGTCGCCACGGGCACGCCCGCCGAGCTCATGGGCAGGGGTGCCGAGAACCAGCTGCGGTTCTCGGCACCACCGAAACTCGATCTCTCGCTTCTGGTTTCAGCACTACCCGAGAACTATGCGTCCAGTGAGGTCGGTCCTGGGGAGTACCTCGTCGAAGGTGAGATCGACCCACAGGTGCTGGCCACCGTCACCGCCTGGTGCGCGCGAATCAACGTGCTGGCCACCGACATGCGCGTCGAACAGCGCAGCCTCGAGGACGTCTTCCTCGACATCACCGGGAGGGAACTCCGCTCGTGACGAATCGCTTCGCTCCAGGGACCTTCTCCCCCGATCCGCGACCGGCGACGGTGCCGAACATGCTGGCCGCGCAGTTCCGTCTCGAACTCAAGCTGCTGTTGCGCAACGGCGAGCAACTGCTGTTGACGATGTTCATCCCGATCACCCTGCTCGTCGGGTTGGTGCTGATGCCGTTGGGTGCGTTCGGTCCCAACCGCGCGGCGACCTTCGTGCCCGCGATCATGGCGCTCGCCGTGATCTCGACCGCCTTCACCGGGCAGGCCATCGCCGTGGCCTTCGATCGTAGATACGGCGCGTTGAAGCGTCTCGGCGCGACGGCGCTTCCGGTGTGGGGCATCATCACGGGCAAGTCCCTTGCGGTAGTCACCGTGGTGTTTCTGCAGTCGATCCTGTTGGGCGCCATCGGTTTCGCCCTGGGCTGGCGACCCGCGCTCGCAGGGCTGGCACTCGGCGCGCTGATCATCGCGCTCGGAACGGCGGGCTTCACGGCGTTGGGCCTGCTCCTCGGCGGCACCCTGCGTGCCGAGATCGTCCTCGCGGTGGCCAACCTGCTGTGGTTCGTGTTCGCGGGCCTCGGAGCGCTCACGGTCGAAGGCGATCGCGAGGGCGGGATGGTCTCGCACACCGTGCGCTTCGTGGCGAGGCTCACCCCGTCCGGCGCGCTGACCGAGGCGCTGACTCAGGCCTTGACATCGTCCGTGGACTGGTTCGGCGTTGCGGTCCTCGCCGCCTGGGGCGCAGTCGCGGCCCTATGTGCGCTGCGCTGGTTCCGCTTCACCTGACCGCCCCTACTACGGCTTGTAGTTATTGCTGCTCTACGATCGGGCGATGGCCGTCGGACGCTTCCTGTTGCGACTCGTCGACGTGCTGCCCCTGCCCAGCCTGCGAGTTCAGCGGATCATCGCCGCCGTGGTCATCCTGACTCAGGGCGGCATCGCCGTCACCGGGGCCATCGTCCGGGTCACGGCCTCTGGCCTGGGCTGCCCCACCTGGCCACAATGCTTCCCCGGCAGCTTCACCCCCGTAGCGGTGGCCGAGGTGCCGGTGATCCATCAGGCCGTCGAGTTCGGCAACCGGATGATCACCTTCCTGGTGGTACTGACCGCGGCCGCCGCGGTGCTGGCCGTGACACGGGCCCGTCGGCGCCGCGAAGTACTCGTCTACGCGTGGCTGATGCCCGCATCGACGGTGGTGCAAGCCGTGCTCGGCGGCATCACCGTGCTGACCGGGCTGCTGTGGTGGACGGTCGCGATCCATCTGCTGGTCTCCATGGCGATGGTCTGGCTCTCGGTGCAGCTGTTCGCCAAGATCGGAGAACCCGACGTGGGTGTCTCGACCTTGCTGGTACCGAATCCATTGCGCCATTTGACATTCCTCAGCGGTGTCGCGCTTTCGATCGTTCTCGTCACCGGCACCATGGTGACCGGCGCCGGCCCGCATGCCGGTGACAAGAGCATCGACGCGCCGGTGCCGAGACTGGGGTTGGACATCGTGACCCTGGTCTATCGGCACTCGTCGCTGGTGACCGCGTACGTGTCTCTGCTGATCGGGCTCGGCTTCGCCCTGCTCGCCGTGCACGCGCCGCGACCGGTGACTCTTCGCCTGGTCGCCCTGCTCGTGCTGGTCGCCCTGCAGGGCATGGTCGGGACTGTGCAGTTCTATACCGGCGTACCGCCAGTCCTGGTCGCCGTGCACGTCCTTGGCGCGGCCGCCTGTACGGCTGCGACGTCGGCGCTATGGGCGTCGATGCGACAACGGGCCGAGCCCGAGCCGATCCAGGGCTGACTCGACCCCGAGCGCGAACGTTCGCTGCCGGTCGGCGCGGGCCGGCTCGTCGAGCTGGCGCCAGCCCAGTGACGGTTCGACGAGTTCGAGTTCCAGTAGCCGCGGGTCGTCGGGACCGCCGATGACGTCGACGCGGGCGTACAGCAGTTCCGAGACGTCGACGTCCAGCTTCGCCGCCGCGACACCGAGTGCGGCGTGCCCGACGTCCCACAGTTCGAAGTCCGGCTCTGCGGGCTGCAGGGATTCCTCGGCGTAGGTCCCTGATTCGTCCATGGCCGCATGCTCACCGGGCGACGGCAGCAACGGGCCCTTGGTGAACGCGTGGGACTGTTCGCCGCCGAGGAACACCAGCGCCGTCTCGCCGGCGGCGATCCGCGGGTCATACGGCTGCACAAGAGCGGTCTGGTCATTCCCGTGCAGCGCCAGCGCATGCTTGCGCGCCAGTCCCGCGTCGGCGAACCGTTGGGCGCCCACCGATCCCGCTCCGACGGATGGCTTCACGACCACCTCTTCAGCGTGGCCGAGAGGGATGCGCACCTCGTCCCCCGGTGCGAAGAACCGGCTCGGCACGGTCGGCACACCCGCGTCCGAAAGATCCGCGAGGTACCGCTTGTCGATGTTCCACGCCAGCACACTCGGCGCGTTCAGAACGTTTGGGACACGGGTGGTCCAGGCAAGGAACTCGTCGACCCGCTCCGTGTAGTCCCAGGTCGCGCGCAGGATCACCAGATCGGCGTCGAGCGTCGCCGGGTCGTCCCACGCCAGCCAGTGGGCATGCAGACCCCTGGATCGCAACGCGGTAACCAGGCCGGCGTCGTCGCCGTCGCCGTCGACCAAGGCCCGGCAACCTGCGAGAACGACGTTGGGATGACGAACGTCGGGCCGCGCTAGCTTCACATTGGAATGATAGGTGTCATGTACGCGATCGAAGTATCAGAAACCGGCGGACCCGATGTCCTCACCTACGTCGAGAAGCCCAAGCCGGAACCTGGGTCCGGCCAGGTGCTCATCAAGGCCGATGCCATCGGCGTCAACTTCATCGACACCTACTTCCGATCGGGTCAGTACCCTCGCGAGCTGCCGTTCGTCGTTGGCACCGAGGTCTGCGGCACCGTCGAGGCGGTCGGTGACGACGTCGCGGCACTCAACGTCGGCGATCGGGTGGTCACAGCACAAGCGGTCGGCGCATACGCCGAATACAGCTTGGCACCAGCCGATTTCGTGGCCTACGTGCCCGACGCCGTGCCAGCCGAAGTCGCGGCCTCGGCTCTGCTGAAGGGGATGACTGCCCACTACCTACTCAAGTCGGTCTACCCGGCACAGCAGGGTGACACGGTGCTCGTCCATGCGGGCGCTGGCGGCGTCGGCCTGATCCTCACCCAATGGGCCACCAGCGTGGCGGTCAAGGTCATCACCACGGTCTCCACGCGCGCCAAGGCCGAACTGTCCCGGACGGCCGGCGCCGTCGAGGTGCTCGACTATCCGGACGACGCCGAGGAATTCGGGGCGAGGATCCGTGACCTCACCGGCGGCCGGGGGGTGTCCGCGGTGTACGACGGCGTCGGGGCGTCCACGTTCGACGCCAGCCTGGCCAGCCTCGCCGTGCGCGGCACGCTCGCCCTGTTCGGCGCGTCCAGCGGACCCGTTCCGCCGTTCGACCCCCAGCGCCTCAACAGTGGGGGATCGCTGTTCCTCACCCGACCCACGCTGGCGCACTACACCAGGACCGCCGACGAATTCTCCTGGCGTGCAGGGGAACTGCTCGACGCGATCGCGACGGAGACCATCAACGTCACGGTCAGCGAGCGCTATCCGCTGGCCGACGCGGCCAAGGCGCACACCGACCTGCAGGGGCGCAAGACCGTCGGCTCGGTCGTGTTGGTGCCCTGACTCGCAAGGCCGGCCGTCGGTGGCCGTCCTAATGTTGTCGGCGTGGCCGAGGACTTGATCGTGACGCGGACGTTCGTGGTGTCCGCGGCCGATTTGAGCGAGCGCTTCTCCCGGTCCTCCGGGCCAGGTGGGCAGGGCGTGAACACCGCGGACAGCCGGGTCGAACTGTCCTTCGACCTGGCCCGTTCGCGGTCGGTTCCGGAGTGGCTGCGCAGGAGGATGCTCTGCCGACTGCACGGTCGCCTGGCCGGAGGCGTTCTCACCGTGACGGCGAGTGAACACCGCGGACAACTCCAAAATCGCGCGGCCGCCCGCGAACGCATGGCCCGCCTGCTCCGCGCCGCGGCTGTCGCACCTCCACCGATGCGCAGGCCGACCAAGCCCACCAGGGGCTCGAAGGAACGCCGGATCGCGGACAAGAAGCGCCGAGGTCGAACGAAGGAGGGGCGCCGGGGCGGCTGGGACGCGACCTAACCCGTCACGGTCCCAGAAGAGTCGGCAGCGCCAGCGCGGAGTCGATGGCCAGCGCGCAGAACAGCACGGCCAAATAGTTGTTGGACTGCAGGAACAACCGCAGGGGCTTCACCGGCTCACCGCGCTTTACTCCCGAGTACAGCTGGTGGGCCATCGTCAGGAACCACGCTCCCGCGAGCAGAGCCACCCCCGCGTACAGCCAGCCGGTCGCCAGCGCCAGGGCGAGCGTCGTCAGCACGGTCAGCCACGTGTAGATCAGGATCTGCTTGGTGACCTGCCGCTCGGTGGCGACGACCGGCAGCATCGGCACGCCTGCCGCCTTGTAATCGTCCTTGTAGCGCATCGCCAGCGCCCAGGTGTGTGGCGGCGTCCAGAAGAAGATGATCGCGAACATCACCAACGCGGGCCAACCGATGGTGCCCGTGACGGCCGACCAGCCGATCATCACGGGCATGCAGCCCGCCGCCCCACCCCAGACGACGTTCTGCGAGGTGCGGCGTTTGAGCAGCAGCGTGTAGACGAACACGTAGAAGGCGATGGTCGCGACCGCCAGCAGACCCGACAGAAGATTGGTGGTCCACCACAGCCAGGCGAACGATCCAGCGCTGAGCACCAGTCCGAATACCAACGCGTGCCGGGTGGGCACCGCCGCGCGGGCCAGGGGCCGGCGTGCCGTCCGCTTCATCATCTTGTCGATGTCAGCGTCGGCGACGCAGTTCAGCGTGTTCGCACCCGCGGCGGCCAACATGCCGCCGAACAGGGTGTTGACGATTAGGAGAGGATGCACCGTGCCGCGGTCGGCCAGCAGCATGGCCGGAATCGTCGTGACGAGCAGAAGCTCGATCACACGCGGCTTGGTCAGCGCCAGATAGGCCAACAGCGTGGTACGGATTCGGCCAGGCGCCTGGCGGAAAAGACGGCGCTCGCGAATGCTCACGCAGTTGTTCTCCTCGTAATTTCGCGGCAGCACGCGGCTTCTACTACAGAGGATGGTAGACCGTGGAACTGTGCGTCGAACAATGCAGGGTCGCCGCACGTGAACGCCCAACCAACTTGAGTGACGCGGCCTGCGGCGATGAACTGATCCGCACTAGGGTATTCAGTGACAGCTTGCCGACCCGAGGAGCTTGCTCGTGACCACAGTGGAAGAGATTTCCGCCCTCACCCGCCCCAGCCACCCCGATGACTGGGCGGACGTCGACTCCGTCGCCGTCGACACGGTGCGAGTACTGGCGGCAGACGCCGTGCAGAAGGTCGGCAACGGCCATCCCGGCACCGCAATGAGCCTGGCGCCGTTGGCGTACACGCTCTTCCAGCGCCAGTTGACGCACGACCCATCGGATGTGCACTGGCTGGGCCGCGACCGCTTCGTACTGTCGTGCGGTCACAGCAGTCTGACGCTGTACATCCAGCTGTACCTGGGTGGATTCGGGCTCGAGCTGACCGACATCGAGTCGCTGCGGACGTGGAAGTCCAAGACGCCCGGGCACCCGGAGTTCCGCCACACCAGGGGCGTCGAGATCACCACCGGGCCGCTGGGCCAGGGCCTGGCCTCCGCAGTCGGCATGGCGATGGCGTCGCGCTACGAGCGTGGCCTGTTCGACCCCGATGCCGCACCCGGCACCAGCCCGTTCGACCACTTCATCTACGTGATCGCCTCCGACGGCGACATGGAAGAGGGGGTGACCAGCGAGGCCAGCTCACTGGCCGGGACGCAGCAACTCGGCAATCTGATCGTGTTCTACGACCACAACCAGATCTCGATCGAGCACGACACCAACATCGCGCTGTCCGAGGACGTGCCTGCCCGTTACCGCGCGTACGGCTGGCACGTGCAGGAGGTCGAGGGCGGCGAGAACGTCGTCGGCATCGAGGCGGCCATCGAGGCAGCCAAGGCCGTCACCGACAAGCCGTCGTTCATCTCGCTGCGCACCATCATCGGCTATCCCGCGCCCACCAAGATGAACACCGGCGGCGCGCATGGCTCGGCCCTCGGCGACGAGGAGGTAGCCGCCACCAAGAGAGTCCTCGGCTTCGACCCCGACAAGAAGTTCGAGGTCCGTGACGAGGTCATCGAGCACACCCGCAAGCTGGTCGACCGCGGCCGAGAAGCGCACGAGAAGTGGCAGCCGGAGTTCGATGCGTGGGCCGAGCGCGAGCCGGAACGCAAGAAGCTCCTCGACCGGCTGCTGGCCCAGGAGCTGCCGGACGGCTGGGATGCCGACAT
>NZ_JAVROT010000569.1:0-3939 GCF_032162605.1 Mycobacterium sp. | reverse complement strand
TGACCGCCACCTCCGGACAGCTTCTTGAGCAGCTGCCGTAGTGTCGGGTTCTCTCCCGCGATGATGCCGCGGATCACGCGGTAGAAGGTCTGCGATCCGCCGGCGTCGTCGGGGTCACGCAGCAGCTCAGCCGGGATCGGTTCGTCGTCAGCGAGTCCGTCGAGGGAGAAACCGAGCTGACCGCCAAGCCGTTCACGGGCGTAGGCCTTCGGCAGCACCTCGTCGAGCAGTTCGCGACGCGCCCTGGCCTCGGTCTCGGTGCTGCCCAGCACCGTCGACAGTCCGGGCAGGACCACGACCTCGTCCGGGTTACGGCCGAATCGAGCCGCACCCTGGCGTATTTCGGTGCGGAACTCGCGAGCGCGATCGATGTCCTGCTCAGCGGAGAAGATGACCTCACCGACGCGGGATGCCAACGTCTTTCCGTCGCTGGAGCCACCGGCCTGCACGATCACCGGTCGCCCCTGCGGCGAGATCAGTTCGGTTCGCGCAGCCCACGATGACACAACCCGCGCGACCAAGTCGCCGGCTCGTTGGTACCGAAGTCCGTGGTCGGGTTCGGCGTGGCGACCAAAGTTGCGGGCGGCGATGGGACCGGCCGTGGTCACGACGTTCCATCCGAACCGTCCACCGCTGAGATAGTCCAGATCGCCCAGTCGGCGAGCCAGTTCGTGTGCATCGTTGTAGGACGACGACAGCGTCGCGATGAGTCCGATCCGCTCGGTCTGACCGGCCACGCGGGCCAGCACGGTGGTCGGTTCCAGGTTGTTGCCGGTGCGGTGCCGGATGGTCGGGTCCAGGGCCGGGGTATCGGCAAGGAACACCGCGTCGAGCTTGGCGGCCTCGGCCTTGCGGGCGATCGAGGTGTAATGCTCGATGGTGTAGCTGGCCAACGGGTCAGTGCCAGGGAACCGCCAGGAACCGCCGAAAACACCGGCGTTGAGGATGTTGACGTTCAGATGCAGCTGCGGTGTCATGACGCCGGCTGCTCGGCATCAGCGGCCGCTGGTCGTCCCGCGTAGTAACCCGACACCGGAGGGCGGCCGTTGACCAAGAAGTCCGCAACAACTCTCGGTTTGTAGATGACCGGGTTATGCGAGGCCAGGGTGCGTGCGTTGCGCCAGTGCCGGTCCAGATGCACCCCGTTGCGCACCGCTGACGAACCGACGGCATTGAATGCCGTGTTCGCCGCGTCGAGAACCGCCTCGATGACGGCCACCTGTGCGGCCGACGTTTCGACGTAGGCGGCGGCGTAGTCCTCTTCGCGGCCCGAGGTGTGCGCAGCTTGCAACCGTTGCGCGACGTGACCGAGTAGGGATTCGGCGGTCAGCTTTCGCGCGTACAGGGTTCCCACCACTGCCAGCACGTCAGGATCGGCGGTCGCGTCCTGGGTGAGCGCATGCCGGCTGGTGCGGGTCCGCGCGCGGACGATGTCAATGGTCTCGGCGAGCAGACTCCTGGCAATTCCCGCCAGGTTGGCAAGATGAACGATCTGGACGAATGAGTCCAGGCCACGCACGGAGTCGGCGTACCGGCTGACATTGCCATGCTCTTCGACCGGCACCTCGGTGAGATGAGTTGTGCCGCTTCCCGTCTGACGCTGACCGATACCATCCCAGTCATCGACGTGCTGCACACCGGGATGGCGGGCCGGGATCACCGCAAACCCGCGCTGTCCATGTTCGTCGACAACCGCCGTGCGGATGTAATCGGCGAACCGCGAACCGGTCGAATAGAACTTGGTACCGGAGACCCGCAGCGCACCAGCGTCGTCGCGGTACACCCGGGTCGTGATGGCGCCGAATCCGTCGGGTGAATTTAGCCCGGCGACCTGCGAAGACTGCTCGGATTGTGCATTGCCGAACACTGCCCCGCTGTTGATCGTGTGGAACCAGTGTCGCCGGATCACGGGATCGGCTTCCAGCCGGAGGATTTCGGTCGCGGTGAAGTGACCGCGCCAGATCTGTGGGATGTTGGAATCGGCCTGTCCCGACTCGGCTAGGAGCGCGACGAAGGTGGGCAGGTCTACGTCGAAGCCGCCGAACTCGCGTGGTACCCGCAACCGCCCGAATCCGCCGTCGGCGAGCTGCTGCACCAGCGCGTACGGATGTTCGTAGGCGAGGTCGCGCTCACCGGCCCCCTTGGCGAGCTCACCGAGCACGGCGCGGATCCGCAGCAGTGCCTCGTCGAGTGAAACCGGTTGTTCTGTCGTCATGTTCGGGCTTCGTTCCTGGTGAGTTCACGCCCGGCAATGGCGTTGAGTAATTGTTCGGTGTAGCCCGACTGTGGCGCTGAGAAGACCCGATCGACCGGGCCCTGCTCGACGATGCGGCCCTGTTGCATCACCGCGACACGATCGGAGATGGCCGCGACCACGGCGAGATCGTGCGAGATGAACACGTAGGTCAGGTCACGTTCGTCCTGAAGTTGTTGCAGCAGTTCCAGGATCTGCGCGGCCACCGATACATCGAGCGAGGAGATCGGCTCGTCGAGGACGAGCAGTCGGGGTTCTGACACCAGAGCCCGCGCGATCGCCACCCGCTGGCGCTGCCCGCCGGACAGTTCTCGCGGATGACGCTTGGCGAAATCCGTAGGCAGCGCAGCCGATTCCAGTGCGGCCGCGACGCGATCGGCGTTGTCACGACGATGTCGTCTACCTGGTGCCTGGAACGACCTCAACGGCTCCTCGACCACGTCGAAGACGGAATAACGCGGGTCGAACGACGAATACGGATTCTGGTAGACCAGTTGCACGTTGCGACGCAATGGCCGGAAGTCGCGCCGGCTCAGGGCGGTGATGTCGGTACCGAGCACCGATGCGTGCCCCGACGTCGCAGTCGTCAGGCCGGTCAGGATGCGCGCGGTGGTCGATTTGCCGCTGCCGGACTCCCCGACGAGGGAGAACGTCTCACCGCGCCGGATGTCGAAGGACACTCCGTCCAGCGCAGGTACGCCTCCGTAGACCTTGCGCAGATCGGTGACCTCGACAACGGTGTCACTCTGGGCGGCAACCGGTTTGGTGTCCCGTACGGACACCAGTCGGGACGGAACGCTGTTCAGCAGTTTCTGAGTGTACGGATGTTGCGGCTCGGCGATGACGGTGGCAGTCGGACCGGCTTCAACCAGTCGGCCCTGCTGCATGACGCCGATCAGATCGGATCGATCGGCGGCAACGCCGAGGTCGTGGGTGACCAGCACGATGCTGCTGGAGGTTCGGGAGCGTAGTTCGTCAATGAGGTCGAGGACCTGTTTTTGCACCGTGGCGTCCAGACCGGAGGTGGGCTCGTCCGCGATGATGACCTGCGGGTCGGAGGCCACCGCCGCCGCGATCAGCACACGCTGGCGCATCCCACCTGACAACTCGTGCGGGTACTGCCGGTAGCGGCGGGCCAGGTCGTCGAATCCGACGAGGTCTAACAGTTCGTACACCCGGTCGCGCCGGGCATCGGCATCGAGGTCGGTGTGCAGCCGCAGCACGTCCTCAACCTGTCGGCCCACTCTTCGCACGGGGTCCAGCGACACCGTCGGGTCCTGCGGGATCAGGCTCACCACGCGACCGCGCAGATCACGCCACGCTTTCGGGCTCAGCGCGGTGAGATCGTGACCATGCAGGGTGATCGAGCCGCTGATCACCTCGCCGTTGTCGGGGAGCAGGCCCAGGATGGCGTGTCCGGTCGTGGTCTTTCCCGAACCGGACTCACCCACTAGCGCGAGAACCTGACCGGGACGCAGGTCGAAGCTCACCTCGTGCACGACCTGCCGGAGCTCACGCGCGACGCGATAACCGACGGTCAGGTCTTTAACGGACAGCACTGGATCGTTCATCGGGCACTGCGCGTCGTCAAGTGGCGTGCGATGTGGTTCGTCGCCAGGACCACCGCCACGATGGTCAGTGCGGGGTAGATCGTGAGCCAGCCCCTGGTGGCGATGTACTTGCGC
>NZ_JAVROT010000568.1:0-13392 GCF_032162605.1 Mycobacterium sp. | reverse complement strand
CGGTCTGATTCGTGCGGTACGCCGACACGCTGTCCTCGATGTCTTCACGTCACTGGGTCTCGCCGCGAATGCACTTGCCTACGAAATGTTTTCGGCGTTATCCCCGACAGCCTTGGCTCAGCCGCCGGCATCAGTCGATCGGATTCTCGGCCCAGAGATCTGCGATGGAGAGGCCGACCAGGTCGAACATGCGACGGACGAGGGGCAGCCCGATGCCGATCACGGCGGACGGATCGCCGATGACGCCGTCGACGAACCAGCCCCCGAGTCCGTCGAGCGTGAAGCCGCCGGCGACAGCGGTTGGTTCCCCGCTTCGTGCGTACGCACTCAGGTCCTTCGCCGATGGACTGCCGAAGTCGACGCTCGTCACCGAGTGTGCGGTGGTCTGCGCCGTGATCACGTCGTCGCGCAGACGAATCACGCAGTGTCCGGTGTACAGCTCGCCCGTCGTACCCGCCATTGATCGCCAGCCCGCGATCGCGGCGGCTTCGGACCCCGGCTTGCCCCAGAGCCGACCATCCCGGTACAGCATCGAATCACAGCCGATGACAACGGAATCCACGCGCAGCCCGGCGTCGAGGGTCTGTACCACTGCGGCGGCCTTGGCGGTCGCCAGCGCGTTGGTGATCTCGCCTGGGCCCGAGTCTTCGGGCAATGATGCGACGACCGCGTCCTCGTCGACGCCGGAGACGATGATCAGCGGATCGATGCCCGCACTTCGCAATACCCTGCGCCGGCCCGAAGAGGCCGACGCCAGGATCACGCGGGTCATCGGCGGATGTGCGTGCGTTCCAACTGAGTCACGCGCTGCCAGCTCACGACCGAGTACCGCAGCTTGTCCACCGGATGCCCCCACAGGTTGAGCTCCTGCGGCCCGGGCTCCGCCGTCCCGCCGCCCCCGGCGAGCACGCACACCAGCACGGCGAGGTCCTCGTCGGAGGGATTGCCCTTGAGGATCCTGATCTCCGGCACCGTCGGGTCGACCGGCGCGTCGATCGTCAGGTCTTGCGGGTCGGAGACCTCAGTGATGTCGACGTCTTGTGACACGGGGTTGTCCGTTCGTTTCTGGGGCGTGATGACGTTGATCTAGAGCGGAATGTTGCCGTGCTTCTTGGGCGGCAACTGCACGATCTTGCGTTCCAGCAGGCGCAGCGCCGCCGAGATGTAACCACGGGTGTGGGACGGGGGAATGACCGCGTCGACATACCCCCGCTCGGCGGCGACGTAGGGGTTCACGAGCGTGTCCTCGTAGTCCTGCTGAAGCTCCAGTCGCAGCGCATCGACATCTTGGCCGTCGGCCGCCGCCTTTTTGAGCTGGGACCGGTAGACGAAGCCGACTGCGCCGGAGGCGCCCATGACGGCGATCTGCGCCGTCGGCCACGCGACGTTGACGTCACAGCCCATGTCCTTGGACCCCATGACGCAGTACGCGCCGCCGTAGGCCTTGCGGGTGATGACGGTGATCTTGGCAACCGTCGCCTCGCCGTAGGCGTACAGCAGCTTGGCGCCTCGGCGAATGATGCCGTTGTACTCCTGGTCCGTGCCGGGGAGGAAGCCCGGGACGTCCACCAGCATGATGATCGGGATGTTGAAGCAATCGCACGTCCGCACGAAGCGGGCCGCCTTCTCCGAGGCGTTGATGTCCAGGCAGCCGGCGAACTGGGTGGGCTGATTGGCGACGATACCGACGGTGCGTCCGTCGACGCGCCCGAAACCGACGACGATGTTGCCTGCGTAGCCTGCCTGCACCTCGAGGAACTCGTCGTCGTCGAGGATGCGCGTGATCACCTCGTGCATGTCGTAGGGCTGGTTCGGTGAGTCGGGAATCAGGGTGTCGAGCTCGAGGTCCTCGTCGGTGAGATTGTCCTCGATGGCGCCGGGGTGCGGGGGGGCCGGGAAGCGCGGCGGCTCGGCCGCGCTGTTGGGCGGTAGGTAGCTCAGCAGGTCGCGGACGTAGTCGAAGGCGTCCTGCTCACCGCTGGCCACGTAGTGCGCCGTGCCCGACTTGGCCATGTGAGTGTGCGCGCCGCCCAACTCCTCCATGGTCACCTCTTCGCCGGTGACCGTCTTGATGACGTCCGGCCCGGTGATGAACATCTGAGAAGTTCCCTCGACCATGATGACGAAGTCGGTCAGCGCGGGCGAGTAGACGTGCCCACCCGCCGCGGCGCCCATGATCAGCGAGATCTGCGGGATCACACCCGAGGCGAGGATGTTGTTGCGGAAGATCTTGCTGTAGAGGCCGAGCGAGACGACGCCCTCCTGGATACGCGCGCCCGCACCGTCGTTGATGCCGATCAGGGGGCGACCGGTCTTCAGCGCCAGTTCCTGCACCTTGACGATCTTCTCGCCGTAGACCTCGCCGAGGCTCCCGCCGAACACGGAGGCGTCCTGGCTGAAGATGCAGACATCGCGACCGTCGATGGTTCCGTAGCCGGTCACCACACCGTCACCGACCGGGCGGTTTGCGTCGAGCCCGAAGTTCTTGCTCCGGTGTTTGGCAAGTGCGTCCAGTTCGACGAACGATCCCTCGTCCAGCAGAGCGAAGATGCGCTCCCGAGCCGTCAGCTTGCCCTTGGCGTGAACCTTCTCGACCGCAGCCTCGCCGACCGGATGCACCGTTTCCCCTACGCGCTTGCGCAGATCGGCGAGCTTGCCCGCGGTGGTGTGGATGTCGATCTCTTGCCCAGCGGTGGGTGCAGATGGGTCGGTAACGCTCGTCATGGTTCGTCATGGTAGCCACCCGGTGCCGCCATGGTGTCGGGGTGCCCGGGGACGGATCGAGTTGCACGCGCAGGCCAGCACGCGCGATCAAACCCGAGCATCGGCGATGCGACCCACTGCGGTCGCGGAGCAGGTCGTGCGGGCGAACGGCAGTCATCCCGCGACATCGAGGGATTCGTGTTGCCGAGCAGATGCGCTAGTCACACCGGCCCTGCAGGATCGCGTTGCCGAGTGCTCCGTACTGATAGGCGTATTCGAGCTCCCACCGCAACGGCGAATAGTCATAGCTTCGCGGGCTATTGTCCAGCATCCGGCGCATCCTCCTGCCGCTGCCGAACGCGAGGATGCGGTTCGGGCGTCCAACGCATGCCATACTGCCCGCGTGTTCGCCGATGAGATGCGTCGACCCATCGATGTTGGCGATCTTCGTGCACGGTTGCTCGCAGGCGCATCGTCATGGCACACCATCGAGCTCGTCGCGGAGACGGGATCGACTAACGCGGATCTGATCGCTCGCGCCGTAGGGGGCGAGGACGTCGACGGCGAGGTGCTCATCGCCGAACACCAGACCGCGGGCCGCGGGCGCAACGGCCGAAGTTGGTCTGGGGTGCCCGGTGCGCAGATCACGATGTCGGTTGGGGTGAACGCCGACGGGATCCCCCCCGCGGCGTGGGGTTGGCTACCACTGGTGGCCGGTCTTTCAGTGCTGAACGCCGTCGACGGGTCCGGCGTGCGGGTTGGCCTGAAATGGCCCAACGACGTGCTGGCGAGCCCACCGGCTGAGGGCAAGGTGGCGGGCATTCTGGCCGAGGTGGCGTCGCCCAAACCGATGGTCGTGATCGGCATCGGGATGAACGTGTCGTTGAACGCGAACGAACTACCCGATCCGCGCGCCACGTCCTTGGCGATGCTCGGCGGCCGGGCTACCAACCGCGAGGATCTGATACTCGACCTGCTCAACGGTTTGGCGCGGCACGTCGCGGGCCTGCGGTCTACCCATGGGGCCGGTGCGGGACTGATCGCTGAGTACACGGCGCGCAGCCTCACGATCGGCTCCCGAGTACGCGCGACGCTGCCGGGGGACCGTCAGGTGGTGGGCATGGCACTGTCCATTGACGAGCAGGGCCGCCTTCGGATCGACACGGGCAGTGAAGTCGTCGTCGTATCCGCGGGCGACATCGTGCATCTTCGGCCCGTCTAGCGGATTCGGCCGGATAGAGTCGCACCGTGGGTTATCCCGACAACGTGCTGGCAGCCGACGAGCGCGTGGTTCTGCATCGTCATCCACATTGGAAGCGGCTGATCGGCCCCGTGCTCCTGCTTCTATTGGCAACCGCGGCAGTGGGGTTCGGCTTGGGTGTCGTCAACCACACGGACTGGGATCAGATGGCTAAGAACATCGTGATGGTCGTCCTTGGCGTGATCTGGCTTATCCTCATCGGATGGCTCACCCTGTGGCCGTTATGGAGTTGGCGCACCACGCATTTCGTCATCACGGATCGGCGCGTCATGTTTCGGCACGGGGTCATGACGCGGTCCGGGATCGACATTCCGCTGGCGCGGATCAACAGTGTCGAGTTTCGGCACGGTCTGCTCGATCGCATGGTGGGCACCGGGACCCTGATCGTCGAATCAGCGTCGCAGGATCCTCTTGAGTTCCACGACATTCCGCGTGTCGAGCAGGTTCACTCACTGCTATATCACGAAGTCTTCGACACCCTCGGCTCGGAGGAGTCGCCCAGCTGAGCAGCTCGTCTCGCGCGGCGTCCACGCAGTGGCGTGACGGTACTTCTGGCGTGACCTTGCTCGATCTCGTCCTCGAGCGCCTCCGCCATACCTCCCGCGGTGATCGACGCCTCGACGACCTTGTCTGGATTGCGCCCGAACTCCTGGGGGAATACCCAGCGTCGGAACGCCCAGAAGCGGAAGGCCATCTGCAGCAGGTTGCCGATGATGTACGCGGAGACGAAGTCGGCGACGTTCTCCATCGTCAGGCTCACCATGGGCACGCGTAGCTCCAGCACGTAGCTGGACACCCAGAGCGGCGCCATGCTGAGCAGTACACCTACGCCGCTGACTCCGAAGAACAGCAATGCCTCGTGATGACGCTCGCGGCCGCCGCGGTCCCGGAAGCTCCACTCGCGATTGAGGATGTAGGACGCTATGACGGCGACGATGCCAGAGATGATCTTGGCGGTGACCGGCTTGGGCTCGAGGATCGTGAGCTTCAGCGTGTAGAAGATGACCGAATCGATGATGAACGTCGTGCCACCGACGATCGCGAACTTGATGAGTTCGTGATGCCGCTCGGCGAAGGGCCGGACCGCGCGGGGCAGACGCGCGATGGTGACATCGGTGAAAGACACAAAACGGCAGTCTACGGAAATCAGGTGCGCTACGCGTACCCGTGCAGGTCGCGGGCCATTTCCGCTGCCGATCCTGGCCGTGACAACATAGGCAGGTGAGCGGACCTCCAGTGGTGGCGATGATCGGCGGTGGCCAGCTGGCCCGGATGACACATCAGGCCGCCGTCGCGCTCGGCCAGACACTGAGGGTGCTGGCCGCGTCGCCGGACGATCCCGCCGCGCAGGTCACCCCCGACGTGGTCATCGGCTCGCATACCGATGCAGACGCGCTGCGCCTCGTCGCCGAGGGCGCGTCGGTGCTGACGTTCGACCACGAACATGTGCCCACAGACCTGTTGCTGGAACTGGTGGACCGTGGGGTGAACGTCGCGCCGCCGCCGCACGCGCTGATCCACGCCCAGGACAAGCTGGTGATGCGACGTCGACTCGAGGAAGTCGGAGCGCCCATCCCACGGTTCGCCGAGGTCACCGAACCGTCCGACGTCGATGCCTTCGCCAAGCGCGTGGGCGGCCCGATCGTCGTCAAGACCGCCCGCGGTGGCTACGACGGCCGCGGCGTGACCCTGGCCAGGGACCTCGCGGAGGCGCGCGACGTGTCCGAGCGTTACCTCGCCGACGGGATTGCGGTATTGCTCGAGGAGAGGGTGGACATGCGGCGGGAGCTGTCGGCGCTGGTGGCGCGCTCACCGTTCGGACAGGGTGCGGCGTGGCCCGTGGTGCAGACGGTGCAGCGGGACGGCACCTGCGTCGAGGTCATCGCCCCGGCGCCACGTCTGGATCCCGACCTCGCCGCCGATGCGGAGCAACTCGGCTTGCGGTTGGCCGGCGAGCTGGGTGTGGTCGGCGTCCTTGCGGTCGAACTGTTCGAGACCACCGACGGGAGGTTGTTGGTCAACGAGCTGGCGATGCGCCCGCACAACTCCGGTCACTGGACCATGAACGGCTCCGTCACCAGCCAGTTCGAGCAGCACTTGCGGGCGGTCTTGGACTACCCACTCGGGACCACGGCACTGATCGCTCCCGTCACCGTGATGGCCAATGTGCTCGGCGCGCCCCAAGCGCCCACGATGACGATGGACGAGCGCCTGCATCATCTCTTTGCGCGGCTGCCGGAGGTCAACGTGCATCTCTACGGCAAGTCCGAACGCCCCGGACGCAAGATCGGTCACGTCAACGTGCTTGGTGGCGCCGACGGATCACTGGGTGACGACGCCTATGTCGCCGAGGTCCGGGAGCGGGCGGTTCGCGCCGCACACTGGTTGTCGCACGGCGAATGGACGGACGGATGGAATGAACATGCCTGACAAGGCGCGCGTTGGCGTCATCATGGGCAGCGACAGCGACTGGTCGGTAATGGAGGAGGCGGTGACGGCGCTCGCGGACTTCGAGGTGCCCTTCGAGGTCGGGGTGGTCTCCGCGCACCGCACGCCCGGTCGCATGCTCGATTACGCACGCAGCGCCGCGGGCAGGGGCATCGAGGTCGTCATCGCCGGCGCGGGTGGCGCGGCGCACCTCCCGGGCATGGTCGCCGCGGCCACGCCCCTTCCGGTAATCGGCGTCCCGGTGCCGTTGGCGCGGCTCGACGGCCTCGATTCATTGCTGTCGATCGTGCAGATGCCCGCCGGAGTGCCGGTGGCGACGGTATCGATCGGAGGCGCCCACAACGCCGGATTGCTCGCCGTAAGAATCCTCGGTGCAACGGATCTGGAGTTGCGCCGGCGGATGGAGGCCTTCCAACTGACTTTGGAAGACATGGTGCTGCAGAAGGACGCAGCTCTCCGGGAGCGGGTGCTGGGTTCGGCGAGCGAGCACGGTAAAATTACCGGTGATTAGCAAGGAGCCTCCGTTGTCCATCGGTAACCCGTCGTTCGACGCCTTTCAGCTGTCCGACGAACACATTGAACTGCGCAAGGTTCTTCGGGATCTGTGCGACAAAGAGATCGCGCCGTACGCGGCGGACGTCGACGAGAAGGCCCGGTACACCGACGAGGCACTCGCCGCGTTGAACTCGTCGGGCTTCTCGGCGATCCACATTCCGGAGGAGTACGGCGGTCAAGGTGGTGACTCGGTCGCGGCGTGCATCGTCATCGAAGAGGTTGCCCGAGTGTGTGCCTCGTCTTCGTTGATCCCGATCTGCAACAAACTCGGCACCATGGGCATGCTGCTGAAGGGGTCGGAGGAACTCAAGAAGCAGGTGCTGCCCTCGATCGGGGCTGGCGAGGCGACCGCCTCCTACGCGCTGTCCGAGCGGGAGGCCGGCAGCGATGCAGCGGCGATGCGCACCCGCGCCCGTGCGGACGGCGACGATTGGGTCCTCAACGGTTCGAAGTGCTGGATCTCCAACGGCGGCCACTCCACTTGGTACACGGTGATGGCGGTGACCGACCCGGACAAGGGTGCCAACGGCATCTCGGCGTTCGTCGTGCACGCCGAGGATCCGGGTTTCAGCGTCGGGCCCAAGGAGAAGAAGATGGGCATCAAGGGCTCGCCCACCACCGAGCTGTACTTCGAAGACTGTCGAATCCCTGGCGACCGCATCATCGGCGAGCCAGGAACGGGATTCAAGACGGCCTTGGCCACACTGGATCACACCCGCCCGACGATCGGCGCGCAAGCCGTCGGCATCGCGCAGGGTGCGCTCGAGGCATCGATCACCTATACCAAGGAGCGCAAGCAGTTCAAGAAGTCGATCAGTGACTTCCAGGCCGTGCAGTTCATGCTTGCCGACATGGCCATGAAGATCGAGGCTGCGCGCCTGATGGTCTACAGCGCCGCAGCGCGGGCCGAGCGCGGCGAGCCCAACCTGGGTTTCATCTCCTCGGCCGCGAAGTGCTACGCCTCGGACGTCGCGATGCAGGTGACCACCGACGCCGTGCAACTGTTCGGCGGGTACGGCTACACCGTCGACTTCCCGGTCGAACGGTTCATGCGCGACGCCAAGATCACCCAGATCTACGAGGGCACCAACCAGATCCAGCGGGTCGTGATGGCCCGCGCGCTGTTGAAGTAGAGCGTCGGGCTACTCCAGCTTCGCGGTGACCTTCTCGGCCTCGGCGCGGCGCGCCAGCGCTTCGGTATCCGGGTGTGCCACTTGGACGAGGGACCCGCCAGCTACCAACACTGCGAGCACGTAGTCGATCATCGCGTCAGCGGTGTCCCAGGCCTTCGACGAGAGCACTCGGCTAGCAGGGGTAAAGCCCTGGGCAGCGGCCGAACTGGTTGCGGCGGAGAGGGTCTCCGTGACCGAGCGGCCGTTCAACGCGGGTCCGGGGTTGCGTTCGGGGGTGATCTGGTCGCCGTGTGCGCGCACCGACGTGGCGTAGTCAGTGACGCCGAAGGGCACGTCGGGAACCGGTCGGCCGAAGGCGTCGAGAGACAACACCACGACTTCGCCGGCCTGTCCGATCGCAGCGTCGGCATCGTCGAGGCGGTCCGCCGTGCAAAAGGCGACGTCGCAATCAGCCTGTCCTGCAACGACTTCTGCGCCGACGTACCAAACGCCGAGCATGACGCCCAACGTCTGCCAGTGTGAAGGCAGCAAGATGGCGACACGACTGCTCGGGCTTACGCCGAGCTCGTCGCGCAGCAGGTTTCCCGTCTTCGCGGCCCAATTGGCCAGCGTCACCGTCGAGAGCTCGATCCGCTCACCCGTCGCGTCGTCGTAGTAGGTGATCCGTGGCGCAGACGCGACGGCGAGCAGCGGGTCCATCACCGCCGAGCTGAGGTTCGTCAGTTCACGCACTCCGGACCGTCCGAGCCTGCCGTCATGATGGCCGGTGGCTGTGGAACCGCACCGGTGGTCTCGGCGGCTGCCTGGTCCACGGTGTCACCCGATACCGCGGCCGCATCGCCGGTCGAGGTCTGGGAGCCGAGGCCAGATCCGGGGCCGGTGTAGTCGCCGGCGAGCATCACCTTGACCGAACCCGGCGCCTGCGACGGATCCTCGACGATCGGCAGGTTGCCCAGCTCCTTCGAGACCGCTTGGGCGCCAAGGTCGTCGGTCTTTGCCGCTCGAACCTGGCTGCTCGCCACCCGGCCCGCCTCGTTGTTGCCGACGTTGCCCGCGGTGAAGCCCTTACCGGTCAACACCTTTGACACCGACGCGGCGAGTCCGTTGATGTCGCTGTCGTTCACCACGTCGGCGGTGGTCTTACTCGGGGAATAGGCGATGACGTCGGTCTTGCCCTCATCCTGCTTCTGCAGAAGGCCCGCGATGAACTCCCGCACCTGTGCTGGATCCACCCGAACGACGCTCTGCATGCCGTCGTCGCTCCAACCGTCCTCTTGGAGGACGGGAATGGTGGCGAAGGCGACGTTGCCCCCCGCCAGCTTCTGCATCTGCGTGACGAAGTCCATGATGTCCCAACCGTCGGAGAGCACGACTGAACGCTGCACGGCGTCCTGGAGTCGGTTCAACGTCGATGGGCTGGACAGTGTCTTACCCGAAATGACTTGGTGGGCAAGGGATGCCATTACAGTCTGCTGGCGTTTCACGCGGTCGAGGTCACCGCGGGGCAGGTCGTGTCGCTGCCGGACGAAGCTGAGAGCCTGCGGTCCGTCGAGCTTCTGTTCCCCTGCCGGAAAGTCCGCACCGGACAAGGGTTCGTAGACGGCGTCCTTGAGGCACACATCGACGCCGCCGAGCGCGTCCGTGATGAGCGAGAAGCCGAGCAGACCGATCTCGGCGTAGTGGTCGACGGTGACGCCGGTGAGGTCGGCGACGGTCTTGATCAACGCCTCCCGGCCCGCCGCCGTGGCCTTCGGCTCGGCAGTTTTGGGGTCCTCGCCCTGTTGCTCGACGAGCTCCTTCATCTTCTCGAGCTTGACCTGACCGAATACGCCGTTGATCTTGGTCTTGCCAAGGTCGTCGGGGGCCTGCACGTAAGAGTCGCGTGGGATCGAGATGGCCGTGGCGGACGTTCCGTTGTTGGGAATGCGGACCAGGATGATGGTGTCGGTGTTGGTCGACACGTCGTCGCCGGCGCGCAGCGTAGCGAGCTCATCGGGGGACAGCGGATTGCCGTGCGCGTCGGTCCTGCTGTCCATGCCGACGAGCAGGATATCGATCGCACCGTCTTCGCCCCCTCCGCCGAGGGCGGCCGAGGAGACGTGATTGATGCCGTTCTCGAACGACCGGATCTTTCCCCACGCGACGCCGGTGCCGATGACGATCACCGCCGCCACGACCACGGCGATGATGCGGGAGAGGCGACCTGGCATCTGCCCAGGCTACTGTCGAGTCGCCCGAAGAGGGGTTAGCGCGGGTCGGCGTGCCAGACTCTTCAACCATGTCGAGGAGTTTGGTGATCATCGGTGCAGGAGGACTCGTCGGGCGAAGGCTGACGGCTGAAGCGGGGCGCCGCGGCCACGAGGTACTGGCGCTGACCTCGGCACAATGTGACGTCACCGACCCGACTGCGCCAGAACGTCATGTGAACGCCGGTGACGTGGTGATCAACTGCGCCGCCTATACCAAGGTGGACCAGGCCGAGGCCGACGAGGCAGCGGCCCGCGCCGTCAACGCCGCAGGAGCCGAGAACGTGGCACACGCCTGTGCCCGGGCCGGAGCCGAGCTGATCCACATCTCGACCGACTACGTGTTCAGCGGAGCGTTCGGCGACGCACCTCCTCATCCCTATGAGATCGACGACGAAACCGGACCGCTGGGCGTCTACGGCCGCACCAAGCTGCAGGGTGAGTTCGAGGTGCTCTCGGCGATGCCCAACGCCCACGTCGTGCGGACCTCCTGGATCTACTCGGGCGCCGAGGGCGGCAGCGACTTCGTCTCGATCATGCGACGACTGGCGGGCGGGGACGGTCAGGTCGACGTCGTCGCCGACCAGGTCGGCTCACCGACCTACGTCGGCGACCTCGTCCACGCGTTACTTGAGGTGGCCGAGGAATCGATTGAGGAATCAGTCCTGCATGCGGCGAACCAGGGTGAGGCCAGCCGGTACGAGCAGGCGCGCGAGGTGTTCGAGCTCGTTGGCGCGGACCCGGACCGAGTCCGGCCAGTCGGCACCGACCGCCACCCCAGGCCAGCTCCCAGGCCGCCCTATTCGGCGCTCTCCGGACGCCTTTCGGCGGCGGCCGGGCTGAGAGAGCTGCGACCCTGGCGTGATGCGCTTGCCGCAGCCCTCTCCGATGGCCCATTACCCTCGACGCCGTGAGTGACGAACTGATCGTGGTGACGGTGACCTATTCACCGGGTCCGCACCTCGACCGGTTCCTCGCCTCCCTCGGACACGCCACTGAACGGTCGGTGACGGTCGTGATGGCGGACAACGGCTCCACCGACGGCGTTCCCGAGGAAGCGGCGCGGCGCTATCCGAATGCGCGGCTTCTGCATACCGGCGCCAACCTGGGTTACGGCTCCGCCGTCAACAGGGCGGTGGCCGAGTACGTGACCGGACCGGACGGGGCGAGGATCGACGGCCCGGAATTCTTCATCGTGGCCAATCCCGACGTGGTGTGGGGTCCCGGCAGCATCGACGACCTGCTCGGAGCCGCCAACCGCTGGCCGCGCGCTGGGTCGCTCGGACCGTTGATCCGCGATCCCGACGGCTCGGTGTACCCGTCGGCACGCCACCAGCCGAGTCTGGTCCGTGGCGGCATGCACGCCGTCGTCGCCCCGTTCTGGAAGTCCAACCCGTGGACGGTGGCATACCGGCAGGAGCGGCTGGAGCCCAGCGAACGTCCCGTCGGCTGGCTGTCGGGGTCGTGTCTGCTCCTTCGGCGGCAGGCGTTCGACGCGATCGAGGGGTTCGACGAGCGCTACTTCATGTACATGGAAGACGTTGACCTCGGCGATCGTCTGGCGGAGGCTGGCTGGGAGAACGTCTACGTGCCGTCGGCGGAGGTGCTCCACGACAAGGGACACTCGACGGGCCGCGACCCCGCTCGCAACTTGGCTGCCCACCACACCAGCACCTACACTTTCCTGGCCGACCGGCATCCTCGCTGGTGGCAGGCGCCGTTGCGCTGGACCATCAGATCGGCCCTCGCGGCGCGCGCAGGGTTGGTGGTCGGCAACTCTCGGCGGAAGATCGCGAAAGGGCGGCACTAAATGGTGAATCCGGCAGAAGTCGACGCCGTCATACTCGTCGGCGGGCAGGGCACGCGCCTGCGTCCGCTCACGTTGTCCGCTCCCAAGCCCATGCTGCCGACGGCGGGTCTGCCCTTCCTGACGCATCTGCTGTCCCGGATCGCGGCGGCGGGAATTCAGCACGTCGTGTTGGGGACGTCGTACAAGGCCGAGGTGTTCGAAGCCGAGTTCGGCGACGGGTCCAAGCTCGGCCTGCAGATCGAGTACGTCGGCGAAGACGAGCCGCGCGGCACCGGCGGCGGCATTGCGAACGTGGCGTCGAGGCTTCGGTACGACACCGCGCTGGTGTTCAACGGCGACGTGCTGTCCGGCGCTGATCTCGGTGCCCTGTTGACCAGCCATCACGACCGCGACGCGGACTTGACCCTTCATCTGGTGAGGGTCGGTGATCCGCGCGCATTCGGTTGTGTGCCAACCGATTCCGACGGTGTCGTCACGGCGTTCCTGGAGAAGACGCAGGACCCGCCAACCGATCAGATCAACGCAGGCTGCTACGTGTTCAAGCGCGAGGTGATCGATCGGATACCCGTGGGGCGCGCGGTGTCGGTCGAGCGCGAGGTGTTTCCGGCGTTGCTCGCCGACGGTCTGAAGGTCTGCGGCTACGTCGACGCCACCTACTGGCGCGACATGGGCACGCCGGACGACTTCGTACGTGGCTCTGCCGATCTCGTTCGCGGTATCGCGCCGTCGCCCGCACTGAAGGGCCACCGAGGCGAGGAACTCGTCCACGAGGGTGCTTCCGTCGCGCCCGGCGCACTCCTGATCGGCGGAACGGTGGTCGGGCGCGGCGCGGAGATCGGGCCGGGCGTGCGACTGGACGGCGCGGTGATCTTCGACGGTGCGCGCATCGAAGCCGGATCGGTGATCGAACGCTCGATCATCGGGTTCGGCGCCCGCATCGGGCCGCGGGCGCTGATCCGCGACGGCGTGATCGGCGACGGCGCATACATCGGTGCGCGGTGCGAACTGCTCCGCGGCGCGCGGGTGTGGCCGGGGGTGCACATTCCCGACGGCGGCATCCGCTACTCGACCGACGTCTGAGCTGCCCGCGCCAGCTGGGTCAATCCGTAGTCGGAGCCCGGCGGCAGATCATTCAGCGGCCACCACCGAAGATCCAGTGATTCGTCGCTGATGGCGATCTGAGCGTCCTGGGGCGCGTGGGCCACGAACTGAATGTCGAGATGGTGGGTCGGCACG
>NZ_JAVROT010000567.1:0-46201 GCF_032162605.1 Mycobacterium sp. | reverse complement strand
AATCACGGTGAGTTTTACACTTGCCATGGCTCGGTGCGGCGCCCCCGGTCGGTCAGCGTCCTGCGATCCGACCTCCGACCAGCAGTCCACGACGGAAGGACCACGATGACGTCGGCTCAGAACGAGTCACAGGCACTTGGCGATCTAGCCGCCAGGCAGCTAGCCAACGCGACAAAGACTGTTCCCCAGCTTTCCACTATTACGCCGCGGTGGCTGTTGCACCTGCTGAGCTGGGTGCCGGTGGAGGCGGGCATCTACCGGGTCAACCGGGTGGTGAACCCGGATCAGGTGGCGATTCACGCTGATGAGGGGTTGGGCGACGAGCCGTTGCCGCAGACCTATGTCGATTACGAGACCAGCCCGCGTGAGTACACGCTGCGTGCCATTTCGACGCTGTTGGACGTGCACACCAGGGTTTCGGATCTGTATTCGAGCCCGCATGATCAGATCACTCAGCAGCTGCGCCTGACGATCGAGACGATCAAGGAGCGCCAGGAGTTCGAGCTGGTGAACAACGCGGAGTATGGCCTGTTGGCGCAGGTGATCCCGGAGCAGACGATCCAGACGTTGGGCGGGGCGCCGACGCCCGATGATCTGGATGCTCTGATCACCAAGGTGTGGAAGACGCCGAGTTTCATCTTGACCCACCCGTTGGGAGTGGCTGCGTTCGGACGCGAGGCCACTCGTCGCGGGGTGCCTCCGGTGGTGGTCAATCTGTTTGGTGCGCAGTTCATCACGTGGCGCGGTATTCCGATCGTGCCGTCGGACAAGGTTCCGGTCTCCGATGGCAAGACCAAGTTCATCCTGGTCCGCACGGGTGAGGAGCGCCAAGGCGTGGTGGGGTTGTTCCCGCCGGGGCTGGTCGGTGAGCAGGCGCCGGGATTGTCGGTGCGGTTCACCGGGATCAACCGCAGCGCGATCGCGTCCTATCTGGTCACGCTGTACTCCTCGCTGGCCGTGCTGACCGACGATGCGCTCGCGGTCCTCGAGGACGTGGCCGTGGACCAGTTCCATGAGTACGAGTGAGTACCGCTCCGTCGACGCGGAGAGCGATCTACCGATAGGTGCTTCGGAGCTCGCCGAGCTGGCGACGCAGTTGTTCGCGGCCAGCATCCGGCCCGGTCCCGACAGTCCCCCACAGAGCGGACTGATTGCTCCTCGCGGCGGCGGCGGCAATGTGACCGCACCGGCTTCTGCCGCTGCAACTGCCGGGGGGCTCTCGGATCCGTACCCCCCGTCGTTGCCCGCGGTCCCCGTCGGCAATGCCTACGTGCCTGCTCCGAGTTCGCCTGCCCCGCAGGGGCTGCCGCAGACCGCGCCGGTGGCTCCCCGCGGTTCGGCGCCCGATGTGACCGCAGGTCCGTCGGCGGGGTTGACGGCCGCGAATACGCTCGGCCCCTACGCGATCCCCTCGTCGGCCATCGTGCCGACCCAGCCCGGGGTGCTCGCCGGTGGACCCTCGACCGCGGCGCCGGCATCGGCCGCACCGCCCGGGCCGGTTCCCAGCTGGCCGGTGGGGGCACCCACGGTGCCGAACCTCGAATGGTCCGGCGCCCCCGCACCGTCGACGACCGAGTCCGACTACCACTTCCTCACGCCGCACGCGCAGTCCGACGGCCCGGCGCCGAGCGCTGTGCCGGGCAGCCACGAGGTGTTCGACGTCGAGACCGTCCGGGCGGATTTTCCGATCCTGCGTGAGACGGTCAACGGCAAGCCGTTGATCTGGTTCGACAATGCTGCGACGACGCAGAAGCCCCAAGCCGTGATCGACCGGCTGGCCTACTTCTATGCCCACGAGAACTCCAACATCCACCGCGCCGCGCACGAACTCGCCGCCCGCGCCACCGATGCCTACGAAGACGCCCGCGCCACCGTGCGGCGGTTCATCGGCGCCGCCACCAGCGAGCAGGTCATCTTCGTCCGCGGCACCACCGAGGCCATCAACCTGGTGGCCTACGCGTGGGGCGGCAAGCATCTGACCGAGGACGACGAGATCGTCGTGACACACCTGGAGCATCACGCCAACTTCGTTCCCTGGCAACAGCTTTCCCAACGCACCGGCGCGGTGTTGAAGGTCGCCCCGGTGGACGACGCGGGCAACCTACTGATGCCGCAGTTCCAGGACCTGCTCGGACCGAAGACCAAACTGGTCGCGGCGACCCACGTCTCCAACGCACTGGGCACCGTCACCCCGGCCAAGCAGATCGTCGAACTCGGTCACCGCTACGGGGCCAGGGTCCTGATCGACGGTGCCCAGTCGATTCCCCACCTACCGATCGACGTCGAGGATCTCGGCGCGGACTTCTTCGTGTTCTCCGGGCACAAGATCTTGGGCCCGACCGGCATCGGAGTGCTATACGGCACCGCGGAAGCCCTCGCCGAGACTCCACCGTGGCAGGGCGGCGGCAACATGATCGCCGACGTCACGCTGGAACGATCGCTGTATCAGGGGCCGCCGAACAAGTTCGAGGCAGGCACCGGCAACATCGCCGACGCGGTCGGCCTCGGCGAGGCGCTGCGCTACGTCGAACGCATCGGCATCGAACGCATCGCCGCCCACGAACACGCCCTGCTCGAGTACGCGACACCACGGCTGGCTGACATCCCGGGGATCCGCCTGGTCGGAACCGCACACGAGAAGGCCAGCGTGCTCTCGTTCGTGCTAGCTGGACACGAACCCCTCGAGGTCGGCAAGGCGCTCAACGCCGAAGGGATCGCCGTGCGAGCCGGGCACCATTGCGCACAACCCATCCTGCGCCGACTCGGGCTCGAAGCCACCGTGCGGCCGTCGTTCGCCTTCTACAACACCTTCGACGAGATCGATGTCTTCCTCGACGCCGTCCGCCGCATCGTCGACGGTTCGGCGAGGTAGCGAGCAGGCGCCGAATCACGTTGCCGTGAAGCGCCGAAAGTACGCTTGTTGCACGCGAATCGCGAGTAACGCCGTCAACAAGCGTGCACTCGGCGAGCTAGTCGAGGACGCACCGGTACGTCCACGGAAGCCGTAGTGGCAGGACGGTGAGCAAACCTAAGCCGGGCCGGCTCGGGAGGCGGGGTTGCGATCAGTCCGAGGAAATCGACCCACCCCGGCCAGCGGGACGGGTGATCATGGTCAGGTGAGCACCCCCGAACCCCACCGCACCGACACCACCGCCGGCCTGTCTGCGATCACGGCCAAACTGGACGCCCTCGCCAAGAAGCTCGACGTGAAGTCCGTCCTGGTGATGCGCTCCGAGCCCGACTCGATGGTCGTCGCCGCCACCGCTGGTGAGGCCACCCAGCACTACACCGTCGGGGCGGCGGGCAAGAAGGCAGGCGATGACGGGCACCGGGTGCCGCTGTACTGCGAGCGCGTCGTGAACGCGGACTCGGAACTGTTCGTTCGCGACTCGCGCGAGGACGCGACGTTCGCAGGCAACGAGGACGAGACCGAGTTCGGCTTGCACAACTACCTGGGCCTCGCGGTCCACGATGCGGATGGCGCCGTCGTCGGAACGGTGTGCGTGCTGGACGACGCCGCGCGCGACTACACCGACGAGCAGCGCGCGGAGCTGGGCCGCCTGCGGGCCGAGGTGGAGACCATCGTCCGACAGGACGGCAACGCGCTGGGCTGAGTCACACCCGCGCGGGCACCGACAACGGCTCGGAGATCTTGTCGGCCAGCGAGTTGTCGGTGAACGCGCCGCGGTACTTCGCGGCGGGATGGGTTGAGGGCAGGCGGTCAGCGCCTCCGCCGGACAGCTTGTGCCGCAACGTCCCCGTCTTGTCGGCACTGAGCAGGCCACGCCTACGCAGTTCGGGGAAGAGCTGCTCCGCGATGTCCTTGAACGTCCCCGGTCGCACGGCGTGAAACACGTTCACCCCGTCGATGCCCGCATCGCGCCACTCCTCGAGCTTGTCGGCGACCTCAACCGGTGATCCCACGATCCGGCTGCTGCGTTCGAACGCCCGGCCCAGGTCGGCGATGGTGGGTTCAGCGGTACCCGCGGCCTCCCCCGCCCACCGGACCCAGCCCTGCACACCGCGGAACTCGCCGAGATCCGACAGGGGCGTGTCCAGGGGCAGCGCGCCCGCGTCGATGCCGGCATCACCGAGGATGTGGCAAAGCACCCCTTCGAGGGACACCAGCTCCTCCATCCGGGCTTCCTTCTCCCTGGCCTCGTCGGCGGTGCGGCCCACTATCAGCGACAGCCCCTGGAAGAACTTCACGTCATACGGGTCACGCCCGTAACCAGCTGCCAGCTCACGAGTTTCGTTGATCAGCCGGTGGGCCGACTCCGGGTCGGGGCTGGAGATGAAGACGCCCTCGGCGTTGCGCGCCGCGAAGCGCTGCCCCACCGGCGACGCACCCGCCTGGAACAACACCGGGGTGCGTTGCGGCGAGGGCGTCACGAAGTGCGGCCCCTCCACCGAGTAGTGCGGGCCGACGTGGTTGATCTTGTGGATCTTCAACGGATCGGAGTACACGCCGGCCTGCTTGTCCACACGCAGGGCGTCCTCGTCCCACGAGCCCTCCCACAGCTTGTACGCCACATCGACGTACTCTTCGGCGATCTCGTAGCGCAGGTCGTGTTCGACGAGCTTGTCGTGCCCGAAATTGCGATAGGTGTTGTCGGAGAAACTGGTGACGATGTTCCAGCCAACCCGGCCCGCCGTGTAGTGGTCGAGCGTCGAGATGCGGCGGGCGAAGTCGAAAGGAAGGTTCTGGGCAATCGAGCTGGTGTACACCAGTCCCAGATTCTCGGTGGCAGCGGCCAGGGCCGAGATCAGCACCGACGGGTCATTGGTCGGGATCTGCATACCCTGCTCGGCGACCAGCTCGTAGGACCCGTTCCACGGCGAGCGCAATCCGGTGACGTCAGCGAAGAACATTTGGTCGTAACCCGCCTGGTCCAGGTAGCGGGCGAGTTCAACCCAGTGCTTCAGTGAGTTGATCTCGTCGTTCGCCGCTTCCGGATCGCGCCACAATCCGTGGATCACGTGCGACGGCGTGTTCATCACGAACGCGGAGAAGTACAACGGACGGTTCGCAGCTGGTGCGGGCATGGTCTCCCTAACGGGTTGCGGAGGTCACGGTGTGGGCCGTCGACGGCGTCGGCGGCACCGTTGGCCTAGTGGGAGAAGAGGATTCCACCGAGGACGATGGCCACGACGCCAAGGACCAGAGCGATCCACGGCCACCACGCGCTGACCGTATAGCGGTGGTATTCGGCTTCGATCATGACACCTCGAACCCTAAGTCGTGACGCTCGCCCGCGCCTGGGGCCGACGGCGTCGCCCGCGCACCGGGACGCACCCGGATGGCGGTGACGGTGTGGCGTAATGGCTTGCCGGTCAGCGATTTTCGTGGCCGGCGCGGCCGCTAGACGACTCGGTGAACAGTTGGAATCACCGTGGTTTCAAGCGGCGGCGGCGTTACCTTCTGGCCGCGTTCGCGATGAGCGCATCGACGGCCTCGACGGCCTCGTCGTCGATTCCGAAGGCGCACGCGAGCGCCTCGATCGAGAGGTTCGCCACCGACGTCAGGGCGTGTTGGCACTCCCATCCGTCGGAGTCCTCCTGCGCGACGACCTGGGTGACCACGTCGTCCCGAACGGACACGTCGTCGATCAGCCAGATCGAGCTCGTCGTCTGGTCGTCGACGGCCAGGGAGAACCCGCTGCAGTCTCGCCAGGAGGACGTGGCGGCGGCGACGAAGTCCTTCGCCAGCTTCTCCGTCGGATAGAGCACGACGGTCTGTTCGATCCAGTGTTTGTTGGCGTCTCCCGGCTCGCGCGCCACCTGATCGCGCACCGCAGTCCAGTCGCTGTACCGGTACACGAGATCCTCGGCCCCGAAGATCGAGCCGAGGCAGTCCGGATCGGAGACGGCCTCGGCGTTGTCGGACATCTCCTGGTTGTTGACGACGACCTTCAGCTCCGTGGCCCCGACGATGCCGTTGAGCTGCCCGACGTTCAGCATCACGTCGTCGAGTTGCGACTCTTGAATCGGCCGGACGTCGGTCGGCGCGGCATCCGCATCGCGGACGGCGATTCCCGGGACGGTGGTGGTGCAACCGGACGACGCGGCAACGGCTATGGCGACGGCGAACGCGGCCCGTGCGCGCCCCATCAACGCCCCGGCCCTGCCTTGGCCAGCATCAGGTTTACTTCTTCGGTTTGTCACTGGCGGCGTCGGCCGACAGCGCAGCGACGAAGGCTTCCTGCGGCACCTCGACCCGTCCGATGGTCTTCATCCGCTTCTTGCCCTCCTTCTGTTTCTCCAGCAGCTTGCGCTTGCGAGTGATGTCGCCGCCATAGCACTTGCTCAGCACGTCCTTACGGATCGCCCGAATATTCTCGCGGGCAATGATTCTCGACCCGATCGCCGCTTGAATCGGCACTTCGAACTGCTGGCGCGGGATGAGTTCCTTCAGTTTGGTGGTCATCTTGTTGCCGTAAGCGGCGGCGCCATCCTTGTGCACGATCGCACTGAATGCGTCCACCGGCTCGCCCTGCAGCAGGATGTCGACCTTCACCAGATCCGCCTCCTGCTCGCCGGCTTCCTCGTAGTCGAGGCTGGCGTAGCCGCGGGTACGCGACTTCAGCGAGTCGAAGAAGTCGAAGATGATCTCGCCCAACGGCATCGTGTAACGGAGCTCGACGCGTTCCGGTGAGAGATAGTCCATGCCACCGAGCTCCCCGCGGCGCGACTGGCACAGCTCCATGATCGTGCCGATGAACTCGCTGGGCGCGATGACCGTCGTCTTGACCACGGGTTCGTAGACCGCACCGACCTTGCCGTCGGGCCAGTCCGAGGGGTTGGTCACGACGAGCTCCGTGCCGTCGTCCTTCACCACCCGGTAGACGACGTTGGGCGCCGTCGAGATCAGGTCGAGATCGAACTCGCGCTCGAGCCGTTCCCTGGTGATCTCCATGTGCAGAAGGCCAAGGAACCCGCAGCGGAAACCGAAGCCCAGCGCCACCGACGTCTCCGGCTCCCACGTCAGGGCGGCATCGTTGAGCTGCAGCCGCTCGAGCGCGTCGCGCAGGTTCGGATAGTCGGAGCCGTCGACCGGGTAGAGGCCCGAGTAGACCATCGGCCTGGGTTCGCGGTAACCGGTCAGCGCCTGGGTGGCGCCGTTGCGTGCGGTCGTGATGGTGTCCCCGACCTTGGACTGCCGGACGTCCTTGACGCCAGTGATGAGGTACCCGACCTCGCCGACTCCAAGGCCCACGCTGGGCTTGGGATCGGGTGAGACGATGCCGACCTCGAGCAGCTCGTGCGTGGTGCCGGTGGACATCATCTTGATCTTCTCGCGTGGGACCAGCGTGCCGTCGACCACGCGGACGTACGTCACGACGCCGCGGTAGATGTCGTAGACCGAGTCGAAGATCATCGCCCTGGCGGGGGCGTCGGCGTCACCCACGGGCGCAGGCACCAGGCGCACCACCTCGTCGAGCAACTCCCTGACCCCGACGCCGGTCTTGCCGGACACCCGGAGCACCTCTTCGGGCTCGCACCCGATGATGTGGGCGATCTCGCCCGCGTAGCGGTCCGGGTCGGCCGCAGGCAGGTCGATCTTGTTGAGCACCGGGATGATCGTCAGCCCGCGGTCCAGCGCCAGGTAGAGGTTCGCCAGCGTCTGCGCCTCGATGCCCTGGGCGGCGTCGACGAGTAGGACCGCTCCCTCACACGCCTCCAGCGCACGCGACACCTCGTAGGTGAAGTCGACGTGGCCGGGGGTGTCGATCAGGTGCAGGACGTATTCACCTCGGCCTTCACCGTCTTCGACGACCCACGGCAGTCGCACGTTCTGCGCCTTGATCGTGATGCCGCGTTCACGCTCGATGTCCATCCGGTCGAGGTACTGCGCCCGCATGTCCCGGTCCGCCACCACTCCGGTGATGCCGAGCATGCGGTCGGCCAGCGTCGACTTGCCGTGATCGATGTGGGCGATGATGCAGAAGTTCCGAATCTGCGCCGGCGCAGTGAAGGTCTTGTCGGCGAAGCTGCTGATGGGAATCTCCTGGTGGGGCTACGTGGGCAGCGCGTGCTGCGTCCCGTCAGGATATCGAGCCGGCACCACATCGACACAATCGCGTCGTGACATCCCCCGGTCGCTTCGCTCCTGCCCTCCGGAAACGACCGCTCACATATGCTCGTCTGATGGCGTCGCAGCGGAGCCCGTGGCAGCGGCTTCTCAAGGGCACTGAGCAGTTGGTGTTCAAAGAGGCGCCGAAGATCATCCGTCAGCTGCAGAACCCGGAGAGCGTGCCGCGCGCCATCGGCCAGGGCATCAAGATGAGTATCGACGCGGGCATCAGTGTCCTGAGCGGCACCTCGCCCGAATCTGCGCCTGCGATCACCACGGGGCGTCCCGTCACGAAGGACAGCGTCCCCACCGCCCATCGAGCCCGCAGGGTGTCCTACGCGCCCGACCTGGACGGCCGCGCGGACCCCGGCGAGATCGTGTGGACGTGGGTGGTCTACGAGGAGGATCCGTCCCGCGGCAAGGACCGCCCCGTACTGGTCGTCGGTCGCGACAGCAGCACGCTGCTCGGGCTGATGCTGTCCAGTCAGGAGCGCCACGTGGCCGAACGCGGCTGGGTTGGAATAGGAAGCGGCAGCTGGGACTCCGAGGGCCGGGCCAGCTGGGTGCGGCTGGATCGCATCCTCGACGTGCCCGAGGATGGCATCCGCCGCGAGGGCGCCATCCTCGACCGCGAGAGGTTCGAGGCCGTAGCGGCACGGCTGCGGGCCGAGTACTCCTGGAGCTGATCCCCTACGAGTGGTCCCGCCCCCCGCGAGCGTGCGCGTCTGCACGGCGACACGCCGCAACTCACGGCAGTCCGCGCACCCTCGCCAGTTGGTCAGCGCGCCGGGCGCCACATGGGAACCAGACTGGGCCCGCCGTCGGGCAACGTGATCTCGCCGGTGACCTCGAAGCCGAACCGCTGGTAGTAGGGGACGTTGTCGGGGTTGCTGGACTCCAGGTAGGCGGGCGCGTGCTCGGCATCGCAGCGGTCGAGGCGCGAGCGCATCAGCACCTGCCCGAAACCCTTCCCCCGCACGTCGGGATCACTACCGATGACCGCGAGATACCAATGCGGCTCCTCCGGATGCGCCGCCTTCATCATCTCCTCGGCGACCAGGCCACGACGCAAGGACCTGCCGAAGGCAAGGAGCAATCCCGGCATCGCCCGCAACTCCTCGCCACGCGTCTGGCGCCACTCACCCGGCGGATCCCACAGGGCCGCGCCGCCAATGCCGCCGTCGTCGTCGGGTGCAACCTCGACGCCGCCGCGGGCCAGGTGATGATGGCGCGTCAACGCCTCGAACAGCTTGTGCAACTTGCGGCGGCGCGCATCCGCATCGGGCAGCATCCAGCACATCACGGGGTCATCGAAGAAGGCCCGTCCCAGCGTCTTCGAAAGGGCACGGACATCGGCATGGGTCGCGCGTCTCGCCTGCACGCCATCGATGCTCTCATCCCTGGGTGATGTAGGCCTCCAACTGTTCGCGCTCGGCCTGCAACGCCTCCATCCGGGTCTTCACGACGTCGCCGATGCTCACGATCCCGGCCAGCTGGCCGTTCTCCAGCACCGGTACGTGCCGCACCCGGTTGGTGGTCATGAGACCGCTGAGGCTGTCGACGGAATCCTCCGGCGAGCACGTGATCACCTGACTCGTCATGATGTCCGCCACGGATCGACCGAGAGCGGCCGCACCGTGTTCGTGCAGCATCCGCACGACGTCGCGCTCCGACACGATGCCGATCAGCCCCTCGGGACCGACCACCACCATCGCTCCCACATTGCGGGTGACGAGACCATTCAGCAGGTCGCTGACCAGCGTGTCTGGCGCAATGGTCAACACACCGGCACCCTTGTTCTTCAACACGTCTGCGATACGCACTGGCGCCTCCTTGGTGACGTGGGTCACACAAGGCTAGGTCCGATCGCTCCAAGGGGAAAGCCCTACCCGGAACACATCACTGACGACGTCGGTTGCAGAAGCGGTTGGAGAGCAGTCAGAACGTCAGACCAAAGGGGATGCACATGACCGAAACCGTGACGCTCGGCGATGATCTGACCGTGAGTGCGGTCGGTTTCGGCGCCATGGCGCTGACCCCGGTGTACGGCGAGGTCGACGACACCGAATCGCTCGCGACACTGCATCGCAGCGTCGATCTGGGAGCGACGTTCATCGACACCGCCAACGTCTACGGCGGCGGGGCCAATGAGCGACTCATCGCCGGACTGCTCGCCGACCGGCGCGACGAGGTGACGCTCGCCACCAAGTTCGGCATCGTCGGCAACCCCGCAGACCGTGCGGCAGGTAAACCGGCAGCTCGCGGCGACGCCGCGTACGTGCGACAGAGCATCGACGAGAGCCTGGACCGTCTGAAGACCGACGTGGTGGACCTGTACTACGTGCACAGGCGCGACCTGAGAGTGCCGATCGAAGAGACCGTCGGCGCGATGGCCGAGCTGGTCACCGCGGGCAAGGTCCGCCACCTCGGCCTCTCCGAAGTGACCGCCGACGAACTGCGCGCCGCCGTCGCGGTCCACCCCATCGCCGCCGTCCAGAGTGAGTGGTCGATCTGGAGCCGGGACGTCGAAGCCAACGTCGTCCCTGCGGCCGCCGAACTCGGCGTGGGCTTCGTCCCGTACTCACCGTTGGGCAGAGGATTCCTGACCGGCACCGTGCGATCCAGCGCCGACCTGAAGGAGTCGTCGGACTTCCGGCGCAACCTGCCGCGGTTCTCCGACGACGCGCTCGAGACCAATCTCGCGGTGGTAGACGTGATCTGGGCCGTGGCCGACGAGCGGGAGGCCACTGCAGCGCAGGTCGCCCTGGCCTGGCTGCGTTACCGCGCCGACGAGTTCGGGGTGGCAGCCGTGCCGATCCCAGGCACCCGCCGTGCCGCGCGTGTCGAGGAGAATCTCGGCTCGCTGGACGTGGCGCTCGACGACGGCCAACTCGCGAGGCTCGATTCCGCGGCCACCGCGGTGTCGGGACATCGGTCCGCCGACTTGGCATGGGTGTCGGCTGGCCGCGAATAACCGACGAACGTCCTCGCTCGCCGTGGGAGTGCCTGTATACCTGGGGCCGTGATCGAGACCATCCTGTTGGGCACCGGCAGTCCCATGGTCGACCCCGATCGTGCGGGACCCTCGACCTTGGTTCGGGCCGGCGATCAGACGTTTCTCGTCGACTGCGGTCGCGGCGTGTTGATGCGGGCGGCGGCGATCGGCATCGGAGCGGCCAACATCACGGCCCTACTGCTGACGCATCTGCACAGTGATCACATCACCGACCTGTCCGACGTCATCACCACGCGGTGGGTCACCACCTTCACCCGCACTCCCCTGCCGGTGATCGGGCCGCCGGGGACGGGAGCCGTCGTGGCCGCGACGCTGGCCGCACTGGGTCCCGACATCGGCTACCGCATCGCTCACCACGCCGACATCACCGAACCGCCGGCAATCGAGGTCCACGAATTCCGGCACGGGGTCGTGTGGGAACAGGGCGGCGTCACCGTCCTGGCGGCCCCGACCGACCACCGCCCGGTCGAACCGACGATCGGCTTCCGGATCGAATACGACGGCGCCACTGTGGTCCTGGCCGGCGACTCGGTTCCGTGCGACAGTCTGGACGCACTGGCTGCCGGCGCAGACGCGTTGGTGCACACCGTCATCCGGAAGGATCTGGTGCAGCTGCTGCCGCCGCAACGGATCAGGGACATCCTCGACTATCACTCGTCGGTGCAGGAGGCGGCAGCGACTGCGGCGCGCGCCCGCGTCGGCACGCTGATACTCACCCACTACGTACCGCCGCCGACACCCGGCCAGGAGGAGGACTGGCGCGCCCTCGCGGCCACCGCCTTCGACGGCCGGATAGAACTCGGCGACGACCTGCACAGGGTCGAAGTACATCCGGCGGCGACTACAGCGCCTTGAGCCAGAAAGGCCATCGCGGGTCGGACATCTTCATTCGAGCGCGCATCAGCTTCCAACAACCGTACTTGTGATAGTCGAAATCCCAAGCAGAGCTGAGCTTCTGGTTCACGCACGCCCACAATCCCCACTTGGTGTCCGCCAGCGCGCTGCACACCTGAACCCGTGACAGCAGCGCGAAGTCCACCTTGCCGTACAAGGCCTCCACGAGCTCGAGGATCTGCTCTTCTCCGTAGAACATCTCCGTGGTCAGCAGCGCGAGTTCGTAGGCGCGCTCGTTGTTCGAGGCGAATTCGTAGTCGACCATCTTCATCGGCCTACCGTCGGCGACCAGGAAGTTTCCCGGCATCGGATCGTTGTGGCAGGCCACCAGGTCCAGGCCAGATGCCAGCAGCGCCGACTTCGCCACCCGATACTCGCCCAGGATCAGTTCGGCGTCGGCGGGCAATCTCACCGTGTGCTGCTCGACGCCGTCCAGATGCTCCTCGATCATGTCGAACACCGTCTTGGTCGCACTGAGCAGCGCACCGTCGTGCAACACCCGATAGAGGTCGATGATCTGGTGCGGAATCCCGGGGTCTTTGAAATCCCCGTTCGTGCAGGCCCGGTAGCCTTCGAGGAACTCGATCACTTCGACGCCGGTGTCGGGATCGAAGTGCACCAACTCTGGCCCGATCCCGCGTTCGCCTGCCCGACGGGTCGCCTCGTTGGCCACGACGCGGTCGATGAAGGCGTCACTGCCGTCACCTGGAATCTTCAGAAAGTACCGCTTGTCGACTCCCTCGACGGTGATACGCCAGTTGCTGTTCTGCAGCCCACCCAACACGGGGGCGTACTCCACCCGGCTGCCCTGCCATGGCGCGATCGCCTGCAGCACCTCCTCGACGCGGCGCTCGACATCGGTGCGAGCTGTGCCGACCACCCGGTTTCCAATGGTGTCTGACGTTGTCGCGGCCGTTGTCACAGGTTCCTCAGACGGTCGTGGAAGTGCCCGTCCCCCAACCCGGCGCGAGCCCGCAGGAATTGCCAATCGGAGAACTTCGAGTACTCGAGCGTACCCGGTCGGGCCGCGTCGGCGTAGGCGCCGACCAGTCCCCACCTCACGAGGTCCGCGAAGCCATACACGCGGGCACGATCGAACAACGACTGGTCGTAGCTGCCCCACGCCATCTCGAAGGCCACCCGGGCATCCGAGTCGAACGGCCGGACCTCCGCCAACACCACGCCGACATCCTGCAACGGGTCCATTCGCGCCGCGACGTCCCAATCGACCAAGAGCATGCCGCCACCGTCGACAAGCAGCACATTGGATACGTTGCCGTCGCCGTGACAGGGCACCTGGTCGAAACCCGTGGCAACGATGCGCTTCTCGGCCATGTCGAGCTGGCGCACCATCCACTCGAAGTCCTTCGGCAGCGACACGGCGCTCGCATCGACCAACGTGGACAGTGCCCGGATGTCGTCGAACACGCTGGCAGCCCGGGTGATCGAAGTGAAACCCTGCACCCGCCTTCGCAATTCGATCAGCTGCTCCAGCCGTTCATCGTCGTCGAAGACGTCCAGGGTGGCCGTCGATGCGCAGTCGAGGAAGTTCGCCAAGGCCAGCACCCCGGTCGCGACATCCGCCGCGTGCACCTCGGGTCCCACTCCGCACCGGCCCGCCTCGTCAGCGGCCGAGAATGCCTGACCAACGTCGACGTAACGATGAGCGTGTCCGATCATCGACTTGACGAAGACGGTCTGCAACGGCTGGGATTCGTCGGCGCTGCGGACGTCGAAGCATTCCGAGTCCGCCCCCCACCAACTCGGGCTGGCCATGGTCGGTGTGGCCTCGACGGTGATTTCCGTGTCGGTGAACAGGCCCATGGCGTGCAGAGGCGCGACTATCGCCGGCGGGGCCGAAGTCGTCACGATCTGTTCCGTCCCGCAGGGACCGCCGCCTCCGGTGCGGGCCACGTGATGGCGAACGGTCGCGCGAGCTCCAGCCATTTGGTCAACCGCAGCACGCTGCGGTCGGCAAATCTGGGCCCAATCACCTGGATGCCGACTGGCATTTCGGACGCCATGCCAAAGCACAAAGCCGCCGCGGGCTGCGCCGTCTGATTCAACCAGGCGGTGAAGCCACAGTGCCCCAGCGGCTGTGACTCGTCCAGGCCACACTTTTCGGCGGGGAAACCGACCATCGGCAGGACGGGTGAGATCACGAAGTCGAATCCGGAGCAGGCCTCTCGCATCCGCTCGGCCGAGCGTGCGACGGCCTCGGTGTCCCGGGTCAAGTCGGTGGCGCGGTAATCAGCGGCGGGCGCACACCACTGCCGAATGGCCGCGTACACCAACTCCCGCCGCGGGGCTGGGATGGATTCGAGCTCCGCCAGCGCACGCACCTGGAACAGTCGATCCAGCGCCGGGTACGGATTCTGCCCGAAGACGGGCGCGACTGCCGAGACGGCAGCACCTTCGGCGCGCAATGCCTCCGCGGCGTCGGCCACGACCGACAGCACCGCGTCATCCGCCCCGTACCCGTGGCCGAGATCGGTCAACACCCCGATGCGAAGCCGGTGTGGCTCCAACGCGTCCCGAGTCGACGACTCGGCTTCCTGTGCCAGGCTCCAGACGTCACGTGGGTCGGGCCGGGTCAGTACGTCAAAGAGGTCGATGACGTCGTCGACGGTCCTGCCCATCGGCCCAGCCGACCGCATGACAGAGGGTGCGACGTGGGGAATGCGACCCTGGGTGGGCTTCAGCGCCACCAAGCCGCAATGCCCCGCCGGCAACCGCACCGAACCGGCGATGTCGGACCCGACGGAGGAGAACCCGATGCCCGCGGCCAGGGATGCACCGGCACCGGCGCTCGACCCGCCGGTGTTGCGGGACGGGTCCCACGGGTTGCGGGTGATCCCGTAGAGGGAGCTGACCCCGGCGGCCATCATGCCGAAGTCCGGCATCGTCGTCTTCCCGACGATGACCGCGCCTGCCTCCTTCAATCGCGCAGCAGGCGGGGAATCGGTAGTCGCGTCGGGCAGTTCGGCGTTGGCGGCGCAGCCGTGGCGCCACGGCATGCCGACGGCATTGACGCTGTCCTTGATCGTCACCGGCAGCCCGTCCATCGGACCCAGCGGACGACCGAGCGCCCACCGCCCGGCCGACGCCAGTGCGGCGGTCTGCGCCCCCACGGCATCGACGTGCGCCATCGCGTTGATGACCGGATTGCGCGATTCGATGCGGTCCAGGGTGCGCTCGAGGACGTCCACCGGCGTCAACGCACCGCTGCGATAGCCGGCCCGGACCGCGTCCGCTTCGGCGTCGAGCACGTCGTCGGTCACGTGACGGTCGCCGCCTCGAGCGCGCCGGTCATCATCCGGCGGGTCGTCAGAGTCAGCATGTGGACGCCGGCGAGAATCTGTGCGTCGGAGGTGTATTCGTGTTCGTTGTGCGATACGCCGTCGATACTGGGGACGAAGAGCATCACGGTCGGCACCACGTCCTTGAGGTTCACCGAGTCATGTCCTGCCATGGTGGGCAGCTCCCGCCAGCTCAGCCCGAGATCGTCGGCGACCGCACCGGCCAGCGCAATGCCGGCGTCCTGGTAGCGGGTCGACGGTCGCAGGGCGGCGGATTCGATGGTGATGCCCACTTCTCCCTGCTGCTCGATCTCGGCGATGCGCGCCATCAAGGACCGATGCGCGGCGGCCAGGTCCTCGTCTTTGAGGGCGCGCAGGTCCGCGGACAGCCGAACCCGCGCAGGGACCACCACGGGTGAGTTCGGTTCGACGGTCATCCTTCCGACCGATCCCAGCACCGTGTCGGGACCGAACTCGGTGGCCGCCGCCCGGACCGCCAGCACCACCTGGCTGGCGCCGACGAGGGCGTCCCGCCGATACCGCATGTGGGTCGCACCGGTATGGGACTGCTCACCGTGCACGGTGATGGTGTACTTGTAGGCCGTCCAGTTGTGGGTGACGACGCCGACGTCGAGGCCGGCGTCGACCAGTGTCCGGCCCTGTTCGATGTGGATCTCCGCGTAACCAATCGCCTCGGGGGCGGTATCGCTGCCATGGAAACCGATGCCGCGCAAAGCCTCCCCCACTGCCACACCGTCCTTGCCCACGGTGTCGAGGACCTCGTCGGCGCCGAGCTTGCCTATGAAGACCGCGCTGCCCATCAGGCTCGGCGAGAATCGCGACCCTTCCTCGTTGAACCAGTTCACCGCAGCGACGTTGTGCCGCACCCCGACGGGGCGATCGGCGACCACTGCCGCCGCAGCATAAGCGCCTGCGAGTACTCCATAGGCACCGTCGAATCGTCCGGACGTGGGTTGGCTGTCCAGGTGGGAACCGACCAATACGTGTGGAGCGTCTGGTGATTCGGCAGTCTGCGCGCAGCCGTACATGTTGCCGACCGAGTCGACGCGGCAGTGCAACCCGTGTTCGCCGAACCATCCTTGTAGCCACTCGCGCGCCGCTCCGTCCGCCGCAGAGGCTGCTTCCCTGTCCACTCCGCCTGCGGCAGTCGCTCCGATTGCCGACAACTCGGCGAAGTCGGCGAGGAACGCTTCATCGGTCAACTTGAACCGCGGATCAACCATCGAGTGCTTCCTCCCGCGACTCCTTGGCCAGGTCGTGCAATTGCCCCTCGAGCGACACGTCGGGCACTGGGGTCGGGCCCTTGACGCTGGTCTTCGCGGCCTCGAACATATCGTTCACCCTGGCCTTCTCGAAATCGTCGGCGTTGATGAATGCCGCGGCGCCCAGGAAGACCGCCAGGTTGACCACCAGTCCGACGATACCGCCGGTCAGACTTCCCAGCCAGCGAATGTCGTCCGGATAGATCCAGGTCAGGATCATCGCAACGACGAAGCCGGAGGCCATGCCTGCGACCGCGCCCTGCTTGTTGCCGCCCCGCCAGAAGATGCCGAGGAACAGCGGCACCGCCAGTTGCACCACGCCCTGGTAGGAGATCTGCGCGAGTAGCTGCAGCCGGTCCAGGTTGAAGGTCAGGTAGGCCACGACGCCGGCCAGCACCATGAACACCGCCATCGAGGTCTTGGCGACGTAGGTCAGTTGCTTGTCCGAAAGAGGGCGCTTCTCGGTGTTGACCAGGTCGTTGGCGATCTGCAGTCCGCACACCTGCACGCTGCCGTCGATGTGGCCCATGGATGCGGCGAAGACGATGGTGATGCCAAGACCGAGCAGCCAGGTGCCGCCGTAGTCGGTCATGATGGTGAACCAGCCGGCCTGCGGAGCCGCGACCACGTCGGGCATCACTGTTGCCGCAATTCCCACCAGCATCAGCAACGTGTAGAAGACGCCCGAGATGAGAACGGTGCACAACGTGCCGGACTTCACGGACCGTACGCTCGACGCGGTGTAGATGCGCTGGAAACTCGTTGGCCAGCAAAGTGATCCGATGACCCCGGTGAAGATCAGCGCGAAGATGTAGAGCGGCCCGTAGGCGTCGCCGTCACCCGGCAGCATCAGGTACTTGTCGGCGACGTCGTTGAGGTCGCCGAAGCTGATCGGGCCGCCCGCGGCGCCGGACAGCAACACCAGGCACAGAATCGCCGAGAAGACGTATGCGACGGTGCCCTGGAAGGCATCGGTCATGATCAGGCCGCGCATGCCCATCCGGACCGTCCAGTACTGCCGGATGACGATCACCGCGAGCCCCACCAGCAGACACGTGGTAACCGACCACGCGCCATCGCTGGCCAGTTCGAAAACCGTTCCGAGGGCTTGCATTCCGAGCACGACCCACGGGAAGATCGAGACGATGCCGATCAGGCTGGCGACCACCCTGACCGCAGACGAGTCGAACCGCTTGCCCAGCAGGTCCGGCTGTGAGCGCAGGTCGTACTTCTTGCCCCAGCGCCACGCGCGGGTGGCCATGAAGTACATCATCGCCACGCCAAGGGTGGAGTAGGCCAGGCCGTACAGGCCGAATACACCGGCGCCGGTCGCGAGCCCGAAGAACGCGATGAACGTGGAGCCGGGCCACCAAGAGTTGACGTAGCTCATCGCCACGTACCACGGTCCGTAGCTTCGGCCGCCGACCGCGTACTCATCGAAGGTCGGCGCCGTCTTCTGTTGCGACACATACAAGATCGCGACCACGATCGCGTAGAACACCGCCAACATCGCGAGCATGATCAGCATGTCAGCCTCCGAGACCTTCGGTGGTGGGCTCTAGCGAGTCGTCGTCGAGTTCGCCGCGGATGTCTTCTACGACGTAGAACGCCGTCAGGGTGAGCCCGAGGACGAGTGCGTTCAAGATCCAGTACACGATCGAGAACGGGAGCCCGAGGATCTCGAAGCGAATGCCGCTGCCCCATAGGTACAGCGGTGGAAAGAGCGCGAAGAGCAGAGCGAGTGCATAGAACGCTCCGAAAAAGGTGACGACGGATCGGCGACTGAAGCCTCTGATACGTTCTTTCATGATCGAATCCCTCTGTACTAGTTCGTCGTTGGCGAATGAATCGCGGACGCGGTCCGCGGGGCTACGTAGGCCAGCAGTTCGTCGTGGACGATTCCGTTGCTGGCCATCCCGTTTCGGGCGTCGAACACCCGTCGGCCGTCCAGACTGGTGAACCTGCCCCCGGCCTCCTCGATGATCACCGACATCGGCGCCAGGTCGAAGGTCTGTGCGGTGTAGTCGACCACGGCATCGGCGCGGCCGCACGCCACCATCGCGTAGCCGAAGGCATCGCCCCAGGTGCGCAGCACCACCCCACGGCCGTGGAGATCGTCGATGACCTCCGACTCCCAGTCCTCCAACCACGTCGCCATCACGTACGCGCCGTCGAGGTCACTACGACCCGACACCCGCACCTGAACGCCATTGCGCCAGCAGCCACCGCCCCGTTCGGCGTGGACGATGGTTCGTGCACTGGGCAGGTTGATGATGCCAAACACGATCTCGTCGCCTTCCTGCAGCGCGATCAGGTTGGCGTACAACGGAACACCGTGGATGAAGGACTTCGTACCGTCAATGGGGTCGACGATCCAGCGGTACCCGCTGTCGCCATCGGTGTCCGGATACTCCTCGCCGGTGAACCCGTCGTGGGCGAACTCCGCCCGCACCGCGTCGCGGAGAAGGAGCTCGATCTCTCGGTCGGCATCGGTCACCGGGGTGCCGTCGGCCTTGGTTTGCACTCCAAGGTCGCGATCCTCGAAGTACTTGCGCGAGATCCGTCCGGCATCCTGGGCCAGCTGCATGCCCAGTCCGACGCGTTGTTCCAGTGTCGTGCTCACCACAAGAGCATCTGGCTAGACCATTTCTGGTTCGGGGGACCGATGTTAAGTCCACGTAACGATGCCCTGTGTATCGCGCCTGCGGGTCCGCGGCGGGCACTCCTCTCCAGATGCGACGTCACACCTTCGGAGTTAGCCTGGTTGATCACCACCACGGTTGCAGCCGACAAGGAGCAGGTCATGCTTCGGCATGAGCACGTCAATGAGGCGCTGAGACGATTGGCAGCGGAACTCGCCGAGATGGGTGCGTCGAGGATGCCGACGGAACGTGCACTGGCGGAACGGCTGGAGACGTCACGCACCACCGTTCGCAAGGCGCTGGCCCTGCTCGAGAATGACGGCACGATCCGGCGGGTCAGGGGACGCTCGGGTGGGGCTTATTTGACGGAGGTGCCGTACAGGGATGCCGCACCGCAGGCGGCGCGCCCATACTGCAGTGGCCGCAGCGTCCTTCGCAGCCTGAACACCGTGAAGGGAATACCAGAGATCCTGCACGAGCAGGGGTTTCGTGATGGCACCACGGTCCTGCGATCGGGTCTGGTGCGTGCCCAGTCCCGAGCGCGCGAGGCCCTGGGTCTGTCAGAGGACGAGTCGGTGGTCTCGTTGCTTCGGCTTCGGCATGCCGACGGCGAGACGCTGTCGCTCGAACAGATGTATCTGCGTCCCGAACTGGCAGGTGTGCTGGACACCGAGATGAAGTCGATCTATCGGACGCTGCATTCTCGCTTCGGCGTGCAGATCTGCGTCGCCGATGAGTCGATCGAGATGGCCACCGTTCCGCAGGCAGAGGGCGCGATGCTCGGCCTGCTGGCAGACACGCCGGTGCTCAAACTGGAACGCATCGGCTACGACCAGCATGGCCGTGCCCGGGAATACTCCGTGGACCTGTTTCGCGCCGACCGCACGCGACTGCACGTCCGGTCGCAGTCGACGATCAGCGCTCAGCGCATGTGAGGCAGTCGACTTCGATCGGAGGATGACGATTTCGTTGACCGCGACCCGGCGCGGATTGGTCACGATGAACGTGACCGCCGCAGCGATGTCCTCGGCAAGCAATGGCTCGACCTCACCGAATACATCGATGAAACCCTGTTCCTGGCCGTCTTTTTGGGCGAACAGTTCACTCTCGGCGCGTCCCGGCTCGATGACCGAGAACCGCACGTTGCGCGTCGTGAACTCCTGACGGTCGCCCCGGCGACCGACGAGATGTTGACCACGTCGGCGAGGGTGCGAGGGCTGTCGCTGGCCGCTTTGAGCAGGTACGGCAACGCGGCCTTGGTGACGTACATCGGCCCGTCAGAAGACTCGCCCCTGGAGGAGTGGGACCGCCTGCCTGGCGTGCGCGACACACGAGTCCGAGCGGCAGGTTCGGTTCGCCTCCCTCAGCGTGAAATGGAACGAACGGGACAATTCTCACGCTTCTAGGTTTGCGATGTGAATTTCCTGGGCACACCGTTGCCGTCTATTGGGGAGCAACGGAGCCGGCCCGCGTGGAGTACGAGATCGGATAGTCGACATGAAGCTACTCAGTCGTTGTTTCGCCATCGTGGCGTCAGTGGTGGCCGCAGGGACGGGTTCAGCCGTCGTTGCCTCTCCGGGCTACGCCGCTCCATGTCCGGACGTGGAGGTGGTGTTCGCGCGGGGGACGTTCGAGCCGCCCGGCGTCGGTGCGACCGGACAGGCGTTCGTCGACGCACTCCAAGCTAGGACCGGCGCCAAGTCGGTCGACGTGTATCCGGTGAATTATCCGGCGTCGCTCGACTTCGCCACGGCTGCGGACGGCGTGATCGACGCAGGCAACAAGGTTCGTGACACGGCGACGAACTGCCCCGATACGAAGATCGTGGTCGGCGGTTACTCGCAGGGCGCCGCGGTGGCCGCCTACCTCACCGAGGACGCCATCCCCAATGGGTTCAATCTGCCACCCGGCCTCACCGGACCGATGCCACCCTGGGTGGCCCAGCACGTCGCGGCGGTCGCTTTGTTCGGCAAGCCGTCGAGTGGATTCTTGCAGATGATCTACACCGGCGCGCCACCAATCAACGTGGGCTCGCGTTACACGTCGAAGACGACCGACCTGTGCATCCCGGATGACCCGGTCTGCTCGCCGGGTGGGAGCGACAACGGCGCCCATGGCATGTACATCGCCGACGGTCTGACGGATCAGGCAGCGGACTTCGCGGCGAAAAAGCTGCCACGGGGCGGGCCGACCCAACCCGTCGACCAAGTCAGCGCTCACGGTTAGGCGTGTCCTAGGGGGCCGGCTCCTCCCTAGGCCAGGCGGGTGATCTCCACGACGACGTCGAGGTCGGTCGACCCCTCCCCCGAGTAGATGCCCTTGAGCGGGGTCACGTCGTGATAGTCACGGCCGACGCCCACGCTGATGTATTGCTCGTTGATCTCCTTGTCGTTGGTGGGGTCGTAGTTCCACCAGCCACCCGTCCACGCCTGTATCCACGCATGGCTCTGACCGTCGATGGTGTCACCGACCTTCGCCTTGGCGTTCGGATGTAGATAGCCGGACACGTAGCGTGCCGGAATACCCATGCTGCGCAACAGAATCAACGTCAGGTGGGCGAAGTCCTGACAAACGCCCTTGCCCTCGCGCAGCGCGTCGAGACCCGACGAGTGCACGCCGGTGGTGCCCGGCACGTACGCGAGTTCGGCATGGACCCACTTCGCCGCCTCGACGATCGCCTGCGGAGGGTCGTTGTACTTGGCGATGCGCTGACCAACGCGGGACATACGCCTGCTGGACGGGACGAACTCCGACGCCACTAGGTACTCGTCGTACTTGTCCTTGACCGCCGCCGAGGCCAGGTCCTCCCAGGTCAGCTTCTCCTCGGGCAGTTCGCCCTTGTCGGTCTCGACGACCGACGACGCCGTCACTTCGAGTTCAGCGTGCGGAGCGTGGAGGTCGAAAGCCGTTACGGCCGTTCCCCAGTAGTCAACGTAGCGATAGGACCGGGTAGCAGGTACCGTCTCGACCCGGTTGAGCACCACGTTCTGCCGGGAGTCCGAGCGCGGCGTCAGCCGGGCCTCGTTGAACGACGCGGTGACCGGCGACTTGTAGGCGTAGCCGGTGGCGTGGATGACTCGCATGCGCCACACGTCAAACCTCCCCTTCTTCGATCACCAGCGAGCCGCTTCGACCGGCATCGGTCCACGCGACCCACGGCGCCGAGTAGAAGTACTCCACCGCCAGGGCCTCACCGACGTCGGCGCAGGTCGTCTGCAGCGCGCCGAGTGTTTCCTCCAGGGACTCCAGCAGCACGCCCGGTCGCAGGAATTCCAATTCGCTTCTGGCGCGGCCGAGTAGGCGCTGCGCCTCGGCGGTCGCGCCGACGCGGTTGAGCCTGCGGTGGTGCAGTTCGTCGAGGCTGTGTTCGGCCAACCGAAGCGAGTACATCACCGACCGCGGGAAGAGCCGGTCGAGCATCATGAACTCGACGACGCGACCCGCGTCCAGCACGCCTCGGTAAGTGCGCAGATAGGTGTCGTGCGCGCCTGCCGACCGCAGCACCGTCACCCAGGCGGGCGACGACCCGCTGTCGCCGACGCGGGACAACAGCAGGCGCACGATCATGTCGACGCGTTCGATGGCCCGTCCCAGCAACATGAAGCGGTAGCCGTCGTCGCGGGACAGTGTGGAGTCGGCGAGACCGGCGAACTGCGCCGCGCGGCCCTCGATGTAGGACAAGAATTCGTGGGGCCCGAGTCGCTTGGCGGCACGTTCGCGCTCCGGTAGCGCGTTGTATGTGGTGTTGAGGCACTCCCAGATCTCGGTTGACGTGACTTCTCTTGCACCGCGGGCATTCTCACGCGCCGCCGAAATCGATTCGACGATCGAACAGCCGCCCTGGGTGTCGCGGCTGAATGCGACGAGGTCGGTCAGGGACCACAGGTCGAGCTCGGTGTCCGGCGGGTCGATGCCGAGCACCTTCAAGAGGGTTCGCGACGCCTGGTCGGGGTCGACGCTGGAGTCCTCGAGCAGCTGGTGCACGGTGACGTCGAGGATTCGGGCGGTGTCATCGGCTCGTTCGACGTAGCGGCCGATCCAGTACAGCGATTCCGCGTTGCGTGCCAGCATCAGTCCACCACTTGCTGTTGCTGTTGCTGTTGCTGTTGCTGATCCTGCGGGCCCATCGCCTGGGACTGCTGTTGCTGCGAGGAGCCGTCACCGTTCTTCTCGGCCTTGGAGGAGCCCTTGGCCGCCTTGGGCAGCGCGCGCACGACCTCGGCAGCGGCCAACTCGCGGTCGGCCGCCGACGTGCGGGACGCGAGCACCCAGGTGTCCTTCGAACCGCCGCCCTGGCTGGAGTTCACCACCAGCGACCCCTCCGGCAACGCCACCCGCGTCAGGCCGCCCGGAAGCACCCACACGTCGTCGCCGTCGTTGACCGCGAAGGGACGCAGATCGACGTGCCGCGGTGCAAGGTTGTCGTCGATCTGCGTTGGCACCGTGGACAACTGAACGACGGGCTGTGCGATCCACCCCCGCGGATCGCTGCGGATCTTCTTGGTGATGGTGGCCAGTTCCTTCTCGGATGCATCCGGCCCGAAGACGATGCCGTAACCGCCGGATCCCTCGACGGGTTTGATCACGAGTTCCTCGACCCTGTCGAGCACTTCCTCCCGCTCGTCGTCGAGCCAGCACCGGAAGGTGTCCACGTTGGCCAACAACGGCTTCTCACCCAGGTAGTACTCGATGATCGTCGGGACGTAGGTGTAAACGAGCTTGTCGTCGCCGACCCCGTTGCCCACCGCACTGGAGATCACCACGTTGCCTGCGCGTGCGGCATTCAGGATCCCGGCCACACCGAGGACGGAATCGGGCTTGAAGTGCATGGGGTCGAGGAACTCGTCGTCGATGCGGCGGTAGACGACGTCGACCTGACGCTCGCCCTCGGTGGTGCGCATGTACACGGTGTTGTCGCGGCAGAACAGGTCGCGGCCCTCGACGAGTTCGACGCCCATCTGCCGAGCCAGTAACGAGTGCTCGAAGTACGCCGAGTTGTAGACGCCGGGCGTCAGCACGACCACCGTCGGATCGGCCTCGTTGGAGGCTGCCGCGTTGCGCAGGGCGCGCAGAAGGTGCGACGCATAGTCGCCGACCGAGCGCACGCGGTGAGTAGCGAATAGATTGGGGAAGACCCGCGCCATGGTGCGTCGGTTCTCCATCACATACGACACCCCCGACGGCGAGCGCAGGTTGTCCTCCAGCACCCGGAAGGTGCCCTGCCCGTCACGCACCAGATCGATGCCCGCGACGTGGATGCGAACGCCGTTGGGCGGCACGATGCCAGCCGCCTCGCGGTGGAAGTGCTCGCACGACGTGACGAGCCGGCGCGGGATCACTCCGTCGCGCAGGATCTCCTGCTCGCCGTAGATGTCGTCGAGATACATCTCGAGGGCCTTTACGCGCTGGGTGATGCCGCGCTCCAGGCGCGACCACTCAGCCGCCGAGATCACCCTGGGTACCAGGTCCAGCGGGAACGGTCGCTCCTGCCCGGATAGGGAGAACGTGATGCCCTGGTCGATGAACGCACGGCCGAGCGCCTCGGACCGCGCAGCGAGTTCTGACGCGTCCGAAGGAGCAAGCTCGGCGAAGATGCCCTTGTATGGACCCCGCACGTTGCCCTGGGCGTCGAACATCTCGTCGAACGCCTTCGAATAGTCGCCGACGTTGTTGTAACCGCCGAATATCCCGTTGTGTCGTTTCTTGGAGGAAGCAGCCTTTCGGGACGATCGACCATTTTCCGATGGCAAGGTTCGAAGGCTCACCAGTGACATGCTGCCCCACCTGTCGAGTTTCGGCAGGCCAGTGGCCCCCCGGTTTCGCACGCTTTGGGTATTTACCCCCGGCGCTGGTAACCTGAACCCTCGCTGCCCGTTGTCGGGCGCCCATGAACAACTTTGGTAAACCCAAGCTGACCTTTAGAAGGAACTGACGCGTGGCCAACATCAAGTCGCAGCAGAAGCGCATCCTCACCAACGAGCGCGCCCGACTGCGCAACCAGTCGGTGAAGTCCGCGCTTCGCACGGCTGTCCGCGGATTCCGTGAAGCGATCGACGCTGGTGAGAAGGACAAGGCAGCCGAGTTGCTGGTTTCGACCAGCCGCAGGCTGGACAAGGCCGCCAGCAAGGGCGTCATCCACAAGAACCAGGCGGCCAACAAGAAGTCCGCGCTGGCGAGCGCGCTGCACAGCCTCTGATCGGCTAGCCTCCGGCCAGTTCGGCCACTCTTCGCACCGCCGACTCGAGCGCGTAGTCGGGATCCGCTGCCGCGCCCTTGACATCCGCGTTCAGCGCGGCCACCAAGCGCATCGCCTCCGCGACCGAGTCGCGCGACCATCGCCTTGCCTGCTTCTGCGCCTTCTGCACCCGCCACGGCGGCATGCCCAGCTCCCCGGCCAGCCGGTAGGGATCGCCGGACAACGGACCGACCCGTGCGATCGCGTGAACCGCTTCGGCCAGCGCGTCGGCGAGGACGACGTGTGGTTCGCCGCCGATCATCGCCCAGCGCAGCGCCTCGGCCGCACCAGAGACGTCGCCCATGACCGCCAAGTCGGCGATGTCGAAGCCCTTCACCTCGGCCTTGCCGGCGTGATAGCGGCGCACTGACGCCGCATCGACGTTGCCGCCGGTGTCGGCCACCAGCTGCGAGCAGGCGGCCGCGAGTTCGCGGATGTCGGAGCCGACCGCGTCGAGCACAGCGGTGACCGTGTCCTCTCCGACCTTGACCTTGAGGGTGCGGAACTCACGACGGACGAAGTCCGCCCGCTCACCGGGCTTGATCTTTCTGCAGTCATGCTCCTCGGCGCCTAGCGATTTCAACTGATCGGCCAGCGCCTTGGCGCGTCCGGCACCCGAGTGCACGATGACGAGCACCGTGCCCGGCTGGAGGTCCGCGGCGGCATCGGCGATCAGCGCCATGGCGTCTTTGCCCGCCTCGGCGGCGGCCTCGAGGATCACGACCCGTTCATCGGCGAACAGCGACGGGCTGAGCAACTCCGCGAGTTCGTTCGTGCTGACCTCGCCCGCACGCATGCGATCGACGGGCACGTCGTGGGTTCCCGCCTGCTTGCGGGCGGCCCGCAATACGTCGGCGACGGCGCGGTCGACGAGAAGGTCTTCATCACCCAGCACGAGGTGCAGTTGGCTCACGCTCCGATGGTGTCACGGCCCACCGACCGCATCGACACCCTGCCCCGACGCCGACCACGCCACCAGGCACACCACCGCCGCGGCCAGGACCAGGCGTCCCCACCTGAACCGCCACAGCAGCACCGAGGCGATCCCGGCGCCGGCCACGCTCACCACGCCGGGCAATCCCGACGGAACGGGCAGGACGGCGCCCGGCAGTGCCGATGTCCAGTGTGCGACGTGCAACAGCCACCACAGCTCGGGACCGGTGAACCGGATCAGCAGCTGTGCGGCGGCCGGCCACAGCGCCGTCACCGCGGCTGCGACGGTGCCGATCACCGTGATCGGCGGGATGACGACCGCCACCACGAGGTTCGCGACGATCGCCACGACGCTGACGGTGCCCGACATCCCGGCGACGAGTGGCGCAGTGACGAGCTGAGCAGCGGCGGCAACGCTGACCGCCGCAGCCAACGGCGTGGGCCAACCACGCTCGACTAGCCGACGGGACCACACGGGTGCGATGACGACCAGCGCGGCCGTAGCCGAGACGGACAACGCGAACCCGACGTCGACCGCGAGTTCGGGTGCTCCGACCATGAGCACCAGGACGCAGGCCGACAGCGCCGGTATCGCCTGTCTTCGCCTCCTCGAGACGACCGCGAACAAGGCGATGGCCCCCATCACGGCTGCGCGCAGCACGCTCGCCGAGGGCTGCACCACGATGACGAAGGCGATCAGCGCCATCGCAGCCAGCCCGACGGCCGCCCGTGGACCGATCAGTACCGCCGTGAGTAGCACCGCGCCGCAGACTATCGTCACGTTGGCGCCAGACACCGCGGTCAGATGCGTCAGTCCGGCGATCCGGAACTCGCTGATGGTGTCGTCGGTCATCGCGACCGTCTCCCCCAGCACCAGCGCGGGCAGCATCGCAGCCTGATCGGGGGGCAGCACCGCCCGAGCCGCGTCGGCGAACTTGGCCCGCACGGCTGCCGCGCCGCGCTGCACAGCACTCGCCGTGCCAAGCCTCGGCTCGCCGGTCGCCGCCAGGACCGCCACGGACAGATCGCGCCGGGTTGGCCGCGAGATCCTGGCGCGGAACGCGGCGGGGCGGCCCGCGGTCAGTTCGCCGTACTCGAATGCCGACGCGAAGACCAGGACACGACCGCTCGCCGGGTCGCCGTCGAGCGACTTCAACGCGCCACGAAACATCATCCGGGTGGCGCCGAGGAACCGCGGCGACTCGCTCGGCGTGACCACGACCGAGGCCGTCGCCCCGTAGTGCGACACGATCGGATGATGACGCACGTCGTCGACCCGCAGGCCGACGGCGAAGGCGAAGGCGATCCCGACCATCGCCACGGCGAGAACCGAGGGCCAGACCGCAGACGACCTTCTCGCCGGGCCGCTCCTCAGCCTCCACGCAACCACGGCGGTCACGATCACCGCCACGCCCACCGACCAGAGTGCCGCCGACGGACTCCATAGGATGCCCGCCGCCGTCACGATCCAGCAGGTCAGGGCCGCGGGCACCAGGCGGACGTCAGACACGGTAGTGCCGGAGGGATGAGTCGTCACACATGAACCAGCGCGCGCAGCTTCTCCAGCCGCGCCGGCCCGATACCGTCCACCTCGCCGAGTTGGTCGACGCCCGCGAACGATCCGTTGGCGTCCCGCCACGCGATGATCGCGGCCGCAGTGACGGGGCCCACGCCGGGCAAGCCGTCGAGCTGATCGACGGTCGCCGTGTTCAAGTCGACCAAAGCGCCTGCGGCCGAGGGCTTCTCACCAGGCGTCGGCGCGGTCGGCGAGGCGCCGGGCGCCGAGCTGATCGAGCTCCCCATCACCGGCGGCGCACCGAGCGGTGAGGAAATGCCGACGATGATCTGTTCGCCGTCACTGACACGCCGAGCCATGTTCAGCCCGACGAGATCGGCGCCGTCGAGCGGGCCGCCAGCGGCCGTCAACGCGTCGGCAACGCGCGCGCCCGCGCCGAGCGTGACCAGCCCGGGCTGGTGCACCAACCCCACCACGCTCACGACGACCGGCGCGTCCGGAGGGGTCCGTCCGCCGCTGGGAGCGGGTGCGGCAGACGAAACCATCTGCACTGGAGGCAGTTTCGCCGACGTGACCGCCGGTCCGTCGTCCCGCAACAACGTGAACACCGTCACCAGCACGGCGATGGCGCCGACGACGCCGAGACCGATGACACCGGCCCTGCCTGGGTCGGCCCGCACCGTCGCGATCCAGTTCGACGCTCCCCCGGCCGTCGCCTCGGGCAGCCATCGCGACAGCGAGGTGTCCGACTCCTCGGTGTCGGGAACTCCCTCAGCGGTCTCGTCGTCCGGGGTTCGCTGCCCGCTGAGTCGGCGCTCTACCCTGTCGACCGGTCGTTCGGTGCGCATGCCGCGACGGTAGGGGTAGCGCCGGACCACACCGGTCCCCACGGCGGCCGCCGATGCACGGCTGTGGATGAAGCTCGGTCTGTGGATCGCCTACGGACGCCTTAGCCCCACCCCGCCCCGCGCCAGCACACCCAGTCGATCTCGACCAGCGCGCCAACGGCCAGACCGGAGACACCGACACAGGTGCGCGACGGCAGCCGCCCCGGAAACCACTTGGCGTAGGCGGCGTTGAAGGCGCCGTAGTCGTCCCAGTGCAACAGGTAGGCACGCACCGAGACCACGTCGGTCAACCCACCCCCGCAGAGCTCCGTGACGCGCAACAGGTTGTGCAGCACCTGATCGGTCTGGGTGGTCACCTCGCCGCCCACCACGGCGCCATCGATCCCGGTAGGCATCTGCCCGGTCACGTACAGCGTCTGCGCCGCCGCGGTGGCGTGCGCGAACGGCGCCACCGCGGGTGGCACTCCGTCGTCGGGTGTGAACGTGAACGCGCGGATCCCCGTCATCCCGCGACCCCCGGCCAGCTCGGAAAACAGCGCTTGCCGATGCGGCCATGGACGCCCTGGCGCTGGTCGACGACCTGGGTCACCGTGAAGTCCACGGCGACGGACATGAACGAGTACGCGTCCCTGCGGGTCAGGCCGAAACTCCGCTCGAGCACACCGAGAGTGCGCACGGCGGCAGCCTTCATCGCCGAATCGAGGGTGTCACCGAATCCGTGCACCAACAATTCGGTCGCGGTCTCCAGCACCGGGACGGTGAACGACAGGTCGCGCCGAATGGTCAAGCGCAGCAATCCGTTCAACGACGACTCCAACGCGGTACCGCTGATCTCGCCGTCGCCTTGGGAGACGTGCGGGTCGCCCACCGACAGCAGCGCACCGGGCACCTGCACGGGGTAGTACATCCGCCCGCCCGCTCCGATGCGCCAGTTGTCGATGTTGCCGCCGTGATCGCCGGGTGGCACCGACGACACGCGCTGCGGGTCGGCGGGCGCAACGCCCATGGTGCCGAAGTGCGGGCGCAGCGGGACCAGGACGCCACGCAGAGCGGGCTCGCGTGCCGCGAGGTCCGGAACGACGATGGTGCCCGGCTCGGTCGCCAGCGGAGTCACCGTCCAGTCGTAGCCGAAGACGGCGCGCCCCAGCAGCGCTTCAGCGTCGAGCTCGTAGATCGTCACCCGTTCCCCTGGCAACTCGTCGTACAGGTAGCCCCAGTGCGCGGCGAGGTTGGATCCGTACGGCAACCGCGGTTCGGCCGTCAGGATGTCCACCTGGAGCACGTCTCCCGGCCGGGCTCCCTCGACCGCGACCGGTCCGGTGAGCAGGTGTGGCCCAGGGCCGCGGTCGGTCACGGAGGCGAAGACGTCAGCGATGCCTTGGTCCATCAACAGGTCGGGGGCATCGCCGGCGTGATGGGTGAGCGTCTCGATCTGCACCAGGTCGCCCGACGCGACGGTGAGAACCGGTTTCAAGCGGGGGTCGAAGAACCCCCAGTGCACCGTCGACGGCGTGGCGGGCAGGAAGTGCTGCATCCGGCGATCATGCCAAGGTATGCGCGTCGTCGCCGACTATGAGCCTTATCGTCGAGGATTGGCGACATTTTCGACCAGAAGCCACTGTCGAGGTATTCGCCCGCTGGTACACATCGGACGAATAGTGTCTACCCATGAGCACACCGACCCCTGCACGGCCGCTACGGGTGATCCAGTGGACCACCGGCAACATCGGAAAGCGCTCGCTCCACGCCATCATCGGGCGTGACGACATGGAGCTCGTCGGGGTCTACGCGCACGGTGCGGACAAGGTGGGCGTCGACGCCGCTGAACTGGCGGGCCTCACCGAGCCCACCGGCGTCACGGCGACCAACGACGTCGACGCCCTCATCGCGCTAAAGCCCGACGCATGCTGTTACAACCCGCTGTGGCCCGACGTCGACGAGCTGACCAGACTGCTCGAAGCGGGCGTGAACGTATGCTCCAGCGCAGCCTGGATCACCGGCGGCAAGCAGTCGCCCGAGGACCTCGACCGCATCCGAAAGGCCTGCGCAGCGGGAAATTCCACGATCTTCGGCAGCGGTGCTCATCCCGGTATGACGAACATGGTCGGGATGGTGCTCTCCGGCGCCTGCGAGAACGTAGACGAGATCCGCATCACCGAGTCGGTGGACTGTTCGACCTACGAATCGGCGGGCACCCAGGCGGCGATGGGCTTCGGCCAGGATCCGAACACACCCGGCCTCGCCGAGAGCGTCCGCCGGGAGAGCGAGGTGTTCGCCGAGTCGGCCGCGATGATGGCCGACGCCATCGGCGCCGCGCTCGACAGGTTGACCTTCGACGTCGAGTTCACCACTGCCACCGGCGACAGCGACCTCGGCTTCATGCAGATCCCCGAGGACACCGTCGGTGGCGTCTACGGCTTCCACCGCGGTTGGGTCGGCGAGAAGAACGTCGTGAGCGTGGGATTCAACTGGACGATGGGCAGCCATGTCACGCCGCCCAAGCCACTGGAACACGGACACGTCATCCAGGTGTTCGGCACCCCGAACATGCGCACCGTCCTGCATTGCCTGCCCCCGCGGGGCTGGACGGAATCGGGTTTCATGGGGCTCGGCATGATCTACACGGCGATGCCGGTGACCAACGCGGTTCCGGCCGTGGTCGCTGCGGCGCCCGGGATCGTCACACTCAAGGACCTGCCACCGGTGACCGGGGCGCTTCGCCGGCTAGCGGCCCGGCAGACGCCTACTCGATGACGAATACCGGAATCTGCCGTGTCGTCTTTTTCTGGTACTCCGCGTAGGGCGGGTAGGCCGCGACGGCGAGCGTCCACCAGTGCTCGCGCTCGGCGCCTTCGATCTCGCGAGCGGTACCCGTGAAGACCTTGTCACCGTCCTGGACCGCCACTTCTGCGTTGGCCACGACGTTGTAGTACCAACTCGGGTGTTTGGGATCGCCGCCCTTGGAGGCGACCATGGCATAGCGACCGTTCTCCTCGACACGCATCAGAGGCACGTAGCGCTTCTTGCCAGATTGGGCGCCGGTCGTCGTGAAGAGGACGACGGGCCGTTCGAGGACCTCGACGCCGTCGGTGGTTCCTTGCGCCAGAATGCGCTCGGTCTGGTCGCGTACCCATTCGGTGGGACTCAGTTCGGCTTGTTCGCTCACGCAATCTTCGAACGCCGCGAGCCCCCGAACAATTCCTCGGCGCCCGTGCGACCACGCTTGGTCGGTGCTCAGAGCCGGGCAGCAAGGGTGGCCGTGCCAGGCCCGTCGAGGTCGGGCACGGCGGCACGGCGGCCGCCCATGATCATCAGTAGCGCCTCACCGGCGCCCCGGACCTCCGGCCCCTCGCCGTAGGCCCAGTCGAGATCGGTGGCCACCAGCCGAACTCCGCGTGCCCGCCAAGCGCCGCGAATGGTGGGTGCGTACCGCACGAAGTCCAATGCGACGCGCAGGCGCGCGGCGGGGATCTCCCGCGGCAGACCCAGCGGACGCCGAATGTCCTGCTGATGAATCATGTTGTCGGTCAACGCGACCCTGCCACCGAACCCCGCACCGAGGCCGTGCGGCTCGGCATTGTCACGCAGCAAGCCGATCAAGTGGTCGGTCGAGCTTCCTTCGAGATCGGCCACCGCGATGGCATTGATGCGGTCCGTCTGCAGTCGGCCCTTCAGGAAGCGAGCCGCGAGGTCGCGCGGCGAGCACCCCTCGAAGCTTACGCAATGAGCAGCGACGTCGCGGACGGTCCAGCCCGCGCACAACGACGCACTCTCCCACTGCCTACAGGTCAGACCGGCGAGGAAGTCGGCGAAGTCCAGCCGCTCCTCGCGCGCCAAGTCCTTTTGCGTCACCGAACCTCCTCAATCCTGCACCGTCACGCACACTCCGACGGCTCCGCAGCCGACGTGTACCGAGAGCACCGGGCCCATGTCGGTGATCGACATCGAGCCGACGTGCGGTAGTCGCGCAGTGAGGGCCGCGCCGATCTCATCGGCCCCGTCGTGGTTGTCGACGTGGTGCACGGCGATCGTCGCGGGCCGGTCGCCCACCACGTCGGTCACCGCTTCGATCAATGCCGCGTGCGCCTTGGAGACGGTCCGAATCCGCTGAGAGAGCACCAGGCGGCCGTCGACGTCCACGTGCAGCAGCGGCTTCAGGGACAATGCCGTGCCCAACCACGATGCGGCAGTACCGATCCGGCCGCTGCGCCGCAGGTTGTCGAGTCGGTGCACGACGATGAATGCGTGACCACGCGGCACGGCCGCCTTCGCCGCGGCCTCGACCGCGTCGAGGTCGTCGCCCGACGCTGCCGAACGGGCCGCGGCCACCGCGACGAAGCCGACGCCCGACGCTGCGGATCGCGAATTCACCACGCGCACTGCGGGTCCGAACTCGCGGGCAGCCCCAACCGCCGAGCTGAACGTGCTCGACAGCGCCGCCGAGAGGTGCACGGCGACGACACCGTCACCACCGCTGTCGGCCAGCGCCTCGCGGTAGCATCCGGCCAGGTCGGCAGGGGCAGCACCGGCGGTCGTGACGTGCGCCCTCTCGTGCACGTCGTAGGGCACCGCATCGACGCCGTCGCGCAGATCGACGCCGTCGATCAGCACGTGCAGCGGAACCTGCCTGATCCCCCACCGCTGCAGTTCATCCGGGTTCAGCCGAGCCGACGAATCGGTCACCACCGTGACGGCCACGGTCAGCCGCCGAAGCCCACGGTGGTCACTCCCGCCTCGGCAAGACCCTTCATCATCAAGTCGGCCACCGCACGGTGGGCCTCGAAGTTCCAATGAATGCCGTCGGGATTGCCGCGGCCGCTCGTGATCTCATCGCCCACTGCGGCCTTCAGGTCGACGATCGGCACGTCGTGCTGCCTCCCCCATTCGGTGATCGCCGCGACCATGGCATCGCGCCAGCGGTGCGACTTGCCGTAGGTCTCCGCGATGTGCACCGAGGGAATCGATGCCACCACGGGGATGCCCGGCCGGTTGAAGTCGATCGCGGCGCGGGTCTGTTCGAGGTAGTCGACGCTCAGGTGGGGCGGCAGCGCGGGGCGTGCCACCGGTGACAACCGCGGTTGCAACCAGCCGTATCCGTCCCGCGCCCAACGGCGCAACCACGGCGGCCGCACGTAGCGGATGAGTTCGCGCACGGCGGTGGGCAGCGGCGACGGCAGGGAGTCCATGCCCGACGTCGCGAAGATCACCGCGCCCGCCCGGGGCAGCGACGCCCACGACCGCGGATCCTGGATCGCGGCCCACCACACGTCACGGCACGTCCACCCGATCCGGCCGATCAGTTCCACGTCCCAGTCCAATTGCGAGGCAACGATGTTTGGCCAGATTCGAGGGTCGTCCGCAGGCAGTCCCCCGGTAGGACCGTAATAGGACAGCGAGTCGCAGAACACCAGCAGGGTGCGGCGGCGCGGGGACTGGTCGGGTTGGCTAGAGGACATCGTTGGCGACCTGGGCCGAAGCGTTCCACACGTCGAGGCGCCACCGGATGTCCTGCGCCGCCGCATCGTTCGGGGAATGCCCTGACAGCTGCACCCAGCTCGCGTTGCCCATGCCGCCGAGCACGGGCCAGTTGTCCACCGGCAGATCGAGCAGGGCGGCCGTCAGCGCAGCGATCAAACCGCCGTGCGCCACCACGACGACGGGCCGGTCGGAAGCGTCCCCTGCCTCGTCGGAGCCCCACTCGTTCAGTTCGGCGACCAGCTCCTCCACCACCGGCACGCTGCGTTCGGCCACGTCGACACGGCTCTCGCCGCCGTGCGGCGCCCACCGTGCATCGTCGCGCCACTCAAGCCGCGCGCCCGGTGCGACGTCGTCCACCTCGAAGTGGGTCAAGCCCTGCCAGTCGCCGAGGTGCGTCTCGCGGAGCCGCGTGTCGACGGCGACCGGAAGGCCGGCGCGCTCGGCGAGTGCCGTCGCGGTGTCAAAGGCGCGGCGCAGGTCCGAGGAGACGATCACCAAGGGCTGACGCTTGGCCAGCACCTCCGCGGCAGCGGCCGCCTGCTCACGGCCAAGGTCGCTCAGATCGGTGTCCAGCTGCCCCTGCATGCGGCTACTCGCGTTGTACTCCGTCTGGCCGTGCCGCAGCAGCACGAGACGCCGAATCCTCATTCGGTATCCGTCTCTCCCGCACGCGGCTCATCGGCGCCGTCCAGGTCCACGGGGACCAGCGGGCAATCCCGCCACAGGCGATCGAGAGCGTAGAAGTTGCGCTCGTCCTGGTGCTGGATGTGCGCGACGATGTCGACGTAGTCGAGCAGCACCCAGCGCCCCTCCCGGGTGCCCTCCCGTCGGGCGGGTTTGTACCCGGCGAACCGCATCTTCTCCTCGACCTCGTCGACGATCGCGTTCACCTGGCGATCGTTTGTCGCCGAGGCGATGACGAAGCAGTCGGTGATGACGAGTTGACCGGACACGTCGATGACGACGACGTCGTCGGCGAGCTTGGACACGGCCGCCTGCGCGGCGATCGTGGCCATGTGGATGGATTCGTCGGATGCGGTCACGGCCTACCGTCCTCCGTTGCTAGAGCGTGCGCGGGATACAACCCGCGCTTGGTGACGTACTGCACGACGCCGTCGGGAACCAGGTACCAGATGGGCCTGCCGAGCTCGGCGCGCCTGCGACAGTCGGTCGACGAGATTGCCAGCGCGGGCACCTCGACGATCTTCAGCGAGTCCGCGGGCAGTTCCTTCATCGCGGCGGCGATGTGCTCGCCGTCCAGTTCGTAGCCGGGGCGATTGACACCGACGAACCGTGCCATGGAGAAGAGGTCCTCCCAGTTCTGCCAGGACAGGATCGACCCGAGAGCGTCAGCGCCGGTGATGAAGTAGAGGTCGGCGTCGGGGTTGAGTGCTCCGAGGTCGCGCAACGTGTCCTTGGTGTAGGTAGGGCCGCCACGGTCGATGTCGACGCGGCTCACCGAGAAACGCGGGTTGGCCGCGGTCGCGATCACCGTCATCAGATACCGGTCCTCGGCGGCGGTGACCGCGCGGTCGCGTTTCTGCCACGGCTGGCCAGTGGGCACGAACACGACTTCGTCCAAGTTGAACAGGTCGGCCACCTCGCTGGCGGCGACCAAGTGACCGTGATGGATGGGATCGAAGGTCCCCCCCATCACTCCCAGCCTGCGTCGAGTCACGAATAGGCAGCTTACGGGAGCGCCGCGGACGCCTTTCTGCTGCCGAGACCGGCGGACCTCAGACGGGCAGCAGCTGGTCGATCACCGAAGCGAGCTGCTTGGCCGACCGGCACTCGTGCATGGCGATGGCGTCCTCGTATCGCGGCACCGCCGAGTCGCCGCTGCCCCACAGGTGCTTGGGCTCGGGATTTAGCCAGTGCGCGTGGCGGCTCGCGGTGACCATGTGCGTCAGCAGATCGACCTCGGGGTTGCGGTAGTTGTTGCGCCCGTCGCCGAGCACGAGCAGTGAACTACGCGGCGACAGCACGTTCGGGTACTTCTGCAGGAACGACACGAACGCGTGCCCGTAGTCGGAGTGGCCGTCGCGGGTGTACACGGCCGCCTCCCTGGTGATGCGCTGCACGGCGACGGCCAGGTCGGCCTCGGGACCGAACATCTCAGTGACCTCGTCGGTGGTGTCGATGAACGCGAATACCCTCACCCGCGAGAACTGCTGACGGAGCGCGTTCACCAGCAACAGGGTGAAGTGGCTGAAGCCGGCGACGGAGCCGGACACGTCGCACAGCACGACCAGTTCAGGGCGGGCGGGGTGCGGCTTCTTCAGGACGACGTCGATGGGCACACCGCCGGTCGACATCGACTTGCGCAGCGTCTTGCGCAGGTCGATCTCGCCGGCCCGCGACCGTCGGCGTCGCGCCGCCAGTCGCGATGCCAGCGTGCGGGCCAGCGGGGCGACGACGCGGCGCATCTCGCGTAGCTGATCGCCCGAGGCACGGAGGAACTCGACGTTCTCGGCGAGCTGCGGGATGCCGTACATCTGCACGTGCGCACGACCGAGCTGCTCGGCGGTGCGGCGCTTGGTCTCCGCCTCGACCATCTGGCGCAGCTGCGCGACGCGTCTGGCGGCCATCGCCTTGGCGATCTGCTCCTGCGTCGGGGTGGGTTCCTCGCCGTAGGGCGCCAGCAGCCCGGCCAGCAGCCTGCCCTCCAACTCGTCGAGTGCCATCGCCTTGAGCGCCTGGTAGGACGAATACGACGGCCCGCGGCTGGAGTTGTACCTTCCGAAGGCGTCGACGATCTGGGCGATCATCGCGGCCAGCCGGTCGTCGACGTTGGCCGAGTCCTCGTTGCCCGCGAGCATCTCCAGCAGCGCGGCGCGCATCGCCTCGACGTCCTGTGCAGGCAGTCCGTCGCGATCGGCGGCGTCGTCGACCTCGTCGTCGGACACCACCGTCCGCGCGCCGAGCGCCGCGGGAAACCACAGGTCGAACATCGCGTCGTAGGTGTCCCGGTGATCCGCGCGCCGCAGCACGGCACAGGCCAGCCCCTCGCGCAGCACCTCGCGGTCACCCAGCCCGAGAACCGTCATCACCTGGCCGGCGTCGACCGTCTCGGACGGACCCACCGCGATGCCCACGCCACGCAACGCCTCGACGAACTCCACGAGATGCCCGGGAATCCCATGCGGTGCAAGGGGTTGCGGTGGACGCGTGCGGCGGACGGCCATTAGTTGAGCCTCAACTCCCCGCTGGCCTTCACCTGGTCGGACTGATGCTTGAGCACCACACCCAGTGTCGCGGCGATCAACTCGTCGTCGATCGTGTCCATGCCGAGAGCCAGCACCGTGCGGCCCCAGTCGATGGTCTCGGCCACCGACGGCACCTTCTTGAGCTGCATGCCGCGCAGCACCCCGATGATGCGCACCAACTCCTCGGCCAGCCGTTCGGGTAGTTCCGGCACGCGCGACAGCAGGATCCGTCGCTCCAGATCGGGGTCGGGGAAGTCGATGTGCAGGAACAGGCAGCGGCGTTTGAGTGCCTCGGACAGCTCGCGCGTCGCGTTTGAGGTCAGCAGCACGAATGGCTTGCGGGTGGCAGTGATGGTGCCCAGTTCCGGGACGGTCACTGCGAAGTCGGACAGCACCTCGAGCAGCAGACCCTCGATTTCGATGTCGGCCTTGTCGGTCTCGTCGATCAGAAGGACGGTGGGTTCGGTACGCCGGATCGCCGTCAACAGCGGCCGTGACAGCAGGAACTCCTCGCTGAATACGTCCATCTTGGTCTGGTCCCAGTCACTCGAACCCGATTGAATGCGCAGGATCTGCTTGGCGTGGTTCCACTCGTAGAGTGCGCGGGCCTCGTCGACGCCCTCGTAGCACTGCAGCCGAACCAGACCTGATTCGGTGCACTCGGCGATGGCGCGCGCCAGCTCGGTCTTGCCGACGCCTGCCGGGCCTTCGACGAGCAGCGGCTTGCCCAAACGGTCGGCGAGGAAAACGGCTGTGGCCGTGGCGGTATCGGGTAGGTAACCGGTTTCGGCCAGCCGCTTGGCGACATCGTCGATGTCGGTGAACAGCGGTGAAGGGCGGGCGGGGACGCTCACTCGATCATTACTCCTAATCAGGACGGGCGGGTGTGGCCGTCTCCCCACACAATCCACTTGGTTGAGGTCAACTCTGGCAGACCCATCGGTCCCCGGGCGTGCAGCTTCTGCGTGGAGATGCCAATCTCGGCGCCGAACCCGAACTGCTCGCCGTCGGTGAATGCAGTCGACGCGTTCACCATCACCGCAGCGGCATCGACCCGCTCGGTGAAGCGTTGCGCGACGGCAAGATTGGTCGTGACGATGGCCTCGGTGTGACCCGTGCCGTATTCATTCACGTGCGCGATGGCGGCATCGACTCCGTCGACGACCGCCAAGGCGATGTCCATCGAGAGGAACTCGGCACGCAACTCCTCCTCGCTCGGATCCAGGTGCACCGTCACGCCGGCGGTCCGGAGCGCGCTGACCAATCGCGGCAGCGCGCGGTCGGCGATCGCGGCGTCGATCAGCAGCGTCTCGGCGGCGTTGCAGACACTGGGCCGACGAGTCTTGGAGTTCAACAGGATTCGCTCGGCGATGTCGAGGTCGGCCGCCTCGTGCACGTAGACGTGACAGTTGCCGACGCCCGTCTCGATGGTGGGCACCGTGGCGTCGCGGACGACGGCGTCTATGAGACCCGCTCCACCACGCGGAATGACGACGTCCACCAGACCACGGGCCTGGATGAGGTGGGTGACGCTGGCACGGTCCGCGCTGGGCAGCAGCTGTACGGCGTCCTCGGGTAACCCCTCGCCCAGGAGCGCGGCCCGCAGCGCGGCGACCAGGGCTTCGTTGGACCGTGCAGCCGACGAACTGCCACGAAGCAACGCCGCGTTGCCGGACTTCAGCGTCAGCCCGAACGCATCGACGGTGACGTTCGGTCTGCCCTCGTAGACCATGCCGACCACTCCGAGCGGCACGCGTTGTTGCCGGATCTGCAGTCCGTTGGCCAGGGTGCGGCCACGGAGCACCTCACCGACCGGGTCGGGCAGCCCGGCGACCTGCCGAAGCCCCGCCGCGATGCCGTCGACCCGCTGCGGATTGAGAGCAAGCCGGTCGAGCATCGCGTCGGGAGTGCCTGCGGCACGTGCGGCGTCGAGATCTGCGGTGTTGGCGGCCAGCACCTCGTGCACGCGAGCCTGCACCGAGTCGGCCGCCGCGTGCAGCGCTCGGTTCTTCGTCGTGGTGTTCGACGTGCCGAGGGTGCGGGCCGCGACACGCGCGCGACGGGCGGCGTCGTGAACCTGCCCGCGCAGATCGGTAGTGGGGGGAGCTTCCACGCTCATTTGGCCAGCTTATCGAGCTAACCCGGCTGCGGCACCGTCGGGGTTACAGTATTCGGCGTGGTCCGGGAGCGCAGCCGAGTGTGTGTGGTCGGAAGCGTGAACCTCGACCAGTCCTTCGCCGTCGGCGCGCTGCCTCGGCCCGGTGAGACCGTGTTGGCCTCGTCGGTGTCGGCCGCGCCAGGCGGCAAGGGCGGCAACCAGGCCGTCGCCGCTGCCCGCGCAGGCGCCACGGTCCAACTCGTCGCCGCACTGGGCGATGACCCCGCAGCGTCCCAGCTTCGCGCCCACCTATCCGCCAACGACGTCGGCATGGACGGCACGGTCACAGTGCCGGGCTCGAGTGGCGCAGCGGTCATCGTGGTCGACGCCGGAGCTGAGAACACCATCGTCGTTGCACCGGGAGCCAATTCGCACCTCTCCGTGGCCTCCGCGGAGGTCAGGAAGGTCGTCGCCGACGCCGACGTGGTGCTGATGCAGTTGGAGATCCCGATCGACACGGTGCTCGCAGCGGCGCGAGTGGGTCGTGACGCGGGCGCAGTGGTGATCCTCAACGCGTCACCGTCGGGTGCCGACGCCAGCCGGCTCGCCGAACTCTCTCAAGCGGTCGACGTCGTCGTCGTCAATGAAGTCGAAGCGCGCGAATGGCACTGGCCGGTCGAACATCTCGTGATCACCCGGGGATCGTCCGGCGCCAGCTACCGCTGTGCCGGCAGAAGCGTCGACGTGCCCGCTCCACCCGTGGAGGCGGTCGACACCACCGGCGCCGGTGATGTCTTCGCCGGAGTTCTTGCAGCCGAATGGCTTTCCGGCCCCGATGAAGCCCTGCGGCGAGCGTGTGCGGCGGGAGCGTTGGCGACCCTGACCCCCGGCGCGGGCGACTGCGCGCCGTATGCCGAAGCCATCGACGACGTACTCGACGAATGAGGAGATCGCATGACTGCCACCGTCCACGCCCCGCGCCCACCCGAAGGTGACTGGCTGGGCACGCCCTTCCTGAAGTTCGAGCGCCAAGGCCCCTTCGGCGTCGTCACGCTGGACCGGCCCAAGGCCCGCAATGCGATGTCCCCTGCGATGTACTTCGGCATCGGGTATGCGGTCAACCACGTTGGCGCCGACGACGATCTCGCCGGGCTGATCATCACCGGCACCGGAGACGTATTCGCGCCGGGCGGCGACCTCGGCGGCGCAGGTGGTGACGACTGGATGAATTTCGGGTCCCTCCCGATGGAGGCGCTGCTGCCGTTCGACACCCTGCGCACCTCGCGCAAACCCGTGGTCTCGGCAGTCAACGGACTGGCACAGGGCGGCGGGCTGCAGATCGCGATGTGCTGTGACATGGCGGTGGTCAGTGATCGTGCGACCTTCCGGGTGCCGGAGCTCTACCGCGGCATCGCCGACACGTACTACAGCCACATGCTGGCGCGGCTGATCGGACCGGTGCGCACGCGCGACCTCATGTTCACCGGCCGCACCCTGACCGCGGAGGAGGCCGTCGACTGGGGCATCGTCGCCCGGCTCGTCCCGCACGACGAGTTGATGAGCGGCGCGCACGAGGTGCTCGCCCGGTGCTGCCGCACCGCGCCTGGCGCCCGGGCCGTGGTCAAGTCCAGCCTGGACAACTACCTGGGTCTGTTCGACCGGATCGGGATGACGTCGAGCCTTGGTGGGCCGGAGGCAATCGAAGGATTCCTGGCGTTCAAGGAGCGTCGCTCGCCCGACTGGGTACACCCCGACCTGCGCACCGACGGACGGCTCTAGGCAAGACCGCAGGTCAGTTGGTCGGCCTGAGCACGTCGTGTGCGATGGCCAGCTCCGAGCCGGAGCCGGGTTCCATGGTTTGGGTGAGCACGACGCGACTTCGAGTCGGCGACAACAGGATCGACAGGTAGTGATGTGGCGCCCCAGCGGCGAACGTAACCCGATTGACCCGGATCAACGGCGAGCCGATCGCCGTGCCGAGCAGACCCGCGGTCCGGGGCCCCGCGATCTCCGCGGTCAGCTCGTGCTCGAGACGCTCCAGGGTCACCCCATTCTCGGACAGGATTCGGTAGAGCGGCGCGCGTGCCAGGGCCTGCTCGGTGACCACCTCGGCGAGCCCGACGGGCAACCAGACCTCGGTGATCATCAACGGCTCACCCGTACGGCGCTCGCGGCGCACCCGCAGCACGTGCAGTCCCTGGTCGGCGGAGCCGAGCCGTTCGGAAACCTTTTGCGGCAGGGGGCCGACGCCGAGCTCGATGACGTCGACCTCGGTCTCGAACTCCACCTGCCGAAGCTCGTCGAGGTACGACCCGCCCCCGACGTCGCGGCTCGGCGCCGCCTGCTCGGTCACGAACGAGCCGATGCCGTGGCGGCGCTCGATCAGCCCGGCGTCGGCGAGGTCCGCTAGCGCGCGGCGCACGGTGATGCGGGACACCCCGAACTGATCACACAGCGACTGCTCGGTGGGAAGCGCGTCACCCGGGGCGAGGGCTCCACGGCCGATCTCATCATGGAGGACCAGGAAGAGCTGACGATGCAATGACACACCTGCACTGGTGTTGACCAGCGCGGCGCCGGTCGGAACTTCCTGCACAGCAGAGAGCTTTTCACACCGCTGGTTCACAAGGCCGCCGTCTCCCGTTGCGTCATCCTGCGATCTGTTGTTATATGAGTATAACAACAGAAGGAGATCGCAGATGGGACGCGGCGACGACGCCACTGATCCGCATGGGCCCACGGGGGTGCTCGCGCACTGGGTCGCGGGACTCGGTTCCGCAGACGTTCCGCCGCAGGTGCTCGAACGGGCCGCGTACCTTCTGCTCGACGGCGTCGGATGTGCCCTCATCGGGGCTGGACTGCCATGGTCACGCACCGCGACGGACGCCGTTCTCGCCATGGAAGGCGCAGGCGACGCGATCGTGATCGGCACCGGCCGGCGCAGTAGCGCACCAGCGGCGGCGGTGCTCAACGGCACGTTCATCCAGGGCTTCGAACTCGACGACTTCCATCCGCTGGCTCCGCTGCACAGTTGCTCACTGCTGATCCCCGCACTGCTGTCGACGGCCTCGATTCGCCCGGCGCCCACCAGCGGCGTCGACTTCCTGCTCGCGGCCGTCACGGGCTTCGAGGTGGGTCCGCGGGTCGGCTACACGCTGCACGGCGCGCAGATGCTGGACCGTGGCTGGCACTCCGGATCCGTGTTCGGTACGCACAGTGCCGCAATGGCGTCCGGGAAGCTGCTGGGGCTCAACCCGTCTCAGCTCGAAGATGCGCTCGGCCTCGCGGGCACTCAGTCGGCCGGGCTGATGGCTGCCCAGTACGAGGCGATGAGCAAGCGGATGCACCACGGCTTCGCGGCCCGCAATGGCTTCTACGCAGCTGGTCTCGCGGCCGCCGGATACACCGGCATCAAGCGGGTGTTCGAACGCGACTACGGCGGATTCCTCAGCGTCTTCGGAGAGGGACACGATCCCGACGCCGCACCACTGACTGGGCAGCTCGGCGAGCACTGGGAGATCTCGATCATCATGGTGAAGTCCTACGCCGCGATGGGCGGCCTGCACGGAGCCATTGATGCGGCGCGTCGCCTCCGTTCTTCGATTGTCCCCGAGCAGATTTCACGGGTCGACATCACCGTGGGCGAGACCGTCTACAAGCACGGGTGGTGGACACCCGAACGACCGCTGACGCCGATCGGAGCTCAGATGAACATCGGCTACGCGACGGCGGCTGCACTCCTCGACGGGGACGTCCTACCCGAACAGTTCACCCCGAAGCGACTGGACTCCGACGACATCTGGAGGCTCCTCGACGCGACCCAGGTGCACCTCGACGAGTCGTTGACGGACGCGCCCATCACCGAGCGTTTCCGCACCGACGTCACCGTCACGATGGCCGACGGGGCCGTGCACCATTCCCGCGTCGACCAACCTCACGGCGCGCCAAACGATCCGGTCACCAACGATGAGCTGGTCGCCAAGTTCCACGCGCTCGCCGACCGGGTCACCAACCGCTCCCGCGCCGAGGCGATCGAACGGGCGGTAATCGGACTGACCGACCTTGACGACGTCGGCGATCTCATCGACCTGCTGGCGGACCCCGTCGCAGGCGCCCTGGACTGAGGAGAGACTCGACATGCCAACCACTTCCGCACGGCGAACGCTGCGTGAGCTACTCGACCGGCGTGAGCTGATCGTCGCGCCGGGTGTCTACGACGGCATCTCCGCGCAGTTGGCCAAGCGCACCGGGCACGTCGCGGCCTACCTGACCGGTGCTGGCGTGGCGGCATCGGGGTTCGGGCTACCCGACATCGGTCTGGTCACGGGCAGTGAGATGGCCGAACGCGCCCGCGTGCTGGTCGGCGCCCTCGGCGACGTGCCACTGATCGCCGACGCCGACACCGGCTACGGCGCGCCGATCAACGTGGTGCGCACCGTGCACCTGTACGAGGCGGCGGGCGTTGCCGCCATTCAGCTGGAGGATCAGGCCTTCCCGAAGCGCTGCGGACATCTGCCGGACAAGCAGGTGGTCGACGCCACTGTGTTCGAGCAGACGCTGGCCGCCGCCCTGGACGCCAGGTCCGACGACGACCTGCTGGTGGTCGCGCGCACCGATTCGCGGGCTTCGCACGGCCTCGACGAGGCGATCGAGCGGGCGAACCGTTACGCCGCGGCAGGCGCGGACGTCATCTTCATCGAGGCGCCGCAGGGCAGCGACGAGATCGAGCGCATCGCCCGCGAGGTCGACGCGCCCCTGCTGATCAACCTCGTGCTGGGCGGGATGACGCCGATCGAATCGGCATCGCGGCTGCAGGAGTTGGGCTACGCCATCGCCATCCACCCGAGTGACCCCCTTGGCCGCGCGACGTTCGCGATGCTCGAAGGTCTCTGCGCGCTCAACGGCACGAACGCCGCCGACTTCGCGCTCACCGAACCCGCCGACTTCTTCAACCTGGTCGGCATGGCCGAGTGGTTCGCACTCGACACCAAACTCGCAGCCACGGAGGACAAGTCGTGAGCATGACCATCATCGAGAAGATCTTCGCCCGCAAGGCCGGCCTCGCATCGGTCGGCCCAGGTGACACCATCGTCGTCGAGGTCGACATGACCGTGCTGATCGACCTGCAGTTCGCCACGATGTGGCTGCAGCCCCTCAAGATCCACGACCCGAACAAACTGGCCATCGTGATGGACCACGCGGTCCCCGCCCCGACTCTCAAGGACGCCGCGGGCGGCCCGCACGCACGCAAGTTCGCCGCCGACTTCGGCATCGAGCGGTTCTACGACGTCGGCAGGCATGGCATCTGTCACCAGGTGATCGCCGAGAACGGACTGGCCCGGCCGGGAGAAGTACTGGCCTGCACGGATTCTCATACCTGTGCCGGTGGTGCGTACAACACCGCGGCCCGCGGGCTCGGACCGGCCGAGGTGTACTCCATCATGTGCACCGGAAGCACCTGGTTCCAGATCGCACCGACCATCCGCTACGAACTCCAGGGCATCATGCCGGACGAGGTGAGCGGCAAGGATGTCTTCCTCCACATCGCCGACGAATATGGTGACGCGGCCAACCTGAACCTGGAGTACGGCGGGCCCGGCCTGGCCAGCGTGCCGATGCACGACCGGCGCACCATCGCCACCCAGGGTGCCGAAGTGTCCGCCGACTTCAGCACATTCGAGCCCGATGAGCTGCTGACGTCGTTCCTCGACGAACGTGGCGTGGCCGGATACCGTTCCGCCTCTGCAGATCCCGACGCGACCTATCGCGACGTGCGCAGCGTCGATCTGGGCGCGCTCGAACCCTACGTCGCCAAGCCGGGCACGGTCAGCCGCAACGGGGTACCGGTGTCGCGACTCGGCCGACAGAAGGTCGATCAGGCGTTCATCGGGTCGTGCGCCAACGGACAACTCGAGGACCTGCAGATCGCGGCGAACGTGTTGCGCGGCAAATCCGTTGCCCCCGGTGTTCGACTGCTCATCACGCCCGCCTCCCAGGCGGTGTACCGGGAGGCGATGCGCCTGGGCTACCTGCAGGACATCGCGGATGCCGGTGGCGTCGTGACCAACTCCACCTGCGGCGCCTGCTTCGGCTACCACATGGGTGTCGTCGGTCCCGGCGAAGTGTGCGTCACGTCGAGTACGCGCAATTTCACCGGCCGGATGGGCAGTACCGAGGCGGAGATCTTCATGGCCTCCCCCGCCACCGTCGCCGCGTCGGCGGTGGCCGGCTACATCACCGACGCCAGGAGCGTGACCGCATGACTCTGGCCTTCACCGGCAAGGTCTGGGTGTTCGGCGACGACCTCAACACCGATGCCATGTATCCGGCGTTCGCCATGAAGATGGATCCGCCCGAGGCGGCCAAGCACGTTTTCTACGAGGTCCGTCCCGGCTGGACCGACGAGGTCGCGCCCGGCGACATCGTGGTGGCAGGTCGCAACTTCGGCGTCGGCTCGTCGCGGCCCGTCGCGGCACTGTTCACCGAACTCGGCGTCGCCGGCCTGGTCGCCGCCGAGTTCAACTCCCTGTTCTTCCGCAACGCGGTCAACGCAGGCCTGCCCGCGATGACATTGCCCGACGCGACATCGCTGTTCACCGACGGTGACACCGGCACCTTCGACCTGTCCGACGGCACTTGGCGAAACGACAGCACCGGCGCATCTGGCTCGCTACCCCGG
>NZ_JAVROT010000566.1:0-12963 GCF_032162605.1 Mycobacterium sp. | reverse complement strand
CCGCGTCCGGCTGCGTGCTGCTCCCCGGCCTTCCGCATCTCGGTCTCGACCACCGTGCTGCCTGGGTCGAGGCCGAGGCCGATGGCACCATCACCTCGATGGTCAGCCGGGTCGGCGTCGACCCCATCACCCATCCCGATACTGCAGTGTTGGCCATGCTGCTTGCGGCATAAGGGTTTTCGCGCCCAAGAATCCGATACCCGAATCCGAGAATACGGGTACCCGAACTCGCGTCGAGCACTGGCGTGGCCGCTGATCCGCAGTTATCGTCAAGTCATCAGCGAAGGGGAGTAGCCCCCAATCGTCGTGTCGACATACTGGCGCACAGCCCGGCCGGCGAACCGCACCACGCGGTGGGCGAGACCTTCGACCGAATGTCCGGTAGGTCAGGTTTCGGCTGGCCGCCGGCGACGCGTCGAAAGGCTCACTGGTGTTGTCCGCCGCTCTTGTCAGCCTCGGTGTCGTCTTCGTCGCCGAACTCGGCGACAAGTCTCAGTTGATGACGATGACGTACGCCCTTCGACACCGGTGGTGGGTCGTGCTCTCGGGAGTGGCGATCGCCGCCTTCCTCGTCCACGGACTATCGGTGACGATCGGCCACTTCGTGGGCCTGACGCTTCCCCAGCGGCCGATCGCGTTCGCCGCCGCCACCGCCTTCCTTCTGTTCGCAGCGTGGACGTGGCACGGCAGCCGCAAGGGTGATGACGACGAGGAAGTCGAAGTCGCCGAGCCCCGCTACGTCATCTTCGCCGTCATCTCCTCGTTCGTCCTGGCCGAGCTCGGCGACAAGACCATGCTCGCCACGGTCGCCCTGGCGAGTGATCACAACTGGGCGGGAGTGTGGATCGGGGCGACCGTCGGGATGGTGCTGGCCGACGGTGTCGCGATCGCCGTGGGTGCGCTGTTGCACAAGCGGCTGCCCGAGCGGTTCCTGCACAGCCTGGCCAGCGTCCTGTTCCTACTGTTCGGACTGTGGCTTCTGTTCGACAACGCGTTGGGCTGGCCGTGGGTGGCCGTGGCCACCACCACGCTGGTCGCCGCGAGCGGGCTGGCTACCGCGGTCGCAGGCCTCGTGAAACGCCGACGCGCCCACGCCGACTCCCCCCCGATACTCGATTCGTCGCCGGATACTGCTTAACTACCCATTGGCTACTGTCAGTCGAACGACCGACAGCGCAGAGCCGTCTTCGAAGGTCCGGTGACTGACGTGCGCGAAAGCCGCGGTTATAGCTACCTGTTTGCGGGACCTTTTCTTTTTCGGGCAAATTGCTGATGCCGTCGCGCCGGGTCCGTTGGTAGATTGCCGGGAGCGAAATTCGGGCTCGCTGTGACCCGCACGCCGTCACTCGTCAACGGGGCAAAACAACTCAAGCGTTATTATTTGCTCAGTGGAACTGCACCACGGCGCGGTTTGCACTGGAGATAACCGCGGCTAGAGAACAGGGTGATGGGCCGTCGACTAGTTCGAAATGGACTTTTCGTTCGTTTGCACTTGGTTGTCGGCAGAACTGTCGCTACGATGATCAGCAAATACCTCGCCAGGGATGACAGCTCGTAACGCAAGTGGAGGACAGATAGATGAGTATGACTTTCAGCGCCCGGCTCAACCGGCTGTTCGACACCGTCTACCCGCCGGGACGCGGACCCCACACGTCGGCCGAGGTGATTGCCGCGCTCAAGGCTGAAGGCGTCACGATGTCGGCGCCGTATCTCTCCCAATTGCGGTCAGGCAACCGGACCAACCCCTCGGTGGCGACCATGGCCGCCCTAGCCAACTTCTTCCGGATCAAGCCGGCGTACTTCACCGACGACGAGTACTACGAGAAGCTGGACAAGGAGCTGACCTGGCTCGCGAGCATGCGCGACGAGGGCATCCGCCGTATTGCGGCGCGCACCGTCGGACTGTCGCCGGAGGCACAGCAGGACCTGGTGCAGAAGGTCGACGAGCTCCGTCGCCAAGAGCACCTGGACGATTAGCCCGGTCCGACTTCGAGTCGGTCGGGACGCGGTATCCGGCGAATCAAGATCCCGGTTCGGCTAAGACGCCGCAACGCTGACCCGGTTTTCGAGCGTTCGATACTGGTCGGCGATGGCGAGGATCCACTCGCGATCTGAATACGACGACGGCTGGCGTAGCCAATGTGGTCCCGGAAACCTGACCTTGGCCGAGTCGCCTTCCGAGCCGCGACCGGCAAGGATCCACTCGGCGATGCGCAGTGCCTGCTCCTCCGGTGGCACGGACGGCGAATCCTGGTGGGCCGTTTCCTCCGCCGCCGCGGCTGCATCGCCACCGAGGGCGCGGGTTGCCTCCAGGTACAACGCATCTGAGATCAGTGACATTTGCTCCGCGACGCGGAACAACAGGGGACCGCGCGGGCGGACCCCGATTCCGACGTTGGGATGCCTACGACTGAGCTCCTCCAGCAGCGGCTGGATGACACGCAGCTCGCGCCTCGCACCGAACCAGTCTTCGACACTGGGCAACAACGATCCGCTCGCCACGACGAGCATGGCGCACCCCAGCAGGGTCGCCGCGGCCCCGACGCCGATGAATCCGGTGCTACCAACAGCCCTCAGCAGGAAGAATGCGCTGGCCAGAACGATCAGCACAACGCCGGTGGTGAACACGAAGAGGGCGCGGCCGCGACGAGTGCGGTTGGAGTGACGCACTCCCGCCCAAACCACCAACGTCAGCGCGAGCATGACGTACAGCAGAGGTAGAAGCCATGACAACGTCATCGCTCCCGAGCCCAGGTTGCGCCGCAGATACTCCTCGGGCGCCATCTCTGGCTGTTGTGGCGAGGTGAAGAACGACGCCAATGTCAGCGCCGCAATGAGCGCACCCACGCCGTACTGGATGATCGCAATGCGACGAATCGTCGACGGCTTGCGCTCTGACGACGCCGAGGTGATCATCACGCAACTGCCCGCCGCGCACGCGATGAGCGCCACCTGACTCGACACCGTGGACACGTTGGGCCAGCGGACCAGGGTGTCGATCAATAGCGTCAGCGGCTGCCAGTTGAGCGCAGCCACCAGCCCGAGACTGCCGAGCGCCAGAATCATCGCGGCGCTGACCAGAGACTGCTTGTTGACGAGTGCCCAGCCGATGCGCAGGCCAGTTGCCAGTCCGAGGAGACCGGCGATCACCCAGATGATCAACCAAACGCCTCTCCGAGCCGCACCTGCACGATGGACGCGCGATCGGACGGCAATCGGCCCAGACGGTAGATCAGCAGTGCCGCGAAGTCCTCGGCCTCCTGCTCGAGGTCCTCACCGCTAGGGCCCATGCAGCCGGTCCGCTGGTTGAGCATGTAGCCGATGAGGTCGGAGCTCGCGAGTTCGGTGGTGTCCTTCGCCGCGTCCACCACGGAGATTCCCTCGTGCCCAAGCACCAGGTGACCCAACTCGTGGGCCAGCGTCCGGTCCCCCGCAGGCAGACCCTGCTGAATCAGGAATACGTCGCGGTCGGCGTACTGTCGCCACTGACCGCAGACGCCCGGCGGGAGGTCCGCCATCTTGAGCTCGATCGGTCTTCCGCGGTCTTCTGCTACGGAGACGACGAGACGTGCGAGTGAAACTTCACCCCGTCGGGGCGCGAGATCGAGGACCTCACTGACGGCACGTGTGACACGACGGCTGGCTGGCATACGAACCCCCTTTCTATGAGTCCACTATTCCCGTCCTCTCGCGCTGCAGCGGACGAATCCGATCAACCCACGAAGCGTGCCGTGCCGGTGGCCCGGACGGCGCGTCCTGCTCGGGCCTGGCGGTACCCCAACAATCCACCGGCACCGGTGATGATCAGGATTCCCGTGACGCCGGGCACCGCGACCGCCGCCACCTGCCCGATTCCAGCGTTGCGCAGGTAGTTGCCGTACCCGACCCGGAAGGACTCTGGCGTCACACCGTTGCTGGCGCCGTAGGCGGGCGGATTCTGACGGCTGGCCCTCTGCGGCGGCTGGTCGTTGCCCGGTGCGCCCGAAGCCCTTGGCGCCGAAGGGGTCCCGGGTCGCGGCCCAATGCCCGGACCACCCGTTCCGCCGGCTCCGGCACCGACGGGAGCGACGACGACGGGCAGCGTGATCGGTACGAAGGGCAGAGCAGACGCCGCCGTGGCCAATCCGGCCATGACGTCGGCGACCGGATCGACGACTCCGGGGACGACCGGTGGCAGTTCCCTCGGAGGAGGCAGCTGCATTACCGGCGGTGTCTGCGGAAGCCCCCTTGGCGGTACGGCGACGGCACCACCACCACCGCCGCCACCACCACCACCGGTGCCACCGCCGGGGGGAGATCCGGGCGGTTGGTCTGGGTCGTCGCCAGGAGGACAGGGCCCCTCCCCCGGCCAACCCCCTACCTTGGGACCTCTCGGATACGTCCCGTCCCAACCGTGCCCGCCCTCGCCCACCCCCGGCGGACCGGTCTTGACTGGTTCGCCAGGGGTCGCCGGATGGTTTAGCGGAGGCGATATCGGATCTGGGTCAGAACGTTTGCCGCCGGGTGAATCACCCGCGCCAGGGCGGTGGCGCCTCGAGTCAAGTCCACTGCGACCGTCACCCACTTGCGAGGTTGGCTTCGACGGCCCTGCGGTGGTTCCTGCACGCGAGGTGGGCCCGGTGTTGGGTTCGCCGGCCGACCCATCTTCCGACGTCGTTCCCGACGGCGGAGCCCCAGCGCGGCCACCGTGGTCGTCGGCCTGCGGACCACGGTTTTCGCCGCTTTGGCCAACCTCGGGAGCAGCAAACGCCATCGTGGCACCCGCACCCCCCACGAACAGCCCCGACGCAACGACGAAAGCTGCCGCGGCGATGCGTATCCGCATAGCCACGTCCGCACACCTCCCACGACGCCGGAAGGGTGCCCCCGTGGCACCCGGCAGTCGGCGTCGCCGATCCTCAACGATTCTTGCACAATCATGGTCAACTGTTTGCTGGCAGCCGGAATCGGCGCGCTTCGGACGGGGCGGAACCGGCCAGTGGCGGCGGCGGCATTAGGGTTGGCAGCACCAGCGCAGCCACGATCGCCAGATCACGACGAGATGACCGGGAGGCAGCCGGATGGGCCTGTTCACGAGGCGTAAGAGCCGAGCAACTCGGCGTGCCGAAGCTCGGGCCATCAAGGCGAAGGCGAAACTGGAGGCCAAGCTCTCGGCCAAGAACGAGGCACGACGCATCAAGGCGGACGGCAAGCGGCAGTCCAAGGCCATCAAGGCGGGCATCAAGGCTCAGAAGGACACCGACAAGGCCGCCCTGAAGGTTGCTGAGACCCAGCTCAAGGCGGTTCGTGAGGGAAAGCTGCTCTCACCCTCGCGCATTCGCCGGGCACTGACGGTTTCGCGGATGTTGGCTCCGGTCGTCGTCCCGGTCGCCTACCGCGTCGCCATCGCGGCACGAGGTTACGTGGACGAGCGCCGCGCCGACCGGCTCGGCGTTCCGCTCAGCCAGATCGGCCAGTTCTCCGGAACCGGCGGGGCACTGTCCGCACGGATCGCCGGGGCGGAGCAGACACTGGCCGAGGTCGCGGCGAAGAAGCCGAAGGACACCGAGACGAAGCAGTTCGCGGCGGCGGTGACCGAGCGGCTTCGCGACCTCTCCGCGGCGGTGACGGCTGCGGAGAACATGCCGACGCCACGGCGCAGGGCGGCACACAGCGCGATCACTGGGCAGCTCGACGATGTGGAGGCCGACCTCATGGCCCGTCTCGGAGTGCTCTGATCAAGCCAAGGCCCCATCGCCCGACCGCACCCGCGGCACGCCTGCGCGGAGCGGCGGCGGGGGCGTTGACGGCCGCGCTGGCGATTGCGGCACATTCGACGGCCGGCGGTGAGCTGCCGTCCAGCGCCACCGCCGCGCTACTGACGCTGTTGGCGGTCACGCTCGGAGCGCTCGTCGCCACGATTCAGGAGGCCGCGGACTTCAAGGCCCTGGTCGCCGTGCTGGCGGTCGGGCAGCTGCTGGGCCATGCGGTGCTCGGCGCAGCGGGACACTCCCATTCGCCTGCCGCCACGGCTTCGGCCGGCCTGATGCTCGCGGCGCACGTCGTGGCGATCGCCGTCGGCGCCGCGCTCATCGCGGCGGGTGGACGTCTCTGCGCCGCGGTGTCGCGCACGCTGCTGACCGCCACACCTTCGCCGCCCCGCCCGATAGCCGAGGCGTCGACGACCGTCGTCGGCAGCGCCGACCAACCACTGCACTCTGCGCTCAGCCTCGCCGCGTCCGTGTCACATCGAGGTCCTCCGGTCAGCTTCGCCCACTGACCACGACCAGACGACACAGAAGGCACCAACTACATGAGATCCATACACCGGGCGTATACGCGCGCCCTCATCACGACCGCCACCACTGGCACCGCCATGTCCATCGCCCTCCTGTCTGGCGCGGGACCGGCCTCGGCCCATGTCCACGTCGACGCCGACGGTGCGGCCCCCGGCAGCACTTCGGTGCTGACCTTCCAGGTTCCCGGCGAATCCGAGAAGGGGGCGCTCACAACGGAATTCAGCGTGACACTGCCCAACGTGGCATCGGCCAGCACGGAAGTCATGCCCGGCTGGACGGCACGGCTGGACCGCGATGCCGCCGCGGGAACGGTGCGGTCCGTGACGTGGACGGCGGCTCCCACCGTCGGCATCTCGTCCGACCAGTTCGCCCTGTTCCACGTTTCGGTGACGCTGCCCGACCAGCCGTCGGTCACCCTCCCCGCCACCCAGACGTACTCGGACGGGACCGTCGTGCGTTGGGATCAACCGCCGCTGGCCAACGGTGCCGAGCCCGAGTACCCGGCGCCGGTGCTGAACCTGACCGGCCCGGCCGACGGCGCAGCAGGCGCTCATCAGCCGCCACCGGCGCCAACGGCAACGGCAACGGCAACGGCAACGGCAGCCGAACCCACTGCACCAGCTCCCGCGGCGGCTCCCGACAACACGGCTCGGTGGCTGGCGGGTGGCGCTTTGATCCTGGCGGCGGTGGGTGTGGTCGCGGCCCTGCTGGGACGCCGCCGCGCATGACCCGCAGGTTCGTCGCCACGGCACTCTTCAGTGCGGTTCTCGCGGTTCTCGCGTTGCTGGCGCTTGCCGGCGCCGGGACCGCGTCCGCGCATGCCGTTCGTGTCTCGGCCGACCCCGCACCGGACAGCTCGGTCGGTGCGGGGCCTGCGCGGGTGAGTGCCACGTTCAACGAGCAACTGCAGACGAACTTCGCAGCCATGACCGTGGTCGGGCCCGACGGCAATCTGTGGTCGACGGGTCCTGCCGAGATTCGGGGCGCCGTCGCCAGCGTCGTGTTGCTGCCGTTGGGTCCGACCGGCAAGTACACGGTCAACTACCGCGTGACCTCTGCCGACGGCCACGTGGTGAACGGCGCGTGGTCCTTCGAGCTGACCGTGGCGGGAAGCGGGTCGCCAGGTCCACCCGTTGGGCGGGGGGATGACGGCGGAGGCGTGCCGATGTGGCCGTTCGTGGTGCTTGCCGCGGTGATCGTCGGCGTGGGCGCATTGGTGGCGGTACGACGGCGCGGGTGATCCGGCTACGGGCGATGGCACTGGGGTCGGGATGCGTCGGAGCGGCCGCTGCGGTCGCGTGGTGGCTGGCGTTCCCGCAGAATTCGCCTGCGGCCATGCTGATTCGGGCCCTTGCCGACATCGCGGCGGTAGTGGCGCTCGGACTCGTCGTCGTGCCCGCGTTCGATGCGCAGCGCTACCGCGCCGAACTGGCCGCCCGCGCAGCCCGTCCGCTCATCGTCGTCTCGGCGGTGTGGGCGATGGCCGAACTCGGTCGGCTCTTCGTCGGGGCATCGGAGGCGGCCGGGTCGACACTCGGACGGCTGAGCGTGCGCATCACCGTCGAGTTCGCGCTCGACACTGCGGTGGGTCGGGCCGGGGTGGTGTGTCTGGCGTCGGCCGCGGTCGTGTGCCTCGTGGCGACTACTTCGCCGGGGAGGGTGCGCCCGGGTTCGACCGCGGGCGTGCTCGCCACGGGCGCCGCCGCGATGGGCGTGGCGGGCCGCAGCCTCGTCGGACACCTCTCGGAAAGCCAGTTGGGCGGCGTGGCGGTGGCGGTACACGCATTGGCCGCGGCCGTCTGGTGCGGCGCGCTGGCCGCGCTGGTACTGACGGTGACGCACCGCGGCCAGTGGGCCAGGGTGCTGCCCCGGTTCTCCCAGGTGTCCTTGGTCTGCGTCGTCGTGCTGCTGGTGTTCGGCGTGCTGGGGGCGGTCGTGACGCTGGACTCCCCGGCGGCCCTGTACGTCACCGGATACGGGCGGGTGCTGCTGGCCAAGATCTTCGTGACGGTGGCACTCGTCGCCCTGGCGTCGCGGAATCGGGCGGGCTGGCTACCCGCGGCACGGGCTCACCGCGCAACGGCCGGCGCGTCGGGCATCAGGTCCCGGATCGAGTTGGCGGTCATGACCGTGGGTCTCACCTTGGCAGCCGCGCTGGCGGTCACGGGCTGACGCGATGAGGCCAACTGGCATGATGGGCAGCACTGCCGACCACCGACCGAACGCCGACTCTTGCACCTGAAACTGCAAAGGAGCAACCACTATGGCCGACGAGCAGGATCGACCAGGCGACCCGCCAAGGGATCAGCCGCCGGGCGCGGACCCGGCACCGCCGCAGCCCGCCAAGAAGGCGCCGGCCAAGGCCGCGAAGAAGGCCCCCGCCAAGAAGGCGCCCGCCAAGTCGCCGGCAAAGAAGGCCCCCGCCAAGAAGGGGGCGCCTGCGAAGAAGGCCCCCGCGAAGAAGGCCGCGCCACCACCACCCGTTGCGGCGGTGCCCGCGGCCGCGGCAGTCACCAATGGCGCTCGACCGCAGACGTCTCCCGCGAAAGAGGCTGCTGCACAAGCGAAGTCGACGGTTGCAACTGCCCCATCGCCCATTCCACTGCCCGGCCCCGAGCCGTCCCGGATGCCATTGGTCGCCGCCGTGGCTGCGGGCGTGCTGGCCGTACTGGTCGTGCTGCTGGCGCGTCGCCACTCCGACGACGACTAACGACTCGGCGAGAGCCGGCTCGCCGGCCGCCTGGGACGGGATAATGGGCCGCGTGACCATCGAACCGCGCGCGACTGCCGACCTCGTCGACGACATCTACCCCGACGTCCGTAGCTGCGACCTGCAGCTGCAGAACTACGGCGCGAAGACACTGTTCGCGGGACCCATCACCACGGTGCGCTGCTTCCAGGACAACGCACTGCTGAAGTCGGTCCTTTCGGAGTCGGGAGACGGCGGCGTGCTGGTCATCGACGGCGACGGATCACTGCATACGGCGCTCGTCGGCGACGTCATCGCCGGTCTCGGCGTCGAGAACGGCTGGGCGGGGCTGGTGGTCCACGGCGCGGTACGCGACGCGGCGGCCCTGCGCACCATGGACATCGGGATCAAGGCGCTCGGCACCAATCCGCGCAAGGGCACCAAGACCGGCGAAGGCCATCGCGACGTGGCGGTGACATTCGGCGGGGTGACGTTCGTTCCCGGTGAGATCGCCTACTGCGACGACGACGGGATCGTGGTCGTCGCCTCCTGAGCGCACGATCCTCCGAGCGTCCGAGCCATCCCTTGCGAGCAGACACAGAGGTGCTCGAACCTACGGCGTGTCGGGCACCTTTGCGTCTGTTCGCGGAGAGGCGGGGGCTGGCTAGACCTGGCTAGACCTTCAGTGCCGCACGTTGTTTGGTGAAGTGCAGCGCTTCATCGTCGACCTTGCCCTGACGGATCATCCGGACGTCGAGGAAGTAGTTCTGCTTGAGCTTCCACGGCGCCTTCGAGCCGGCCTTGGGCAGGCTGTCGAGCGCGCGGAGCACGTATCCGGGGGTGAAGTCCATCAGTGGACGTTCGTCGACGGAGTCACCGGGATGTTCGGGCACGACGGTGTCGAAACCGTTGTCGTCCATGTAGTTCAGCACGCGGCAGACGAATTCGGAGACCAGGTCGGCCTTCAGCGTCCACGACGCGTTGGTGTAGCCGATGGTGAAGGCCATGTTCGGCATGCCGGATAGCATCATGCCCTTGTAGGACATGGACTGCGTCAGGTCCACGGGCTCGCCGTTGCGGCGGATCGCCGCGCCGCCGAACAGCCGGAGATTGAGACCCGTTGCGGTGACGATGATGTCGGCGTCGAGTACCTCGCCGGAGTTCAACCTGATGCCCTCGGGCACGAACGTGTCGATCGTATCGGTGACGACGTCTGCGTTGCCCTTGCGGATGGCCTTGAACAGATCGCCGTTGGGGGCGAGGCAGAGCCGCTCGTCCCACGGGTTGTAGCGCGGGCCGAAGTGCTTCTCGACGTCGTAGCCCTCGGGCAGCCTGCGTTGCGCCATCGTCAGCAGCGTCTTGCGCATGTACTTCGGGAATTTGCGGGCGAGCTGGTACTGGGCGGTGCTGAAGATGATCGCCTTCCAGCGGTTGACCACGTGCGCCGCCGCCTCGGGCAAGTACTTGTTGGCCTTGACCGCGATCGGGTCGACGTCGGGCAGCGAGCCGATGTAGGACGGCGAACGCTGCAGCATCGTCACGTGGCCGGCACCGCTGTCGACGAGGGCGGGGATCAGTGTGATCGCCGTGGCGCCGCTGCCGATCACGATGATCTTCTTGCCGGCGTAGTCGAGGTCCTCCGGCCAGTGCTGCGGGTGCACGATGGTGCCCTCGAAGTCCTCGGATCCGGGGAACGTCGGCGAATAGCCCTGGTCATAGTTGTAATAGCCGGTGGTGGCGAACAGGAACGAGCAGGTCATCGTGGCCTCTTCGTCGCCGGTGTCCACGGTGACCGTCCAGCGGTTCTCGGCGTCCGACCAGTCGGCGGCGATCACCCGATGGCGGTAGCGGATGTTGTCGTCGATGCCGTTCTCGGCGGCGGCTTCCTTGATGTAGGCCAGGATCGACGGTCCGTCGGCGATCGCCTTGGCCGACGTCCACGGCTTGAACCGGAAACCGAGGGTGAACATGTCGGAGTCCGAGCGGATGCCCGGATACTTGAACAGGTCCCAGGTGCCGCCCATGTTCTCGCGGCGCTCGAGGATCGCGTAGGTCTTCGAGGGAGAACGATCCTGCAGGTGCCAGGCGGCGCTGATGCCGGAGATGCCGGCGCCGACGATCAGAACGTCGAGGTGTTCGGTCATGGCGACACGTTATCAACACAGTGTTGAATAGGTCAACAGTGTGTCGAGAAATCCGACATGCAGTAAAGTAACCGCCGTGACCACCACCAGCGCGGCTCGATCCGCACGCGGCCGCCGTTCGACGCGGCCGTCGGGCGACGACCGCGAGGCAGCGATTCTCGCGACCGCCGAGCGGCTGCTGGAGGACAAGAAGTTCGCCGACATCTCCGTCGACGACCTGGCCAAGGGCGCAGGCCTCTCCCGCCCCACGTTCTACTTCTACTTCCCGTCCAAGGACGCCGTGCTCCTGGCGTTGATGGATCCACTGATTCAGCAGGCCGACACCGGTTTTCACGGTGCCATGGAGGCGCTGCCCGTCGATCCCCGACGGGCCTTCCGCGAGGGCATCAGCACGTTCTTCAACTCGTTCGGCGCGCGCGGCGTCGTGGCGCGCGCGGGCACCGAGGCACTGGCCACCAGCCCCGACGTCCGAGCGGTGTGGTCGGCCTTCATGCAGAAGTGGATCAACCAGACCGCCGCGTTGATCGAGGCCGAACGCCAACGTGGCGCGGCGCCCGACACCATCCCAGCCCTGGATCTCGCGACGTCACTGAACCACATGAACGAGCGCGCGATGACCGCGACGCTTGTCGCCGAGGAGGGCGCCGTGGCCAGGGATCGGATCGTCGGCACCCTTACGCACATCTGGCTGACCAGCATCTACGGCGAAAGCCAGTAGCGCGTCGGACGACGGTGCGAACATATGTTCGTGTCCGCTCAGCAGGGATTGGGTCAGGCGACGATCCTTCACGCCGATCTCGACTCGTTCTATGCCTCGGTCGAGCAGCGCGATGATCCGTCGCTGCGCGGCCGCCCGGTGATCGTCGGCGGCGGCGTGGTGCTCGCAGCGAGTTACGAGGCCAAGGCCTACGGGGTGCGCACCGCGATGGGCGGTCGTCAGGCCAGGCAGTTGTGTCCGCACGCGATCGTCGTGCCGCCCCGGATGTCGGCGTACTCCGACGCCAGTGCCGCCGTGTTCGAGGTGTTCGGTGACACCACTCCCCTGGTCGAACCGCTGTCGGTCGATGAGGCCTTCCTCGATGTCGGCGGCCTGGGCCGCGTCTCGGGCACTCCGGTGCAGATCGGCGCTCGGCTACGCGAACAGGTCTTGGATCGCGCCGGCCTGCCGATCACCGTCGGCATCGCCCGCACCAAGTTCCTCGCCAAGGTGGCCAGCCAGGAGGCCAAGCCCGACGGACTGCTCCTGGTCCCGCCCGACCGCGAGTTGGAGTTCCTGCATCCGCTGCCCGTCCGCCGGCTGTGGGGCGTCGGCGCCAAGACGGCCGAGAAGCTGCACGCCCACGGCATCCACACCGTCGCCGACGTCGCCGAGTTGAGCGAGGCCATGCTCGGCTCACTGGTCGGCGGCGGCATGGGCCACCAATTGTTCGCGTTGTCACACAACATCGACCGGCGGCGTGTCGTCACCGGCGTCCGACGCCGGTCAGTGGGAGCGCAGCGGGCACTGGGCCGCGCCGGGAACACCATGCCGCACAGCGAGATAGATGCGGTGGTGGTGAACCTCGTCGATCGCATCACCCGCCGGATGCGCAAGTCCGACCGTACCGGGCGCACAGTCGTGCTGCGGCTGCGATTCGACGACTTCGGCCGGGTCACCCGGTCGCATACCCTGCCACGTGCCACGGCTTCGACCGATGTGATCCTCTCTACCGCAAGGAGTCTGGTGTCCGCGGCAGCCCCACTGATCGCCGAGCGCGGTCTCACGCTGGTGGGGTTCGCGGTGTCCAACATCGGTCGCGACGGTGCTCAGCAATTGGAGTTGCCGTTCGACGCCTCTGCCGAATGTCGCCGG
>NZ_JAVROT010000565.1:0-9905 GCF_032162605.1 Mycobacterium sp. | reverse complement strand
ATCCGGCTGTCGCAGAGCCCGACTCAGATCAACTCGCTCGACGCCACCATCGACCAGCTTGGCAACGAGTACGAGGACGTCACCAGGCAGCTCAATCTCGCCAAGGCCGAAGGGGATTCGCTCAACGCGCAGATCAACGGATCGAGTGCGAGCGTGGGGCCGTTGCAGTCGCAGGTGGCAGGCGCTGAAGCGCAGGCCGAAGAGGTATCGCGGCGGCGCGCCGCCTATGAGTCAATGATCACCGCCCAGGGCCTCGACGTCCCGGACACCGCCGACGAGTTCTGGAATCTGCGTGAGGAACTCAGCACTGCCGCCACTGAGCTACTGGCCAGACTCGACCGCGGCAGGGAAGCGTCCACCGATGCCGAGTACGCCCAGAAGGTCGCTCGGATCGCCCGCGACGACGCAGCAAAGGAACTGCGCCGCGTCGAGCACGTCGGCTCGGCCCTGCCGGAGTTCGCGATCACGATGCGCGAACACATCTGTGCCGCAGTGGGTGTCGACCCGAGCAGGCTGCCCTACATCGCCGAGCTGATGGACCTGAGGCCGGAGCAGAACCGGTGGCGCGTCGCGGTGGAGAAGGTGCTGCGCGGGGTGGGTCTGCGACTGCTGGTGCCCGATAGCCAGTACGCGGCAGTGCTGCGGTTCGTCAACGAGACGAACATGGGCGGACGGCTGCAGCTGCATCATGTCAGGTCGTCGGCGAGCGGCGGGACCGCCGAGCCGAACACGTTGGCAGGCAAGCTGTTCGTGGTCGACCCGACGCATGTCTGCGCCGCCGAGGCCGCCGACGTCATCGCCGCCGCAGGCGACCACGTCTGCGTCGACACCCCCGACCTGTTTCCCCGGTTCCGGCGGGCCGTCACCGACACCGGCCTGTACAAGGACTCCGACCGGCTGGCGATCAAGGACGACCGGCGACCACTCAAGCAGTCCGACTACATCTACCAGGGTGACGTCGCCGCCAAGATCGATGCGCTGACCGTCGATCTCGCCAACACCGAAGAGGCATACCAGCGGGCGCGGCGGGCAGCCGACGACATCGCCGCCGAACGCCAGCGGTGGCGGGACCGGGCCGCGGCATGCAGGGCGATCTGCGAGCAGTTCCCGCAGTGGAACCAGATCGACACGGAGTCCGCCGATGGGCATGCCGACCGTCTGCGCGAACAGTACGAGCTGCTGCTGGCCGATCACCCCGACATCGAGGCGCTCAATGGGCGCGCCGATCAGTGCTGGGAGGAGATCCAGACACTGATGACGCGCCGGGGTGGCGTTGAGACCCGCCGCGACGACCTGGACGGTCGTCGGACCCGTCTACTGGAGCTTCGGGAGCGGCTGACTCCTGCGTTCGTGTCCGAGCCTCTGACGGAACTACTGAACCGCTACGCCGGTGACGTGCCGGTGGCGTTGGAGTTGCTCAATCCCGAACCGCACCGGGAGGCGGTGTTCACCGCCATTCGCCGGGAGCGCGATCACCTCCGCGAAAGCCGCAGGCGCTCATACGATGAGCTCGCCCGCATTCTCAACACGTTCGACAACGCGTTCCCCGACGCCATCCCGAATGACAGCGACGTGTTCGACGAAAGGGTGCACGACTACGTGGTGTTGTGCCGGCACATCGACGAGCGGGAGCTCCCCGAGGCCTACGAGCGGATGATGCGGCTCGTCACCGAACAGGCACCAGATGCCATCCTCACGCTGCACCGGGTGGCCGAGCAGGAAGCCCGGCGCATCAGCGAGCAGATCGCCAGGGTCAACACCGGCCTGGGCTCCGTGGAGTTCAACCGAGGCACCCGGTTGACGCTGCGCGCCACCCCGCGCAGCCTGACCGCGGTCGCCGAGCTCACCGACATCGTCAAGGCCATCTCTCGGCGCATCGCCGAAGTCGGGCTTGGCGACAAACAGGCGATCCTGGATCAGTACGCCGACATCCTGTTGCTGCGCAACCGGCTGGCGTCCACGGCTCCCGAGGACAAGGCCTGGACGCGCGATGCCCTCGACGTCCGCAACCGGTTCACCTTCGACTGCGCCGAATGGGATGTCAGCGCCGAGGAGCTGATCCGCACGCACAGCAATGCCGGCGACAATTCCGGTGGCGAGCAGGAGAAGCTGATGGCCTTCTGCCTGGCCGGTGCATTGAGCTTCAACCTGGCGAGCCCCGCGCAGTCCTCCGTGTCGGCTGCCGCCGAAGGTGTCGACAACAAGCCGGTTTTCGCTCAGCTGATGCTCGATGAGGCATTCTCCAAGTCCGATCCGCAGTTTGCTCAGCAGGCACTTCAGGCGTTCCGCAAATTCGGCTTCCAGCTCGTCATCGTCGCCACCGTTCAGAACGCGACGACGATCCAGCCCTACATCGACAGCGTGGTCATGGTGTCCAAGACCGAAGCCACCGGTCGTAACGCACGCCCGGTCGCCACCGTGGCATCCAAGACGATCTTGGACTTCACGACGCTGCGGCAGGAGATGCGTGCCTCCGGCGTGCAAGCGCGGGTGCCGGCGACGGTCTGACGTGCGGGCTTCCCAACGCGCCACATAGGCCACTTTCAACCCAGTGGCCACATATGCCTCAAATTTCCGAGAATTAACATCTATCACTCCGCCATCTTTGATCACAATTAGATCAATAGCCACATTGGTTGCCTCCATGCAGGTATCGGACCTCCGCATATTCTTAAGCGCCGGAATGCACTGGCGACGACGCGATCTCGAGTTGGTATCCACGTCTGAACTGCATCGATCCGGCCTGCTCAGCTGGCCCCAGCGGCATCTCTGGCCTCATGAGAAGCATAAGAATTAAATAGACTCAGAGAATACAATTAGACTCACTACTGTCACTGTTTAACTCTGGCCACATCAGTAAACTCATGATCACGATTTGAGCTGAGGATCGTCTCACACGCTGGCCATTCGGCGCCTGCGCGTCGCACGATCCGGCGAAGGGATCGAAATATGAGTGTGCGAAAGACTGTCGCCGTGCTTGGGGCTGCCGGTGCGATCGCAGTGGCGCAAATGGCCATGGCGACTCCCGTAGCCGGCGCTGAGCCCAACTGGGACGCGATGGCGCAATGCGAATCGGGCGGTAACTGGTCCTCGAACACTGGTAACGGCTTCTACGGTGGCCTTCAGTTCACGCCTGCCACGTGGGCTACCAACGGCGGGGTCGGATCGCCTTCCGCCGCCAGCCGCGACGAGCAGATCCGGGTCGCGCGAAACGTCTTGCAGACCCAGGGACTCGGAGCTTGGCCAGTCTGCGGCGGCCCAGTGGGCATGGCGGCGGGCACATGCCGCGCCATGGTCGCCTGGATTCCGGTCGGCAATCTTCCTCGTCTGTGCACCTTGGTGCTCAATCCGTTCGCCTGAGACACGCAGCACGTGTCGGTCCCACGCGTTTGGGAGGGCAGTGCGCTCAAACCACGGCCTCCCCGCGAGTTAGCCGGGGCGCATCGTGCACCGCCAGGACCGGCCACCGGTCAGTCACGCCCTTCAATTCGTGACTGCCGCGGTCGTCGAACGCGAGCCCGGACCCCAGCACCAGCGGCGGGACTGCGCCGGATACGAGAACTTCGTCGGGTCTCGCAAGTGCCATGATGCGCGCCGCGATGTGCACCGCGATGCCATGCACATCGCCGTCCACCATCTCTACCTCACCCGTATGCAGGCCGACGCGAACGGAGAGACCGAGATTCGCCACCGAATCCCGAATTGCGCACGCGCACATGATCGCCCGCGCTGGACCGTCGAACGTCGCGAGTGCGCCGTCGCCCGTGAACTTGACGATCGTCCCGCGCGCCCCGACCACCTGTCCCCCGACGGCTCGGTTGTGCGCGGTGAGGATCTCCGTCCACGCCTCGTCACCCAGAGCCGTTGCGCGTGCCGTTGATCCGACGATGTCGGTGAACAGCACGGTCGACAGCACCCGATTGGTCGGTCTGGGCTGACTGCCACCGGTGAGAAACGAACCCACCTCGTCGAGCACCCGGTCGGAGTCGCCTGCGAACCACTCGTGGTCGTCGCCGTCGAACTCCACGCGTCTCGCGTGCGCAATACGGCCCGCGACGTACTTGGCATGGCCCGCAGGGATATAACGGTCGTCTCGCCGGTGCAGTACCAACGTCGGCGCCTGAATGCTGTCGAGCACCGAGCGCATGTCAGTGCGCTGAAACAGCTCGCTGATCGCGTTGAAGTAACCCGGCCCGCCGGCGAGTCGCTCACCGCGGCCGTACCAGCGCCGCTTCGCCGCGTCACGGCTCCAACTCGGTGCAAGCAATTCGGTCGCGGAGCCGGTCCCGGCAGCCTCGCCGAAGAGTTTGTGCATCTTCCGGTAAGTGTGCTCGGGCATCGCGAACGGCTGATCGGGCGTGCGCAGGAAGCAGGCGTACGGACTCCACAAGACGAGGGATCGCACACGCTCGGGGTGGCTTGCAGCCAGGAGCATGGCCGGGAGCGCCGAGCCCGCCATCCCGAACACCGCCGCGGACTCGCTGCCGGACGCGTCGAGCACTGCGAGCAGCCCGTCCGTCCACGCCTGCATTGCAGGACGCTCATTGATCGGCACGGCATCGGAGCTACCCAACCCCAACAGATCGGTCAGGATCAACCGGCCGAACGACGCGAGGCGGCGAAGGTGGCGGGCCACCGTGGGGTCGTCCCAAATCAGGTCGATGGGGAACCTCGGCGTTGGCACGAACAAGACATCGGGTCCGGCGTCATCGAGCACCTGGTACGCCAGGTTGACGTCACGGTCCCGCGCGTAGACGGTCTCTGGAATGGCCGCCATCCATGAAGCATGCCAGCAAGAACACGACGGTGTAGCTTGTTTCGGCGCCTCCCCCACCGGGTCCAACGGCTGCGTCGGGTGGTGGTGGGTTTGCCATCGCAGACTGGATTGGCGACTCGTTGCGCTTGACGTGATCGCAGTCACTTGACATGGTCGTTGATCACACCACTCGTCACAGATGCACGGGAACACTGAGGGGCAACGTTGACCAAGGCAAGACGGACCATCAGCGGTCGCACTGCGGTGATCAGCGGCGCCGCGTCGGGCATGGGTCGCAGTCTGGCTCTACGGCTCGCCGGCCACGGCAGCCCGGTGGCGATCACCGACATCGACCAGAGGGGATTGAAGGAAACCGCGGCGAGCATCTCGGGGCCTGTGTTGTCGCGGGTCCTCGACGTCAGTGATGCGGACGCGCAGCTAGCCTTCGCCGCGGAGGTGCGGGACTGGACGCCGACGGCGGTGGGCGCCGTCTTCAACAATGCTGGTGTCAACCTCGCGTCCACTGTGCTCGACGCCGATCCCGACGACGATCAATGGTTGTGGAACATCAACTTCCACGGCGTGGTCAATGGAACCCGGGCGTTCCTGCCGATCCTCGTCGAGCAGGACGCGGGAGCGATCGTCAACACATCGAGCGTGTTCGGCCTTGCTGGCATCCCCGGTCAAAGTGCCTATTGCGCAGCCAAGTTCGCGGTGCGCGGCTTCACCGATGCGCTACGCCAGGAGTTGCGGGGCACCGGGGTGAGCGCGATCAACGTCCATCCCGGCGGGGTCAACACCAACATCGTGCGAAACGCACGATTACGGACAGGCCCGCAAGGAAACGGCCCAACGCACCAGCAGATGGTCGCCGAGTTCGCGGCGACCACGATGACAACGCCCGACAAGGCCGCGGAGGTCATCCACCGCGGTGTGGAGGCGGGCAAGTCCCGCATCCTCATTGGCTTGGATGCGCACCTCTTCGACATCCTCGCCCGACTCGCCCCGACCCGCTACCTGGACATCATCGAAAGGTTCCAGGCGCCCATCGACTGGGCGCGTCGCGCCGGAACGGTCGCCGCCAGCGACTCGACGTCGAGGCCGTCAACCCGTGGTCGGCGGGCGCCGATCGCCGAGGCCGCCGTTGCGTTCGAGCAGTGCACCCAGGCGCAGAATGGTCGACTCGTCGAACCACTTCGAGACGAGTTGGATGCCGATCGGCAGCTCCTCCGAGCTGTACCCGTACGGCACCGAGAGTGCAGGCAGGCCAGTCAGATTGAACGGTGACGTCGCTGCCATCACATGGGTCCACGACGCCGTCACACCATCGACGACGAGTTCCAGCGCCCCATGCGGCGTGGCGGTGACGGGGTTGACCGGGCACAGCAGCACGTCGTAGTTCGCGAAGTATCCGGCGAACGCCGACCTTAGCGCTTCCAGCTTCGCCCGCGCCGCAAGCACGTCGGCGAAGGTGGGGTCCTCCATCGCGACGATGTCCGCACCGGTGGAGAACAGTTCGCCTTCGCGACCGGCCGCCAAAGCCTTGACGTAGGGAGTCAATTCGGCGTAGACGAACGTCATGAGCGTCGCGAGTCCGTCGGCCTGCTCGAGGAACGGCACCCCGACCTGCTCGACCTCGCATCCGAGATCGGACAGTTGCGCGGCGGCAGCGACGACCGCGGCGGTGATCTCGGGATCCACCGGCCCGAACGCGTCGTCGGATACCCAGCCGACGCGGATGGACTGTCTGGCCGCCCGAGTGCCGCCCGCATCAATGTCCTTGGCGTGGACGGCGTAGCCATCGATGCCGTCGGGTCCGCTCAGGACGGAGTAACCCAGTGCGACGTCACGCACGGTGCGGGCCATCGGCCCGACGTGCCACCAGCCTGAGGTCACAGTCGGGAAGTGACCGGTGTACGGGATGCGGCCATGCGTGGCCTTGAGGGCGGCGATCCCGGTGAATGCCGCGGGCCCACGCACCGAGATCGCGACGTCGCTGCCGATCCCCATCGGGGACATGCCTGCTGCGATCGCCGCGGACTCCCCACCCGAGGATCCGCCAGGGGTTCGGTCCAGATTCCAAGGATTGTTGGTGCGGCCGGTGACTAGGTTGTCAGTCTCGGTCCACGCCGAGAATTCGGGGAGGTTGGTCTTCGCGATGGGGATACCGCCCGCGGCCTTGAACCGTGCCACCGCGGTGGCGTCGGCCTCGGGGACGAAGCCGGCGAACAGCCTGGTGCCGCGTTGGGTCGGGATGCCCTCGGTGTCGAGGGCGTCCTTGATGGTGAACGGAACTCCATGCAGGGGACCGAGTTCGACGCCACTGGCGACGGCCTCGTCGGCCGCGGCGGCATCCCGCAATGCGTCGTCGGCGCGCAGGGTGACGATGGCGTTGATCTTCGGATTGACCGCGGCGATGCGGTCCAGGTGAGCCTGGACGACATCGCGGGACGAGACCTGTTTCGTCGCGATCAGCGCCGCCAGAGTGGTCGCATCCCGATAGTGCAGCGGCCCCGGATCCCGGTTGGAGATCGAGTCGTTGGTGGGCGTTGTGTTCATTTTCGTGTCCTGACGATATGAGTAGGTTTCGAAAGACCTTGGTGACAAATCGGTTCCGCGCGCTTACCCGCTTTCCCGGCTAGATGTCCGGGTGAAGGTCGCGAACGGGGCTTGCCTTTTCCAGCAGTGAGGCCAGCTGCAGAATGGTCGATTCGGCCAGCCAGCTGGAGACCACCTGCACGTTGATCGGCAGTCCGTCGCGGCTCGTACCGAACCTCATCGACAATGCCGGTAGTCCGGTCACGTTGAATGGCACGGTGGCGCCTTGGATGTAGGTCGCGTCGACGGTCTGGCCGTTGATGACGAATTCCGTGGCGCCGTGTTCATGGGCCGGGATGGGCAGCACGGGGCAGACCAGCGCGTCGTAGCGCTGAAAATAGTCGGCGAAGCCGTCCCTCAGTCGCTCGGCCGCCTGTTCTGCTTGGACGTACTCTTCGACGGACGTGTCGGGTGTCGCGAGCATGTTCTTGGCGATCGTGAAGAGCTCATCGGGTGCGCGGCCGGCCGTCGCTTCCGCGAACGCGGGCTTGAGCTCCATCACGTGGAGGCGATTGAACACGTCGAGGGCGAAGTCGCGCTCGAGCGCCGGGATGCGCACGGGCTCGACGACGCAACACAGGTCCTCGAGCGCCTCGGCGGCCGCCTGCACGGTGGCCGCCACCTCGAGGTCGATCGGCCCGAACCCGGGCTCGACCAACCAGCCGACCCGGAGCGGTCGACCCGGCGAGACACCCACCCCCGCGTCGAACTGGACGGTGCTGGTGGCGAAGGCGTCGGCACCGTCGGGTCCGGCGAGAAGTGGATAGGCCAAGGCGATGTCGCGAACGCTGCGCGCCATCGGGCCGACATGCCAGAAGCGACGCGGCACTCGCGGCCAAACGCCCGTCATCGGGACGCGCCCATGCGTGGCCTTGAGCGCGACGATCCCGGTTTGCGCTGCGGGACCGCGCACGGAGATGGCGAGATCGGTGCCGAGACCGAGCGGCGACATGCCCGCCGCGATGGCCGCCGACTCGCCACCGCTCGACCCGCCTGGCGTGCGAGCCAGATTCCACGGGTTGTTCGACCTGCCCGTGAGCAGATTGTCGGTTTCGGTCGAGTAGGAGAATTCGGGAAGGTTCGTCTTGGCGAGCACGATCGCACCGGCACTCTTCAGGCGGGCAACGCCGACCGCATCCGCCTTGGGGGTGCGGCCCTTGAAGATCGGCGAACCACGCTGGGTCAGAACGTCCGCCGTGTCGATCGAGTCCTTCACCGAGATCGGCACCCCGTGCAACGGGCCGAGCCGGTCCCCCGCCAGAACCGCTGCCTCCGCCGCCCTCGCTGCTTCGAGCGCGCCGGCCGCAACCGTGACGATCGCGTTGACCTTGGGGTTGACGGCCTCGATTCGGTCGAGATGCGCCTGCACGACCTCGACCGGCGACACCGCCCGCGTACGAATCAGTTCAGCCAACTTGGTCGCGTCGTAATGGATGATCTCGGAGCTCATTGTTTCCCTCTTTTCGTCTACCTGTCACTTGGTAGGCGACCCTACCTGTCACTTGGTAGGTTGTCTACCTGCCACTTGGTAGGTAAACTTTTGAGAATGAACGAGGTCAGCTCAAACTCCCGGGAGAAGATCCTCGCGGCCGCCAGGAGCGTCGCGCAGACGCGCGGCTACGGCGGGTTGAGCTTTCGCGACCTCGCGCAAGACGTGGGCATCAAGGCCGCCAGCATCTACCACTACTTCCCGAGCAAGGCCGACCTCGGCACCGCCGTAGCCAGGCGGTACTGGGAGGACTCAGCGGTTGCCCTGGATGCGCTATTGGCTGAATCCTCCGATTCGATCGACGCCCTGCGCCAATATCCCGAAACGTTTCGCAAGGCACTCGAGAACGACAATCGCATGTGCCTCTGCAGCTACATGGCCGCCGAATACGACGACCTGCCCGAGCCCGTGCAAAGGGAGGTGCAGACCTTCGCCGACGTCAACGTGTCTTGGCTGACCCGCGTGCTACTCGATGCGTCCGTGGTCAGCGCCGAGGAAGGCGAACCGCGGGCGCGCGCCATCTTCGCTGCCATCGCCGGTGCTCAGCTCATCGCGAGGAGTCGCTCCGACATCTCGCTCTACGACGCGCTCGTCGATGGCTACCGCGTGGCTGGCCTCCTACCCGTGTAAGCCGGACGAGTGCAGGCTGTGGTGAATCGGGTTCTACCTCCAGCGATCACGCAGCGTCCCCGTCGGCGACGCCGCTGCCGACTGGGACACCAATTCACGTCGTGTCTGCATTGGCTCGGTGAATGCATGCGGTAAGGGCGCATGCGGAGCTGCACTTGTCGTGTTTTGACGTCGGTTCTCCTCGTCGATCCCATCAGCGAGTCGACCGAGGTATCCGATGAGCACGGCGACGTCACCGTCGTCCCAATGACTCAGGATGGACTCCAGGCCCGCGATGTTCGTCGAACGTTGGCGCTCGAAGATCGTGCGCCCGTTCTGAGTTAGCGCGAAGCGTGGTGGTGCGGCGTGATCGGCGGTGGGCATCCGGCCTACGAGCCCATCGCGGATCAGTACGGAAAGACGCTCCTCGACCGGTGGCGGCGGGCTGTCCAG
>NZ_JAVROT010000564.1:0-4621 GCF_032162605.1 Mycobacterium sp. | reverse complement strand
TGGCCCAGGACCAGGTGGCCGACTACGCGAAGCGCAAGGGCTGGACCCTGCAGGAAACCGAGCGCTGGCTCGGCCCCAACCTCGGCTACAACCCAGAGGACTGAGCCACATGAAGGCAGTGCTGTGGGACATGGACGGCACCCTCGTCGACTCCGAAAAGCTCTGGGACGTATCGCTGCACGCGCTGTACGCGCGCCTCGGCGGGGTACTGACACCGGAGGTGCGGACGTCGACGATCGGCGGTTCCTCCGAGAGCGTCATGCGCATCGTCTACACCGACCTGGGTCTCGACCAGGAGCCGCTCGCGATGGAGGAGGCGGCGGTCTGGCTGCACGATCACGTCGGCGAACTGTTCGAGGACGGACTGCCGTGGCTGCCGGGTGCGCGTGAGCTACTCGACACCCTCGTGGAGGCGGGCATCCCACTGGCCTTGGTCACCAACACGCGCCGGGAGCTGACGGAGCGCGCACTGGAGAGCATTGGCCGGCATTACTTCTCGGCATCGGTCTGCGGCGACGAAGTCGCGCATGCCAAGCCCGCGGCGGACCCGTACCTGCGAGGCGCGCACCTGCTCGGATTCGAACCCGCGCAGTGCCTCGCCATCGAAGACTCGGTGACCGGCACCGAGGCCGCCGAGGCGGCCGGCTGCCCGGTCGTGGTCGTGCCCAACGACGTCGAGGTGCCGGACAGTCCGCTGCGCCGGCACGTGAGTTCGCTCGTCGGCCTCGACGTCGAGGCCCTGCGTGCGATCCATCACGAGCTCAATTGCGCCGCTGGTACCCGCGTCGTGTGAGTCGTCGTCGCAGGCCCGTCTGACGAGTGATCGGTGTCGTTGGCCTTCTCCGCCGAGATTTGCCCCTTTGAACCCGTGGACTGTGCGATCGTTGGTGTGACACGCATCACGCAGCGCTGCGAAAGGAAGTCTCATGGCTGGCCAGGGACCCCCCGTATCCGACGGTCCGTCGGCGATCAGTGACGAGGACTTCTCGTCGGGCCGAACCGCCATTCGAATCGCGTCGGTAGCCGCTCTGGGCGGGCTGCTATTCGGCTACGACAGCGCCGTGATCAACGGCGCGGTCGATTCCATCCAGGAGGACTTCGGCATCGGCAACGCCGAGTTGGGCTTCGCCGTCGCCTCGGCACTTCTTGGCGCCGCTGCCGGCGCCATGTCCGCAGGCCGGATCGCCGACAGGATCGGCCGCATCGCGGTGATGAAGATCGCTGCGCTGTTCTTTCTCGTCAGTGCCATCGGAACGGCGTTGGCACCCAACGTCGAAATCGTCGTCCTCTTCCGGATCGTCGGCGGTATCGGAGTCGGCATCGCCTCGGTCATTGCGCCGGCGTACATCGCCGAGACGTCGCCGCCCCGCATTCGCGGCCGGCTGGGCTCGCTACAGCAGCTGGCCATCGTCTCCGGCATCTTCTTGTCCTTCGCGATCAACTGGCTGCTGCAGAAGGCAGCAGGTGGCCCCAACGAAGTGCTCGGGCTCGGGTTGGAGGCTTGGCGCTGGATGTTCCTCGTCATGGCGATCCCCGCGGTCGTTTACGGCGGTCTGGCATTCACGATCCCGGAGTCGCCCAGGTATCTCGTTGCCAGTCACAAGATTCCGGAAGCCCGGCGCGTGCTCAACATGCTCCTCGGTGAGAAGAACCTCGAGATCACCATCACCCGGATCCAGGAGACGCTGGAGCGCGAGGACAAGCCGTCCTGGCGTGATTTGAAGAAGCCGACCGGCGGCATCTACGGCATCGTCTGGGTGGGCCTCGGATTGTCGGTCTTCCAGCAGTTCGTCGGCATCAACGTGATCTTCTACTACTCCAACGTGTTGTGGCAGGCGGTGGGATTCAGCGCCGACGAGTCGGCGATCTACACCGTGATCACGTCGGTCATCAACGTGGCGACCACGCTGATCGCCATCGCGCTGATCGACAAGATCGGCCGGAAACCGCTGCTGCTCATCGGCTCGTCCGGGATGGCGATCACCTTGATCACCATGTCGGTCATCTTCGCCAACGCAGGGCTCGTCGACGGCAAGCCGAGTCTGGCCGGTGCGTCCGGCGTCATCGCGCTGATCGCCGCGAACCTCTTCGTCGTGGCATTCGGCATGTCGTGGGGACCGGTGGTCTGGGTACTGCTGGGCGAGATGTTCCCGAACCGCATCCGAGCGGCGGCGTTGGGTCTGGCGGCAGCCGGACAGTGGGCCGCCAACTGGGCCATCACGGTGTCGTTCCCGGGACTGCGTAACCACCTGGGCCTGGCGTACGGGTTCTACGGGCTGTGCGCGGTGCTGTCCTTCGTGTTCGTCTGGCGGTGGGTCCAGGAGACCAAGGGAGTCTCGCTGGAGGACATGCACGGAGAGATACTGGCCACTCCGAAACCCACGGCGAACGCCTGACGGCGGGCGGAGTCGTGACGGTCCGCTGAAACCGCCGTGACTCCGCCGTCGACGGCGTGAAACAATCGGCGTCCGTGAAGACCTTCGACGCGTTGTTCGCCGAACTCAGCGAGCGCGCGCACACCCGACCCGCAGGCAGTGGCACCGTCAAGGCCCTGGACGGCGGCGTGCACGGGCTTGGCAAGAAGGTCCTCGAGGAGGCGGGCGAGGTGTGGCTGGCCGCCGAACACGAGGGTGCCGACGCGCTGGCAGGTGAGATCAGCCAGCTGCTGTATTGGACGCAGGTTCTGATGATCTCGCGCGGCCTCACCCTCGACGACGTCTACTCGAAGCTATGAACGGCTCATTGACGACCGGCATGCTGCGCGTCGCGGTCCCCAACAAGGGCGCGCTCAGCGAGTCCGCCGCGGAGATCCTGTCCGAGGCCGGGTATCGCCGTCGGCGCGACCCCAAGGACCTGACCGTCGTCGACCCGGCCAACAACGTGGAGTTCTTCTTTCTGCGGCCCAAGGACATCGCCATCTACGTCGGGTCGGGGGAGCTGGACTTCGGGATCACCGGACGCGACCTCGCGCAGGAATCCGACGCTCCCGTGGAGGAGCGGCTGGCGCTGGGCTTCGGATCGTCGACCTTCCGCTATGCAGCCCCGGCCGGTCGGGACTGGGCGATCGCCGACCTCGCCGGTCAGCGGATCGCGACCGCGTACCCGAACCTGGTCCGAAAGGATCTGGCCGCCAGAGGCATCGACGCCACCGTGATCCGCCTTGACGGTGCAGTGGAGATCTCGGTGCAACTCGGCCTGGCCGACGTCATCGCCGACATCGTCGGGACGGGCCGCACGCTCGGTCTGCACGGTCTGCTCGCCTTCGGGGAGGCGCTGTGCGATTCGGAGGCCGTGCTGATCGAACGTGCCGATCCCGACGTGCGGACGGCCTCCGCCCGCGACCAGCTCGCCGGCCGGGTGCAGGGCGTGGTCTTCGGGCAGCAGTACCTGATGCTCGACTACGACTGTCCACGCGACGTGCTCGACCGCGCCACCGCGGTCACTCCTGGATTGGAGTCGCCGACCATCGCGCCGCTGGCCGACCCGGCGTGGGTTGCGGTCCGCGCGTTGGTGCCCCGGCGCGACGTGAACGGCATCATGGATCAAATCGCAGCCATTGGTGCGAAGGCGATCCTGGCCTCCGACATAAGGTTCTGCCGCTTCTGACCAGTGGTGCTAGCGTCTGCCCATGACGCACGTGCTGGTCCTTCTCCTTGCGCTCCTCATCGGTGTCGTCGCGGGTTTGCGGGCACTGACGCCCCCCGCCGTCGTCGCGTGGGGCGCTGCACTCGGATGGCTGTCCGTCGATGGCACGTGGGCCCAGTGGGTCGGCCATCCGATCACGGTCACCGTCCTCACGATCCTTCTGGTGGTCGAGCTGGTCACCGATCAGCTGCCGTCCACGCCGAGTCGCACTGTCCCAGCCCAGTTCATCGCGCGACTCGTCACCGGTGGCTTCGCGGGCGCGGTCATCGGGGCGCCGATCTGGGATCAGGTGAATCAGCACGGCTACACCTTCAGCGCGTTCGGAGCCGGTGTGGTCGGTGCGGTGCTCGGCACCATGGGCGGATATCAGGCGCGGCGCAGGCTGGTCGCCGCCAACGGTGGCCATGACCTGCCCGTCGCACTGACCGAGGATGCGATCGCCGTGCTCGGTGGCTTCGCGATCGCCGCCGCCGCCGCGGCTCTGTAGATCCCTTCCATGGCAACGAGATACGACGCCATCATTGTCGGTGCGGGACAGGCCGGGCCACCGCTCGCGGGCCGGCTCGCCACCGCGGGCCAGACCGTCGCGGTGATCGAACGCAAGCTCGTCGGCGGGACGTGCGTCAACTACGGCTGCATTCCGACCAAGACGCTGGTGGCCAGCGCGCACACGGCGCACACCGCCCGGCGCGGTGCCGAATACGGAATCGGCACCGGAGACGTCACGGTCGACATGGCAAAGGTGAAGGCGCGCAAGGACAAGGTCATGCTCGACGACCGCCATGGCGTGGAGTCGTGGCTCGAGGGCATGGACGGCTGCACGCTCATCCGTGGCCACGCCCGCTTCGAGGGCCGACACACCATTCGGGTCGACGATCAGGTGCTCGAGGCGGACCGGATCTTCCTCAACGTCGGCGGCCGCGCGATCGCGCCCGAGATCCCGGGCCTTGCCGACGTCGACTACCTCACCAACGTC
>NZ_JAVROT010000563.1:0-3354 GCF_032162605.1 Mycobacterium sp. | reverse complement strand
AAGCGCTGGTGAGTTCTGGTCCGGTGCGCACCTCGGCCTCACCCAGCGTGAGTCGGAGGTACTGGCGTTGCTGGTTTCGGGGCACTCGAACAAGGCGGTCGCGAGCGAGCTGGTGGTCAGTGAGGACACGGTGAAGACCCATATCCGCGGGCTCTACCGCAAGTTGGGGGTCTCCGACCGGAGCGGTGCCGTCGCCGTCGCGTTACGTGAAGGGCTGTTCCGTTGAGCCCCGCTGCGGGGGCGGCCCCCACCGCGGCGGATCTCGCCCGCCTGCTCGGCGCCGACGGTGTCCTGGTGTACGCCATCAACGGTCAGGACCTCGACGTCGTCGACATCTGGCCCGCACACCCTTCGGCAGGCTCCCTCAAGCTGCAGGTCGGCTTCGGGGTCACCGGATTGGTTGCTCGCACAGGCAAACCGGTGCTGATCGAGGCCGACTCACCCCGAAATGTGCTGCACCGTCAGCTGCTTCATCTCGAGCGGGAGCAGACCGTGGCCCGGATGTGCATCCCGCTCCAGGGGCTCGAGTGCGATGTCGTGGGTGTCCTTGCCGCTCACCGCGATCCGCGCCGTCCGTTCGGCCAGGTCGACCTCGACGCCGCGGAACCGTATGCCGCGATCCTCGGGTTGCGGCTGGACGCGGAGCAGCTGTGGCGCACGGTCAACAGGCAGCGCACCGAGCGGGACCGGCTCATCAAGGCGGCGATTTCGGCGCAGGAAGCGGAGCGGCGCAGGATCGCCTTCGACCTGCACGACGGCGTCACCACCGCGCTTGCGTCCATGTCGTTCCACCTCTCGGCGGCGGACCTCACCATCTCGGCGGCGCAGGAGGTATCGGACGACTCGATGCTCCTCCGGGAGCTCGATAGCGCGCGCGCCGAACTGCTGAGCGCACGCAAACTGGGCGACGTGGCCTACAACCAGACCAGGGCGGCCATCTCTGGGCTGCATAGTCTCGTGCTCGACGACCTCGGCCTGACCGCCGCGATTGAGTCGCTCGTCCAGATGGCCCGTCGTAACGGCGGCCCGTCCATCGAACTCGTCGTGGACCCGGCAGCTGCGGTCGATGACATTCCCGATCATGCCGCCGCGGCGCTCTACCGGATCACCCAGGAGGCCTTGGCCAACGCGGTCAAGCACGCCGACGCTGATCGGATCGTGTTGTCGCTGCGCGGCGTCGGTGATTCGATCGTTCTCGGCTGCGCCGACGACGGGAAGGGTTTCGACGCAGCGGAACGCCGGACGGCGCGCGCGGTGGACGCCGATGGGGGGCAGCACTTCGGCATGAGTTCGATAGCCGAGCGCTGCGCCATGATCGAGGCATCTCTGCGGGTGGAGTCCTCCCCGGGCCGTGGCACCACGGTGCTGGTCGAGCTACCGATCTAGAGGTTTCAGGTCTCGGGTGGACTCGGGATGCCGGTGAGGCGTCGGACGGCGTGGAGTCCTTCGGGGGTGCCGGGCCAGTGTTTGTCGAGGGCGCCGGGTCCGGCGCGTCGGACGACTGAGCGCAGCGCGGCGGCAACGATGATGGCGTCATCTGCGTAGCCGAGAACGGGGATGAAGTCGGGTACGAGGTCGATCGGCAGGATCAGGTAGACCAGCAACAGGAGCAGACGGACCCGGACACCGCGGGGCAGTTGCGGATCGGCGGCCAGGCGCCGCAGCAGGACCACCGTGTCGGGCAGCAGCCGCAGTGCATCGGTGACGCTGAGGTCCTTGGGCCGGATCACGGCCAGTGCGATCAGCAGCGCCATCCACACGATGATGAGGCCGACCGCGACCGCGATGAGTGCGCTCCAGGGTTGTGTCACCGCCACCCCCTCCGATCCAGCACCCGACGACCAACAATCTCCTCCGCGGCGACGTCGAAATTGACCAATTCAAACTTTGTCAATCGGAATGCCGCGTCACTCGTCGAATCAACGGTGGACAGCAGGCTCCCAAAGCGGTGTGGCGCCGCCCCCGCCGGGAACCTGGATTGTCGCGTCTAGCCTTGGCCGGGCGCCGAATGTGCCTCGCCGGGGACGATTCCGGCCCGTATTCCCATCGCGGCCGCCTCCCCACGGTTGGCGACGTCGAGTTTCCTCAGCAGGCTGGCAACGTGAAACTTGATCGTGCTCTGACTGATCCCGAGCTCATCAGCGATGGCGAGGTTGCGCTTGCCGACCGCGAGATGCGCGAGGACTTCGAGTTCACGGGGATTCAGGGTGGACAGAAGGTGCTCGTCCGGACGAGCCGCGGGTGGGTCGAGAGGGATGGTGAGCATCACCCTGCTTCCCCATCCAGGAATCGATTCGACGTCGATCTGGCCGCGCAAGGTGCGCAGGCGTCCGGACAGTTGGAGTGTCAGGGCGTCGCGGTCGATGGTGCCGGGCCCGCGGTCACGGATCTCGATCAGGACGTTGTCGCCGCCGCAGTCCCAAGCGATCCGCATTCGGGTCAGCACCGGTTGAGCGTCGAAGGCCAGCACGATGGCGCGCACCATCGCCCGTGCCGCGTGCGCCACCTCACCGGGAAGCGGACGCCCGTCGGCCGGGGGGTCGACATAGTCGACTTCGACGTCCCGATGCCGCAATAGGGCACGCAATTCGCCTTGCAGCCTGGCGAATGCGGTCGTGACCGCTTCCTCCGACAGGGCACGATCGGCGGCGCCCGCGGACCGAAGTGCGATCAGTGCGGCCGATGCCGTCTCGCTGGCGGTGATGCGCGACCGGCGATCGTCGAGGTCGTTGGAGCGGAGTGTTCCGAGGATGGACGACAGGGTCGCCTGGTGCGCCTCGGTCAATTCGACGATAGTGCGGGCGCGTTCACTCGACGCGGCCCGTGACTCGGCAAGATAGTCAGGGCTGGCCTGCGCGACCTGATGCTGGATGGAGGTAGCGACAATCCCGAACACCGCCGCGACCTCATCAAGGTCGGGGGCGGCCGTCTGGGACGGTCGCGGAACTAGGACGAGCAGCGTGTCGCAGGTGTCGCGCACAGCCCAGATTCGGCGACGCGAACCCGCCAGCACGGCTAGTTCGTCGCGCACGCCACCAGGATCGATGGATTGTTTGATCTCGTCGAGCTCGTCGATGGTCACCCGGTCGACGATCTCGTGGTTCCCGGCCACTTTGCGTGGGCGCCCGGTGCACTCACGCGTGAAGATCACCAAGGCATCGTGCGACGTGTGACCAAGGAATTGGGACAGGCGGACTGCGATCTCCGGGAGCGGTCCCGTGATCACCTTCCGCATCTCCATCCAGCGGACAACCTGCACCCGAACGGAATCCTCGACGCTTATCACCCATTCAGAGTATTGCCGAGGACGGCACTAGCCAACCGGCCAGCGAGGACTCGCCGTGCGGCCGGGTG
>NZ_JAVROT010000562.1:0-9732 GCF_032162605.1 Mycobacterium sp. | reverse complement strand
GGGTAACCCATCACGCACCGATGGCCGTGCACCCTGGCTCGGGGGCACGGCCATCGTCGGGTCGGTGGACTGGCTACTGGCCTTCGGGGAAGCGTTCGATCTGATGCAGGCCAAGCGCCTTGACGGCGAAGGTGTCCTGGACTGCCAGGTACCGCGCAACCTCGGTATCGCTGTCGTTGAAGTGCTGGTGCCACATCCACACCGGGAAGCTGAACATGTCGCCCTCGGCCCAATCGATGCGCTGCTTGTTGACGCCATCCCAGCTGATGATGGTGTGCCCGACGCCACGGACGATGTAGATGACGGCCTCGGTGGTGTGGCGGTGGTTGACCGACTCACCATTCGGCGGTAGCTCGCTGACGTGCGGCTGCAGCCGGATGTCGCCACCGAGCCGGTAGAAGCGCGCCTTGGTGTTGCGGTACTCGCGCGGCGTCAGCTCGGTGGTCTTCAGATCCTTGATGATCACCGCTTCAGTGGGAGGATTCTTCTGGTTCCACTGCTCGCGGTTGGTCATCTCGCTGTTGGCGGTCTCGCTGAGTGCCTGGTCGCGAATCTCGATCTCGTCGATGGACTCGATCCTGGTTTCGGGCATGTTCGCGGTGTCTCCTCCGTAGTACGTATCGACCGGTGCCATGACCGGTTCAATACATGATAATAGATACAATTTGAACGTCAACAGCTTGGAGGCGGATAAGCTCTGTGCTGGATCGAACATCTGACCTCGTGTTTTACGTTCCCCCGACCAAGTGCGACCAGGAGACCTCATGACCGAATCGGCCCGCCAGCCTTGGGAAGCCAGTCTCGTGAGGGATGCCCTGCCGTCAGGAGCAGTACCGACCGCGGCGGTGTGGGTGCCGGTCGGGGGCAGGGCACTGCGCAACTCGCCCGATGATGTCGTCGCCCTGACCGAGGAGCAGGTGCGCAGCCGGCTGCCACAGGGGCAGCAGCTGGTGATGTCTCTGCGGTACGACGACGTCGTCGACCGTGACGACAACGCGCTGACCCGGTTGGTCGAGTCGACCGATGGCGGAGTGATCGTGATCGGCATGACCTATGACCTGCCCAACGAGGTGCGGGTCTTCAATCAGATGTGCCCGGAGTGCGGGTCGACCAAAGCCGAGCTTCTCGGCCCGGCAGATCAGCACGTGGCGGCGGGGCTGCGCGACCGGGTGCGGCTGTACCGTTGCGCGGAATGCGGCACCGCTTGGGATGATTGAGCGCGTCTTCGACACCGTTGGTGCGGGTGGACGCGAGAATCGTTGGGTCCGAAACGCCTTCGAGCTGTTCGCACAGTTCCATCAGCCGCTTCGCTGTCTGTGGGTGAATGTGGCGGCGTTGCCGACCGACAGTCTCCCGCAGGCGGACCGGAAAGCGATGCTTGGTCAGACCGAATCGCACGAAAACGTCGTCGTCGCGCACGCCGCCGTACGGCAGCCAGCTGATCACGAAGGTCAGCAGTTCGTGATCCTCGCGGTCGACCCGCGATCGCCGTTGCTCGTTCACAGGTGAGCCCGGGTGAAGTCGCTCATGCTCGCCGAAACACCACTGCCGGCGCCCACCTTGTCCGCCGCCTCCGCCATCTGCAGCGACGTGGACGTCTGGACCGTGCTACACATGGCGATCACGAACCCCGGTCTGGCCTCGGCCAACAGGCCACGGCCCGGCTCGGAGATCACCTCGACTGCCTGCTCGTCGAAGCCAACCACGACCAGCGCGGCCGCGCGGTCCTGGCAGGCCGGCGACGGGTCGTAGCCGCTCACCCGGAATCCCGCGCCGCGCAGATGCCTTGCCATCGGCAGGCCCATCTTTCCCAAGCCGATCACCGCCACGCCGTCACCGGACGCAATCGGCTCCGCTGGTGTCGTATCCGGGGTCATGTGTTCTCCGATTCCGAATCACATTGTCAGCGTGGGGGTTCCGGCCAGCACACCACGTCCACCAGCGCAGGTTTGCCGGTCTGCACGACGGCGGCGGCACGTTTCAGTGCGGCAGGCAACTCGTCGAGGTCGGTGACGGGGCCTTCAGCGTGCCATCCGAACGACCGGGCCAATGCCGCGAAACCGACCGCTGGGTCGTCGATCGTGGTGCGGATCTCGGCATCGGCACGCGGTGTCGAACCCCGGTCGGCCATCGCGAGCTGATGATTCCAGTCGTTGTTGTAGGCCCGGTTGTTGACCATCACCGTCAGGATCGACACGACCACCACGATCAGCGCATACACCAGCACGCCAGCCGTCACTGCCCAGCGCCAGACCCCGAGGTCGAGTCGTGTTGTGGCCGCTTCCTTTCCGGTGATCGTCGCGTACTGGCCGTTGCGCCGCAGTACCCGGGCGTAGAGGAAGATGCCGATCGAGGTGAGCACCACCAGCAGCACGCTGTACGCCGAGGCGAGCGCGAAGTTCGGCGGTGAGTCCCGCCAGACCACCAATCAGACGGCCACTTGTATCTAAGATCTATGATGTAAAGTACGATAGACCAGGGTGCCGGTGGGCGCTAGGTGGCAAATTCCTACCGCCCCGACTTCCTCCCGAAACCACTGATCAGCAGGAGCGCGGCGATGGGTAACCGACAAATCATCGAGTCCTGGTCGTCGTCCGAGTACGCCGCCAGCTGGCGCTCCGCGGACGGGCTCGCCGCCCTGTTGGAGCTGCCATGGGCGATGGCGACCGAGCTGATCGGCCGCGCCCGAGCGCCTCAATTGATCGTCGATGTCGGCAGCGGGCCTGGCACGTTCCTGGCCACGGTGTTACGGGCCTATCCGGACGCGCGCGGAGTGTGGATCGACGCGTCGCCCGGCATGCGGGAACAGGCGGAGCAACACCTTGCCCCGTTCGCCGATCGGGTCGACTACGTCGTCGACGACGCGGCCAGGCTCGCCGGTATCGAGGCCGCGCAGGGCGCCGACGTCGTGCTCAATTCGCGGGTGGCGCACCACTTCGATCATGCCGGGCTGCTCGCCTTCTACGCCGCGGCGGCCGAGGTGTTACAGCCACACGGGTGGCTGGTCACGCTCGATCACATTCTCCCACCCGGTGATTGGGACCGTCGATACCGCGACGTGTTGCCGGTGTTCGCGGGACCCAAGGCGGGCAAGCCCACCCATCCGCACTATCACCCGTTCCCGTCGATGACTGATCATTTGGCCGCAATGGCACAGGCCGGTCTCAGCGACTGCGACGTCGCGTGGCGTGCGTTCTATACCTGCCTGTACCTCGGCCGCCGGCCGCTACCCGGCACACCTGGCTGAGCGTCGCGGCGGGCGGGCATGCCGCCAATACGGTCGAATTGCAGTACTTCTCACACCGAAAGGGCTAAAGCATTGAGCGTCGACGTTGTCTACACCGCAGAATCCATCGCCACCGGAGGGGGCCGCACCGGTCACGTCCGGTCTTCCGACGGCAAGCTCGACTTCGACACCCAGCCGCCGAAGGAGACGGGCGGCAGTGGTGACGGCGTCAACCCGGAGTTGCTGTTCTCGGCCGGTTACGCCGCCTGCTTTCTCGGCGCCCTGCGCAAGGCGGCCCGCACCGGCGACATTGGCATCGACGAAAAGACCACTGTGACAGCGCAAATTGGGTTCGGTAGGCACTCCGAAGGAGGTTTCGGACTGACGGCGATGCTGCGCGGCCACTTGCCGGGCCTGGACCAGCGCACCGCCGACGAGCTGATGAATCAGGCGCACCAGGTCTGCCCGTACTCCAAGGCGACGCTCGGGAACATCGCCGTGTCGCTGGTGGCCACCGTCTGATCTACGGGGCGAGGGGCCACACCCCGGCATATCGACGTATCCACGGTCTACCTGTGTTGAGTGTCGTCGATCACCTTGTGCTGCCTGCGATTACGGGTCTCGGTGGGTGCGCGGTCCAACCCGGTGAGGCCAATCTGGCACCGGGTATTTCGTAAAGCCGGCTGGCGGTGTACAAACTGCTGCGTGACTAAACTGAATCTTGGATACAAAGCATCGGCGGAGCAGTTCGCCCCGCGTGAACTGGTGGAGTTGGCAGTGCTGGCCGAAGAACACGGGATGGACTCGGCGACGGTGAGCGACCATTTTCAGCCGTGGCGTCATCAGGGTGGGCATGCGCCGTTCTCGCTGGCGTGGATGACGGCGGTCGGTGAGCGTACGAAGCGGTTGATTCTGGGGACCTCGGTATTGACACCGACGTTCCGGTACAACCCGGCAGTGGTGGCGCAGGCATTCGCGACCATGGCCTGCCTGTACCCCGAGCGGGTGTTCCTGGGTGTGGGGACCGGTGAGGCACTCAATGAGATCGCGACGGGATATGCGGGCGAGTGGCCGGATTTCAAGGAGCGGTTCGCCCGGTTGCGGGAGTCCGTGCAACTGATGCGGGAGTTGTGGTTGGGGGACCGGGTCGACTTCGACGGCGCCTACTACCACCTGAAGGGCGCGTCCATCTATGACGTGCCCGCCGGCGGGGTGCCGGTCTACATTGCGGCGGGCGGACCGGTGGTGGCTAAGTACGCAGGGCGCGTCGGGGACGGATTCATCTGCACCTCGGGCAAGGGTGAAGAGCTCTACCAGGACAAACTGATTCCAGCGGTCAAGAAGGGCGCCGAGGTCGCCGGCCGCAACGCCGATGAGGTGGACCGGATGATCGAGATCAAGATCTCCTATGACACCGATCCTGAACTGGCGCTGGAGAACACCCGCTTCTGGGCGCCGTTGTCATTGAGCGCGGAGCAGAAGCACTCGATCGAGGATCCGATCGAGATGGAGAAGGCTGCCGACGCGTTGCCGATCGAGCAGGTCGCCAAGCGCTGGATCGTGTCCTCGGATCCCGACGAGGCGGTGGAGAAGGTCGGCCAGTACGTCACCTGGGGCCTGAATCATCTGGTGTTTCATGCGCCCGGCCACGACCAGCGCCGATTCCTCGAACTCTTCAAGCGCGACCTCGAGCCGCGGCTGCGCAAGCTCGGATAGACCGGCCGACGCCGGTGCGGGGCATCTTGCGCGCTGTACGATGCCATCGTAACTTGTATCTAATATTCTCGATTCATTACTGACGCGTCGCGAAGGACAGAGATGCCACGTACGGAGTTCCACCGCGATCTGCCGGTCAAGTCGACGCCCGCCGACTCGTGGTCGGCGATGGTGGATGTCCCGCGGCTGGTGAGCTGGGTGTCAATCGTCGAGGACGCAGTGGAGATCGAACCGCTGACCAAGTACACCGCCGTCCTGATGGACCGCCTCGGGCCGTTCAAGCTCCGCGCCGATCTCGACGTCACCGTCAGCGAAGTCGACGAGGGCTCCTCGTTGAAAGTGCGTGCACTCGGGGAGGACCGGTCGGTCGGCTCCCGGCTTTTGGTCATCGCGACCATGCAGGTGCGGCCCGAGAGCCACGGCTCGACGATCGTCGTGGACGGGGTGTACGAGGTCACCGGGAAGGCGGCCAGCATGGGCTCGGGAACCATCAACAAGAAGGCCCAGAAGATCCTCGACGAATTCTTCGGTGCGGCCAGTGAAGATCTCGGCGCGGTCTGATGCTGCCGTCCTTTCGGCTGTGCAGGCCCCGCGATCTCGCAGAGGCGATCGACGCGATCAGTGAGGAGAAGGTGCCGTATTGCGGGGGCACCGAGTTGCTGCTGGCGATGCGCGCCGGGCTGCATCGGCCGGAGACGCTTGTCGACATCAAGGGGGTCGTGGAGCTGTCGGGAGTCCGCGTCGAGGGCGGCGCTGTCGTCATCGGCGGCATCGAACGGCACATGGATCTCGCTGTGCACCCAGTGCTGCGCGAGCACCTGCCGATGCTGGCCAAGGTCGAGGGCGGAGTCGGCAACGCCCGGGTGCGCGCACAGGGCTCGATCGGGGGCAATCTGTGCTTCGCCGAACCGAAATCCGATGTCGCGACGGCGCTGGTCGCCTATGGGGCTGAAGTGACGCTGGCCGGTCCCGGTGGGCGTCGCACCGTGCCCGTGGAGGAGTTCGTCGCAGGCCCCTACTTTGCCGACAAGGAGCCTGAAGAACTGTTGGTCGATGTTCGGGTTATGTTGCCGGAGAGTGGAACTCATGCGGTGTATCTGAAGTATCAGGTGACTGAGCGTCCCACTGTCGGTGTCGCGCTGCTGCACGACGCCGCCGGCGGACACTGTCGGCTCGTGGTCGGCGCGGTGGGCGAGGTACAGACCCTGTGGACCTTCGGCGATCCGGGCGAGATAGAGCCTGACTCCATCGCAGCGGAACTCGACCCGACCCCGGACCTGACCGGGTCCGAGCGGTACAAGCGCCACGTTGCGGGAGTGTTCATCCGGCGTGCGATCGACTTGTTGGGTACGGCCGCATGAGTGCCGCCGAACTCGCCATCGTCGAGATCAGCCTGCGTGTCAATGGGACTTCGATCGAGCGGGCGGTCACGCCGCGCACCCTTCTGGCGGATTTCCTGCGCGAAGATCTTGGGCTGACCGGCACCAAGATCAGCTGCGAACTTCAGGTCTGCGGCGTGTGCACGGTTTTGGTCAACGACCGGCCAGTCAGCTCCTGCACGTTCCTCGCCGTCGACGCCGACGGCGCCCACGTGCGCACTGTCGAGGGGCTGGCCGAAAACGGTGAGCCGAACCCGCTGCAGGAAGCGTTCGTTAGCCACCATGCGTTGCAATGCGGTTTCTGCACACCGGGATTCCTGATGATGGCGACCGCGCTGATCGAGTCGGCTGAGGCGGTGGACCGGCACGCTGTCATCGAGCATCTCGAAGGAAACATCTGCCGCTGCACCGGATATCTACCGATCATCGACGCTGTCTGCGAGGTCGCCGCGACGTGCACCCGCCGTCTGGCCGCGACCAACGGGCACGGAACGAGTCACCCATGACCATCGATCTCCCGCCTGGTCAGCCGCACGCGCAGGAGCTGCGTTCTCGGCACGCCGACGAACACAGCACCGTGGGCCGGTCGGTCCGCCGCCGTGACCTGGTCGAAAAGGTCCTTGGCACAGCGCAGTACGCGGTCGATATCACGATGCCCGGCATGCTGCACGCCAAGATCGTGCGGTCAGACCGCGCGCACGCCGAGATCCTGGGCATCGACTCCGACAAGGCACTGGCGCTACCTGATGTGGTCGCGGTCGTAACGGCCTTTGACTTGGAGAAGCTGTTTGCGCGATTCGGCCACATCATCTCCGACCATTTCGTCCTGGCGACCGGAAAGGTGCGGTATTTCGGCGAGCCGGTGGCCATCGTCCTTGCCGAGACCCGTGCGGCGGCCGCCGATGCCGCGGACCTCATCGAGGTGAGCTATGACGAACTGCCGACGGTGATGTCGGCGGCGGAGGCACTCGCCGACGGAGCGCCGCTCGTCCACGAAACGGAGTACGCCGCAACAGCGGACGCCTCGTTCAAGGAGCTGACCGAGACCGAGGGCGGCGAGGAGAAGACGCCCGAGCTGACCAATGTCGCCCACGAGGTCAACATCGGCTGGGGTGACGTCGACGCCGCCTTCGCCGACGCACACCTGATCGTCGAGGGAACCACCCGTTATCCGATGCTCTATGCCTATGCCATGGAGCCCTACAACGCCGTGGCTTCCTACAGTGATGACGGGCTGACGGTCATCACCTCGGCCCAGCACCCGTTCATGGTCCGCGACGATCTGGCGCGGATCTTCGATCTGCCGCTGGCGCGAGTCCGAGTCACGGCGCCCTACCTCGGTGGCGGCTACGGCTCGAAGTCCTATACCAAGGTGGAACCGCTTGTCGCGGTGGCGTCGTGGGCCGTCGGCCGCCCCGTCAAACTGACGCTGACGGTCGACGAGGCGATCTACACCACCAGAGTCGACGATGCGTTGGTAGACGTGCGTAGCGCCTTCGATGCGGAGGGACGAATTCTTGCCCGCGAGTTCGACATCACCATGGACTCTGGTGCCTACGCCGACAACAGTCCGCTCGTGCTCGCCAAGTCGGTGAACCGGTGTTTCGGTCCGTATCGGGTCCCCGCGGTACGGGTCCGCGGTCGATCGATCTACACGAACACCTCGCCGGCGTCGTCCTACCGTGGTTTCGGGGCTCCGCAGGGCAATCTCGCCGGTGAGACCAACATGGACCAGGGGGCCGACGAGCTCGGCATTAGCCGCGCCGATATCCGGCGCAGGAACCTGGTGCGCTTCGGCGAGGAGATCCTGCCCGGCAACCGCGGGATCGACGCCGACCTGCTGGCCGACCTGGAGATGGTCGTGGAGTCGCTCGAGCGCGGGCGCCGCGACATCCCTTACTACGGAATCGGTTTCGGCGCGGCCGCATCGGATGCCGGTGCGTATCCGATCTCCACCGCTCAGGTTCGTGTCGAGACGGACGGATCGGTGATCGTGTTATCCGGCTCCACCGAGATGGGGCAGGGGAGCAAGTCGCTGCTGGCGCAGATCACTGCCGAGGAATTCGGCATCGACATGCGCAAGGTGTCCGTTGTGCAGTCGGACACCGCGGGGTCGGCATATGAACGCACCACGGGTGCGAGCCGCACCACGACGTTGGCCGGTCTTGCGTTACAGCGGGCCTGTGCCGAGGCCAGGCAGAAGCTGCGGACCATGGCGGCGGAGCTGTGGGGCTGTGCACCCGACGAGGTCGCCGACGCCCCCGGCGCGGTGCGCGGACCGGACGGGCAGTCCCTTGACTTCGGCTCGGTGATCCGCAAGTGGTTTGGTGGTTCCGCCGGTGAGGTGACCGGCGTCGGTCTGGTACGGCGCGAGGGTGTGACCAAGGAGATGCCGCCGTTTTGGGAGACCGGCATGGTCGGAGTTGCCGTCGAGGTGGATCCGGACACCGGTTATGTCACCGTCGATCAACTCGTTACCTGCGCCGACGTCGGCTTTGCGATCAACCCGCAGGCGGTCGAGGCGCAGGATCTCGGCGCTGCCACCCAGGGGCTGGGTGCCGCGCTGTTCGAAGAGCTGGTTTACGACGGGCCCCAGCTGGCCAACGCCAACGTCGTCGACTATCGGGTGCCGAGGGCCGGTGATCTGGCCCGGCGGATCGATCTGATGATCGCCGAACGCAGGGACGGCGTCGGGCCGTACGGAGCAAAAGGCGCAGGCGAGGGTCAGCTGAACCCCATCGGCGGGGCGGTGGCATCGGCGATCGCCCAGGCGGTGGGTCGGTGGCCGACTCGGTTGCCATTGACCCCGGAACGGGTGTGGCGGCTGATGAACGATCTGCCGGACGACGACTAACGGCGCTCCAACACGTGCTGAAGGATTCTTGATCTAATATGCAAACTGAGCATTGCGAATTCGTGGCCACAGTCGGGACAAGGCTGTACTGGAGGAAAGAGGCAGGGGGCGATGGCGCGCACGGGTGAGGTCGAGGTCTCCGACAAGGACGCCCAGGTCCTGGTACACATCGCGGATGCGGTCCGCGGCACATTCAAAACTGTCGAGGATATGACCCAGGCGTTCATCCGCGAGGCGATCACCCAGGGGATCTTCCGGCCCGGCCAGCGGCTGAACCTCGATGCGATCGCGCTATCGCTTGGCGTGAGCCGGATGCCGGTGCGGGCGAGCCTGCGGCAGCTCGAGAACGAGGGGCTCGTTCAGATCAATCACTACCGGGGTGCCACGGTCTCGGTGCTGCGACCCGCCGAGATCGCCGAGATCTACGAGCTTCGAGTTCTGCTCGAGTCCTATCTGCTCAGGCTCGCGATCGAGGCGCTCGACGACGAGTTGGTGGACCGGCTCGAAGCGATTGTCGATGAGTTGGAGAAAGCCAACGAGCTCAGCGATCGGCTGGA
>NZ_JAVROT010000561.1:0-2616 GCF_032162605.1 Mycobacterium sp. | reverse complement strand
CCGACCTCTGGCGGACGATGTCGATGACGTGCTGCGCGGGGCGGGCGTGCTGGCCGCCCGGATCATGTCACGGCTGGCCGCGACACCGTCCACGCACGCCGTCCGGGTCCAGGAGCTCCTCGGGCTGCGCGAGGTCGCCATCGACGGTGTCCGGCTGGCCGACGTCGCGCGCGAGTTGCGCATCGTCCCCGACGGGCACGTCGCAGTCATCGGCTTCGACGGCGCGCGGGGGGCACCCGCACGGCTCGCCGACGTTCTCGCGTTGAGCGCCAGCGCCTTTCGGCATGACGCGCAGGTGGTGGCTGGTAGTTCGCGGGTCTACGTGTTGTTCCCACACACTGGTAAGGCATCGTCGGTGTCGTCGTGGATCCGCGGCACCATCGGCGCTCTGCGCGCCGAGCTGGGGCTTGAGCTACGGGCCGTGATCGCCACTCCCGCAGCGGGTCTGGCGGGAGTCGCGGCCGCTCGCGGAGAGGTGGACCGGGTGCTCGACAGCGCCGAGCGCCACCCCGGCGCGATCGGGCAGGTGACGTCGCTGGCCGAAGCCCGCACCACGGTGCTGCTCGACGAGATCGTCACGATGATCGGTGCGGACGAGCGACTCGTCGACCCGCGTGTGCGCGAGCTCGGCGAGAAGGACCGGGCCCTGGTCGACACCCTGCGGGCCTACCTCGACAGCTTCGGCGACGTCGCCGCGGCGGCACAGTGGCTGCACGTGCATCCCAACACGGTTCGCTACCGCGTGCGCCGGATCGAGGAGTCGTTGGGGACGTCGCTGACCGATCCCGATGTCCGACTGCTGCTTTCGCTGAGCCTGCGAGCGACTGGGTAACGTGGCTAAAGTTCGAGCGCGCCGTCCGCGAGCTCGTCGAAGCGCTCAACGACCTCATCGCCGTCGGCATCGATACCACGAAGCGGTCCTCGAGGAGCCAGATACCGCTGCGCGTACAACCGCGCGACCAGCGCCTTGCGCTCCGAATGTCGGGTGGCGCGCTCCCAGGCCGCCTGCTCGGTGAGCAACGCACCTGCGTAGACGTCTCCCATGAACTGCGCGAGCGGATACAGCCTCGACTCGGCCACCGCCCCTTCCAGTTTGGTCCACGCCGTGATCGCCGCTTCGAGATCCTCGATGCTGCGTGACACCTGGTCGGTCGCTTCGTCGCCGTCGGACACCGACACCGCGTCGCGTAGCCGCGCCAGTAGCGGCTCGTCCGCCTGCATCCGTTCAATCCCCCGCCGCACGTCGAGACAGAGGATGTTGTCGGGTCCCTCCCAGATGGTGTTCACCTGTGCATCCCGGAGTAGCCTGGCCACCGGCCAGGTCTCGACATAGCCGTTACCGCCATGGATCTCAATCGCGTCCGACGCCATGGTGATGCCGAGGCGACACACCTTGAGCTTGGTGACGGGCACGGCGATGCGCTGCCGGATACGCCTCGGCTGTCGGTGGTTCGCAAAGCCGGTGCCGTCGAACACCAATGCCTGCGCAGCTTCGACGTCGACGATCATCTCGGCCAGTTTCCTTCGCATCAAAGGCTTGTCGATGAGCGCATCACCAAACGCGCGCCGCTTCCTGGCGTAACATAGCGCCTCGACCAGCGCCCGCCGCGCGTTGCCGAGCGCGAACAGGGCGATGCCAAGCCGGGCGGCGTTCGTCAGCTCCATCATGCGGGCAATGCCCTTGCCGTCGGCTGGTCCAGCGCCGCCGCTGGGTTCGCCGGAGAGCAGGAAGGCTTCGGCGTCGACGAACTCCACCTCACCGGAGGCGACGGAACGCGTCCCAAGCTTGTCCTTGAGTCGGCGGACGCGGACGCCGTTGCGGGAACCGTCGCGCCGGGTTCGTAGAACCAGAAACGTTGCGACGCCGCGGGTCGAGTCGGGGGCGCCGTCGGGCTTGGCCAAGACGACGAACGCCTCGCCGTTGCAATTCGACGCGAACCATTTGAAGCCGTTGAGCAGCCAGACGTCGCCATCGCGCGTCGCGGTGGATTCAAGGGCACCCAGGTCGGAGCCACCTGTTCGTTCCGTCAGCAGTTGCGCGGTTTCACCCTGCCACTCGCCCGAGGCGAACTTGGCCAGCACGTGGTCGCGCACGTCCGGTGGCGCGTAGGCCGCGACGAGTGACTGCACCATGCCACCGCCGGTGCCAAGGGCGCACCCCATCCCGATGTCCGCCTGGTTGAGCAGATAGTTGGATGCGAACAGCGTCATCGCCGAACTCGTCCCCGCCGCCGCGGCTTCGTCCCGAATCGAGCGCTGGGCGTCGAGGATCGTCCGTTTCGATTCGACGAACGAGGTCGGCATGACCACTCTGCTGACGTCATGGCCCCATCGGTCGTAACGCTCGAGCCGCGGCGGCGTGCGGTCGGTCTCCTCTGCCCACCGAGCGACGGGCCCGCCCATCACCTCGCCCATGCGTGTCAGGTGTCGATCGGCTAACTCCAATTCCGAGGGCTCCAGGTAGTAGGCCATCGTGAATTGCAGCGTCGGGTCGGTGCGGTACCAGTTGAGGCCCACCGCGCCCTGATAGTCGTCGGTGCGGTAGCGGTCGGCCTTTTCCGCAGTTGCGAAGGGAAGCCGATCGGCGGCCTCCATGCCGTAATCGCTCATGCTGCG
>NZ_JAVROT010000560.1:0-5106 GCF_032162605.1 Mycobacterium sp. | reverse complement strand
ATTCTCATCGAGATGGCGGACGGCTTCTTCGGCGTAGCTACAGCCTGCCGCCGTGACCTCGGAGTAGATGGACTCCGGAGCGTTCGGCCAGATCGTGTCGGAGTCGGGTGGTCGCACAGGCGATGATGTCGATGCCGATGTCGTTGCGACAGCTTCAAGACGCTGGGGTCGCTGATGAAGCAAGCGAGGGAGTGCTCCCGGAACACCTCGCTGGGCAGCTTGCCGCCGAAATCATGCTTGCCGCCAAGGAGTGGACTACGTCGCGGTCACAGCGGTCCAGGAAGAAGGGTCCGAGCCGATTCGCGCCTCGGACCACGCGAACTTCAGATCTGGATAGTTCCTCAACGCAGGTCCCACCGAAGCTGGATACGAACGTCGTCTCGTCGCCGGTGATCATCGCTGGGTCCGAAATGCCGGGTTGGAATTGGTGTGTTCGCCGATCAGCCGCCCAAGGGGACGCCGGGTGCGACGTCGACGATGATCATGTGCGGTCCTTTGTCCGCCATGAACGCTTGCTTCGCCGCAATGGCCAGTTCGTCGGGCCGTCCGGTTCGCACCGCGGGGATGCCGTAGCCTTTAGCCAACGCCTGGTAGTCGAGGTAGTCGAGGTCCAGGCCCGGCACACCGGTGGTGGTCAGGTAGTCCCCGAAGCCTTTCAGGATTCCGTATTCGCGATTGACCAGGATCAGGAACGTGACGGGAAGCCGGCGGTTGGCCGCGGTGTACAACCCCTGGATGCCGTACTGTGCGCTGCCGTCGCCGCTGACCGCCAGCACTGGTCGCTCGGGCTGGGCGAGCTGGGCCCCCACCGCGCCCGGGACGGCGAACCCGAGCCCGCCTGCGGCGCAAAAGAAGAACGATCCCGACCGGCGGAACTTCATACGGTCCCACATCGCCCCCGCCCCGTTCATCGATTCGGTCACGACGATGCCGTTTTGATCGAACAGTGGCCCAACGATGTCGTAGACCTGGGATGCGGTAAGGGTGTCGACCGCGCGCGGGATCTTCAGCGGCGCAAGCGGTACGGGCGCGGGCCGGTTGGTCTGCGGCAGTAGTTCCAACAGGCCGAGCAGTACCAGGGCCGGGTCCGCGACCAGCGCGTCACCCACGGGGGCGCGTGCGGCGGCATCCGGATCGTCCACAATCGCAACGAGTTCGGCGCCGAGCGGCAAGTAACTGCCCGGTGCGTACGGGTAGTACCGAAATACTGGTGCCCCGGCGACAAGCACTAGGTCGTGCCCGGCGAGTGCCTCGGACAGCCACTCGATGCCCGCGGGGAGGCTGCCCCGGAAGTTAGCGTGGTCGGTGGGGAACCCGACGCGGGAAGTGTTGGGCGCGAGCCACACCGGCAGATTCTGGCGTTCGGCCAGCGCGATGCCTGCCTCAAAGCCGTCCGGTGCCGCGTCCAACCCCGCGCCCACCACCAACACCGGATTGCAGGCGGCGGTAAGCCGCTTGGCGAGCGCGTGCAGCTCGACGGGGGCGGGGACAGACCGGCCGGTGACCCGACGAGCCGACAGCAGTTCTGTGGTGCCGGCTTCCGCGGGCTGCTCAAAGTCGTCCATCGGCAGAGACACGAATACCGGTCCCGCCGGCGGCAATGCCGCGTAACGGAATGCCCGAGCCAGTGCCGCCGGCACGTCCTGGGCGCGGGGCGGCTCGAACGCCCATTTGACCACCGGCCTGGGCAGCATTGTCGGATCGGGGTTGGCCAGCAGAGGTTCCATCGTCAACGTCGCGCGCACCTGTTGGCCGGCGGTGATGACCAGCGGGCTGTGTCCACGGGCGGCGTTGATGATCGCACCCATCGCGTTGCCGAGGCCCACCGCGGTGTGCAGGTTCACCAGCGTGGGCTCGCCGGTCAACTGGGCGTAGACGTCGGCCATGCCGATCACCGCGCCCTCGTGCAGACCGAGAACGTAGTCGAGGTCATCTGGGAAGTCGGCCAAGAACGGCATTTCAGTTGATCCCGGGTTGCCGAACACCTTGCGCACGCCGAGTCCGCGGAGCAGTTGCCAAGTGGCTTGGTGAACTGTGGGCATGGTGAATCACTCCTGTGATCTAGGTTTTCGGTTCGAGTGCGCGTGCTCGGGCAGTGCGCACCACCAGTGCCGGATCCGGGTGCGTCGACTGGGCCCGCCAGCAGATCACACCGTCCGGCCGGATGAGTAGGCCCGCCGCTGCCCGCTCGGGAAAAATCCTGTCCCACGTGTGGCGGTCGGCTATTTCTTCCCGGCGGATCTCACGCAACCGCACGCCAGAGACAGGATGCGTTCGCAGTGTGTAGGCGTAACAGCTGGCGTCGGGGGCGAGGAAGGTGAACGCGCCCGGATCCAGCAGGTCCAGTGTGCTCGAAGTGGCCCCGTTTAGTGCGATGTGTGGGGCGCGGGTGCCGGGCTCGCCGCTAGGTTGCGCCGGGTCTTCCACGGGCAGTTCGGGATTGAAACCCGCCGCTGTTGCCATGGGGTAGCGGAATCCCAGCGTGATCGCATTCGGGTCGAACTGATCGAACTGGCGGAAGAAGTGCGCGATCCCGTCCGCGGCGCGCAGCATCACGTGCTTCAGGGTGTATTCCGTGATCGGTCGTCGTTCGGACTCGTAGCTGTCAAGCAGGGAGTCTCCGGCGTCGCCCGAACAGACCGCGGCCAGCTTCCAGGCGAGGTTGTGCGCATCCGCGATACCGGTGTTGCCGCCGAATCCACCGTAGGGAGGCATTAGATGGGCTGCGTCGCCGACCAGGAAGATGCGACCGGCGCGGTAGCGGTCGGCGACGAAGGCCCCGGTGCTCCAGGTCATCGCGCTGTGGACCGTGATGTCGAGGTCGGCTACACCTATCAAGGAGCGGATCATCGGAATAGCTTCGGTGGCAATGGAATCTGGCTCAACGAAGTCCAGTTCCGTCCGGGGAGTCAGGGCGAACCAGTTGTGGTCGCGTGCGTCGCTGCGAGCGAACAACAGAGCGCTGCTGCCCGGAGCGAACAGGGCACTGATCCGACGTCCGCGCAGTGCCGGTTCGAGGTCGGCGTCGAACAAGACGCTGAGGCCCTTACCTGGAATGGGGTGGCCGTGTCGGTCTATGCCGAGGCTGGCCCGGATCGTTCCCCTGGCCCCGTCGGCGGCCACGAGATAACGGGCCGTGATCCGGCTCGGCGGCGACGAGGGCGTGGGCGTGCCGGCAGTTGACGATGACCACACCACGTCTGCGGTGACGGTGGACTCGTGCTGCTCGATGTTGACGACCGTGCAGCCATAGAACAGCTGGGCACCCAACTCGGCGCTGCGTTGCAACAGAATGGGTTCCATTCGGTCCTGGTCGCATGCGTAATGCGTGGTGGGGCTCAGCCAGTTCTGGCGGCCCAGTGCGAGCGGTAGATGTACTCGCTCGTATTGACCGGAGAGGGTATCGCCGATCGCAACACCGAGATGGTCTTCGCCTGCGGCACGTATCGCTTCTTCGATGCCGGCGGACCTGTACAGCTCCATCGTTCGGGCGCTGACACCGCGCAACTTGGGATGGCTCGATGTCGCGGCATGCCGCTCCACCACCCACACGCGTAATCCCTGTTGCGCCATAAACATTGATGCAGCCAACCCGACGAGGCCGCCGCCAACCACTAGGACATCACAGTCGCACGCGTCGTCGCGCGTGGACGCGGCGCTCGCAGTGGATGCCTGCGGGTGAAGGGTATGTGTCATTTCCCGGTTAGCCCTCTTTCGAAGGGGTGGCGTCGGTCATGGTGCCGACAAGCAGGCACGGCGCGTTCGACCGGTTGCTCCAGGCGTGGTTGGTGCCCCGGATGATCACGGTGTCGCCGGGCCGCATGAGCACCTCATCGCTGTCGGTGACCAGAAAGATTTCGCCGCGCACGCAGGTGAGGCAGTCCAGGGTGTCCGTTCGGTGCATGCTCGGATGCCGGGCGAGATCGGCCTGGCTCGGCTGATGCTTCTGATGAACCTCGTCATTGAGGTCGGCCAGGACGCGGCGGTGCTCGTCTTCATCGGTGTCGTCCGGCGGGATCTCCAGTGCGCGGCAGATCATGCCGTTGGGGAAGGGTTCGCGACTGGCGCCGAGACCCTCCGTCTGCGACCGGTCGCCGTCAATGCTGTTGTCCACCGGGGTTTCTTGGGTTGCCCACAATGTGGCGCGCCAGTAGAACCCCTCGCGGGACTGGACGTTGGTCAAACCGTGTTGCAGTACCGCCGAGCGGCCATCGGCGTCGGGTCCGACCACAAAGCGGTTCAGATGAGTCGTCACTGCACTGCTCCTTTCAACCTTTGGTTGTCGGCTTCTTGGGAAGTGACATGGGGTGGGAAGTCTGGGGTCGGGGTTTCGGGGCGGGTGTAGACGGTGCCCTGCACCGAGACGCCGGCGATACGGACGGTGTGCTCGCAGAACCGTCGGAATCCCATGACGTCCAGGCCGAGGCAGAACACCTTGACGCCGTCTTCCAGCGCGGATCGACAGCCGTCGACGCTGGGATCGAGTACCGGTCCGCCCATCACCGCGACGCCGTGCCGATCGGCGGCTGCCTGGACCTTCAGGTACGCCTCACGGATCTTGGGACTGTCGGTCATGTTGTTGCCCTCGCCGATGGCGTACGCGAGATCGCCGGGACCGAAGGCCAGCACGTGGACTTGGTCCAATGCGCAGATCTCGTCGATGTTGTCGACGGCGTCGGGGTTCTCGATGAGCGGGACGACGAGGAAGTTGCGATTGTTCCATTCGGCGTAGTCGACGAAGGTGCGGTAGGAGTACCTTGCGGCGCGGGTGGCTGGGCAGATGCCGCGGTTGCCCAACGGCGGAAAGAGTGCGGCGTCGAGGACCTGGCGGACGTCGTCGGCCGATTTGACCTCCGGCACGAACAGGCCCTGCGCGCCGGCTTCCATCGCGCGTCGGATGGCGGTTTCGTCCGTACAGCTCGGCACGCGGACCAGTGGCACCAAGCCGACGATGTCCGCGGCCAGGACCGCTTCCTCAATGGCACGGGGGTTGGCCGGGGAATGCTCGGTGTCGAGCATGACGAAGTCGAAGCCGGTCAGCCCCAGGACTTCGATCAGCGCGCGATCGCCGGTAAAACACTGCATTCCCAACGGAATCTGGCTCTG
>NZ_JAVROT010000559.1:0-4856 GCF_032162605.1 Mycobacterium sp. | reverse complement strand
GCGGCGCTGCGGTTCTCGGCGGCGTCGGCCAGGGCGGCCGCCAGCGCGGACGCTCTCGGCGCCGACGGGTCGGCCAGCGGTGCGGCCAACTCGACGAGGCCGTGGGTGTCGAAGAACGCGGTGTCGGTGGCGCCGTCGCGGAAAGCGGGATGGCGAAGGACGTTCACCAGAAGGTCGCGGTTGGTGCCTATGCCGTGCAGGCGGGTGCGGGCCAGCGCGTCGGCCAGGATCGCGGCGGCCTGGGTGCGGGTCGGTGCGTAGGAGATGACCTTGGCCAGCATCGGGTCGTAGAACACCGACACCGCCGATCCGTCCACGACCCCGGAGTCCACCCGCACGCCTGCGCGACCGAGCAGCCCGAACTCGGTCAGCGCCGTCGGGACGTCGAAGCGGTGGACCGGTCCGGCCTGCGGCTGCCAGTCCTTGGCGGGGTCCTCGGCGTAGAGCCGCGCCTCGATCGAATGCCCGCGTGCGGCAGGTGGTTCCGCCTCGAGTCGACCGCCGTCGGCGACCAGTAGTTGCAGCTCGACCAGGTCGAGTCCGGTGGTCTCCTCGGTGACGGGGTGCTCGACCTGCAGCCGGGTGTTCATCTCGAGAAAGAAGAAGTCACCCGCCCCGGACTCTGAGCCGGAGGCCATGAATTCGACGGTGCCTGCGCCGGTGTAGCCGATCGCCTCCGCGGCCAGCCGAGCTGCGTCGAACAGCTTGGCCCGCATGCCCGGTGTGCGCTCGACGAGGGGCGACGGCGCTTCCTCGATGATCTTCTGGTGGCGGCGCTGGATCGAGCACTCGCGTTCACCGACCGCCCACACGGTCCCGTGGGCGTCAGCCATCACCTGCACCTCGACGTGGTGACCTCCTGCCAGGTAGCGCTCACAGAACACCGTCGGATCACCGAAGGCGGACTGCGCTTCCCGCCGGGCGGCCTCCGCCTCCGTGGTCAGCTCGCCGAGTTCGCGGACCACGCGCATGCCGCGCCCACCGCCACCTGCGGACGCCTTGATCAGCACGGGCAGCTGCTTGGCGGTGACCGTCTCGGGGTCGAGCTCGTCGAGCACCGGCACGCCCGCCGCTGCCATCATCTTCTTGGCCTCGATCTTGCTGCCCATGGCGTGCACGGCGGCGACCGGCGGGCCGATCCACGTCAGCCCCGCATCCTGCACGGCGGCGGCGAATTCGGCGTTCTCGGAGAGGAATCCGTACCCCGGGTGGATGGCGTCGGCGCCTGCTGCCCGGGCGGCGGCGACCAGCTGCGCCACGTCGAGGTAGCCGTTGCGGTCGTCGAGGCGGACGCGGACGTCGGCCTCGGCGACGTGGGGCGAGGTGGCGTCGGGGTCGGTGTAGACGGCGACCGTGCCGATGCCGAGGCGACGGCAGGTGGCGAACACGCGGCGGGCGATCTCCCCGCGGTTGGCGACCAGGACTCGCGTGATCATCTCGCTCCCTCCGCGATTTCGGCGCGCTGAGTTGCGCTTACCGCAACCAACCGCGCCGAAATCGCCATCTCGGCGCTCACATCCGGAAGACGCCGAAGTTCGACGTCCCCTCGATCGGGCCATTGGCGATGGCGGACAAGCACATTCCCAGCACGGTGCGGGTGTCACGCGGATCGATGACGCCGTCGTCGAACATCCTGCCCGACAGGAACATCGGCAGCGACTCCGCCTCGATCTGGCCCTCGATCGCGGCCCGCAGGGAAGCGTCGGCGTCCTCGTCGACCTGCTGGCCACGGGCCTCGGCGGCCGCGCGGCTGACGATCGAGATGACGCCCGCCAGCTGGGCGCCGCCCATCACCGCGGACTTCGCGCTGGGCCAGGCGAACAGGAAGCGCGGGTCATACGCCCGCCCGCACATCCCGTAGTGACCCGCGCCGTAGGACGCGCCGAGCAGCAGCGAGATGTGCGGCACCGTCGAGTTGGACACGGCGTTGATCATCATCGAGCCGTGCTTGATCATGCCGCCTTCCTCGTAGGCCTTGCCGACCATGTAGCCGGTCGTGTTGTGCAGGAACAACAGTGGCGTGTCCGAGCGGTTGGCCAGCTGGATGAACTGGGTGGCCTTCTGCGACTCCTCGCTGAACAGCACCCCGCGCGCGTTGGCCAGGATGCCGATCGGATAGCCGTGCAGGGTGGCCCAGCCCGTCACCAGCGAGCCGCCGTAGAGCGGCTTGAACTCGGCGAACTCCGAGCCGTCGACGATGCGGGCGATCACGTCGCGCGGGTCGAACGGCACCCGCAGGTCGGCGGGCACGATGCCGATCAACTCGTCGGCGTCGAACAGCGGTTCGGCGACCGGGCCCGGCGCCGGGCCCGCCCTGTGCCAGTTGAGCCTGGCCACGATGCGGCGGCCGATGCGGATGGCGTCGAGTTCGTCGAACGCGAAGTAGTCGGCCAGACCGGAAGTGCGGGCGTGCATCTCGGCCCCGCCAAGGGATTCGTCGTCGGACTCCTCGCCGGTGGCCATCTTCACCAGGGGAGGCCCGGCGAGGAATACCTTCGAGCGTTCCTTGATCATCACCACGTGATCGGACATGCCCGGCACATAGGCGCCACCGGCGGTCGAGTTGCCGAACACCAACGCGATCGTGGGGATGCCCGCCGCCGAGAGCCGCGTCAGGTCGCGGAACATCTGACCGCCGGGAATGAAGACTTCCTTCTGCGTCGGCAGATCGGCACCACCCGACTCGACGAGCGAGATCACCGGTAGCCGGTTCTCCCTGGCGATCTGGTTGGCGCGCAGGATCTTCCGCAACGTCCACGGGTTGCTGGTGCCGCCCTTGACGGTCGGGTCGTTGGCGACGATGAGGCATTCGACTCCCTCGACGACGCCGATCCCGGTCACCACACTGGCCCCGACGTGGAATTCGCTGCCCCACGCCGCCAGCGGACTCAGCTCGAGGAACGGGGAATCGGGGTCGACGAGCAGCTCGACGCGTTCGCGTGGCGTCAGCTTGCCGCGGGCGTGGTGGCGCTCGACGGACTTGGCGCTGCCGCCCGCCAGCGCCTTGGCGTGCTCGGCGTCGAGCTCGGTGAGCTTGGTGGCCATCGCCTCGGCTGCATCGGTGAACGCGGCGGACGTCGGGTCGACCATTGACTTGAGCGCGCTCATGACTGGTATCCAAGTGTCTTCGCGGCCAGGCCGGTGAGGATTTCGGTGGTTCCCCCGCCGATGCCCAGGATGCGCATGTCGCGGTACTGCCGCTCGACCTCGGACTCCGCCATGTAGCCCATGCCGCCGAACAGCTGGACGGCCGCATTGGCCACCCATTCGCCGGACTCGACGGCGGTGTTCTTGGCGTGGCACACCTCGGTGATCAGGTTGGTCTCACCCGCAAGCTGCCGCTCGACCAGGTAGCGGGTGTACACCCGCGCGACGTCGACCCGTCGCGCCATCTCGGCGAGCGTGTTCTGCACCTGCTGGCGCGAGATCAACGGTCTGCCGAAGGTCTCCCGGTTGCGGCACCACTCGACGGTCAGGTCCAGGCAGCGCTGCGCGCTGGAGTACGCCTGCGCGGCCAGCCCGACGCGCTCGCTCACGAACGCGCCCGCGATCTGAAGGAAGCCGCTGTTCTCGGCGCCGATCAGGTTGGCGACGGGAACGCGGACGTCGGTGTAGGACAGCTCGGCGGTGTCCGAGGACCGCCAGCCCATCTTCTCCAGCTTGCGGCTGACCTCGAATCCCGGTGTGCCCTTGTCGACGACGATCAGAGACACCCCGCCCGCGCCGGGACCGCCGGTGCGGGCGGCGGTCACCACGTAGTCGGCCCGCACACCGGAGGTGATGTAGGTCTTGGCGCCGTTGAGCATGTAAAAGTCACCGTCGCTGGAACTTTCGCGGCGCGCGGTGGTCTTGAGATGCCCGACGTCGGAACCGCCGCCGGGCTCGGTGATGGCCAGCGAGCCGATCTTCTCGCCGCGCAGCGTCGGCCGCACATAGGTCTCGATCAGGCGTTCGTCGCCGGAGGCGATCATGTGCGGCACCGCGATCCCGCACGTGAACAGGGACGCGAAGACGCCGCCGGGCGCGCCCGACTGGTGCATCTCCTCGCAGATGACCACCGCGTCGGCGCCGTCACCGCCACCGCCGCCGACCGACTCGGGCAGGTCCGCGCCGAGCAGTCCTGCCTCACCGGCCTTGAGGTGCAGCTCGCGCGGCAGGTCACCCGAGCGTTCCCACTCGTCGACGTTGGGCAGGATCTCTCGTTCGGCGAAGGCCCGCACCGTCTTTCGGAGCTGTTCGCGTTCGGGTGTCATCCAGATGCTCACTTCAAGAACTCCTCGGGAAGCTCGACGTTTCGGCTGCGCAGCCATTCGCCGAGCCCCTTGGCCTGGGGGTCGAAGCGGGCCTGGTAAGCCACCCCCTTGCCGAGGATGCCCTCGATGACGAAGTTGACCGCGCGCAGGTTGGGCAGCAGGTGGCGGGTGACGCGCAGCTCGCCGGTCTCCGGAAGCAGCTCGCGCAGCGCGTCGGTGGTGAGCGCGTGCGCGAGCCAGCGCCACTGCTCGTCGGTGCGCACCCACACGCCGACGTTGGCGTCGCCACCCTTGTCGCCGCTGCGGGCTCCGGCGACGAGACCCAGCGGTGCACGTCTGGTCTTCCCGGCGGGCAGCGGAACCGGCAGCGCGCCCTCGACGACCGGTCCCAGCACCTTCGTCTCGGCCGCCGGGGCAATCTCGGTCCGCGCGCCGTCGGCGTGCACCGCGAGGTGCGGAACCTCGGCGGCGTCGACGTACCCGGCGGTGAACACCCCGTACACCTGGCCCTCGCCAGGAGGGGCCGTCGTCGTGAATCCTGGATAGCTGGCCAATGCCAGTTCGACTGCGGCGGAGGAGAAGTGGCGGCCCACGGTCTTCGGA
>NZ_JAVROT010000558.1:0-4392 GCF_032162605.1 Mycobacterium sp. | reverse complement strand
CGCACTACCTCAAGCAGGCAGTGGTGTTATTTCCTCTCGTCGGAGAAGCTGGCGCCTTCTTCGATGCGTCCGCCCAGCAGTGGCCGGCTTGCCGCCAGTACACCCACACGCAGAGTGAGTCGCAGTGGTCCGTCGGGCAGATCTCCAACGCGAACGACACACTGAGTACCACCGCGACTCAACAGGATGCCAGGGCCCCCGGCTGGGGCTGTGGACGCGCGCTGGCGCTCAGAAACAACGTCATTATCGACATCAACACGTGCAGCGCTAACCCCGCTGACTCGGCGTTGAAGATTGCCGACCAGATCGCTGACAACGTAACTGCGCGGTGGTAAAGCTGCCCAATTAGCCTAGAGACACTGCTTGAGCGTTGGGCCGACGAGACTGGCCGAAATCCTCATCGGACGCTGCCGCCGATATGCGCAGCGCTCACGGCCGCTGTTGCTGTCGGGGAGGGCCCGTGATGACCAGTACGAGTCTTTTCGCTCGAAATTCACTATTAGGCTTCGGATTTAGGACCGTCATTGTCGGGCTCAAGGTGCAACGGCTGCTCGCTGCCTCCAGTTGAACAACATTGGGTGCTACCGGGAAACCGGACCTCCGGTTACCCCCCGTGGCTTATTTGCTGGTTACGGTGACGACCTGTGCTTGGCGCAGTGGAATGCTGATAGCGAGCTGAACCGGCCCGTCGGCAAGGAGTCACCTTCGCACACAAACTCAAGGTTGTTCACCTGCGCGACAATGCGGCTGTTGGATGGGCAGCAAGAAGGCCGAGGTCATCGACATCGTTGTCGACGAACTGGGCACTGTCGCTTGTGGGATGTCAGGTCGAAGACGCTCAAGCTCGTCTCGTCACCGAATCGCATAACAGGACTGACTTCGAACAGCAGGTTGCCTTCTCGGACAATCGTCACCCGACAAACCGGGTAGACCTGCGGAGGTGCTCGTCGGGCCCTGCCGAGTGTCACCCGCGAATCCGCTACGCGACGAGCCAGGGCTCCGCGAGCAACGGATGATCGGCAGCGGCAGGGAGCGAAAGACGTTGCGGGACAATTTAATAGAAATTTCGTCGGCCTTTACCAGCCACGGGGCGTGTTCGACCTCGCCATATTCTGGTCGGAGAGTGAATCCGAGCGGCCCGCTGGTCGTGTGCAGACCGGTGCAGATGACATCGAGGTGCTGCCAGGACGCCGGGGGTGTTGGAAGACTTCAGACACCTAGAGGCCGGCGATGTCCAGCAGGTCGCGAAAGTCGGTGATCCGGTGGTCGGGCACGCAGTCCTCGTAGTACTTGGTGCCCTGATCTGAGTCGTACATGACGGTGCCCATCCCAATCTCGCGGGCGCCGTAGATGTCGCGGTGCATGTCGTTGCCGACGTAGAGGGCCTCATCGGCGGGTATCCGCATCCCGTCGAGCGCGAGCTGAAACAGCCGTGGATCGGGCTTTCGGAATCCGTGGTCACCGGAGACGACGATGGGGTCGAAGTACTCGGTGAGCCCGACCTTGTGCAATTCGCCGCGGGCATAGCTGCTCTGTCCGTCGCTGACGATCGCAAGCGGAATGCGCTCACGCAGGATGCGCAGCGTCGACCGGACATGGGGGTACAGCTTGAGTTGGCGGCGCGTCACACCGCGGTAGATCTCGGCCAACGTCAGCGGCAGCTGCGCGAGCCGTTCGGGCGCCATGGCCGTGGTGTAGTCGCTGGCGTGGTCCTCGATGATGGACTGCCAGATCCGCACCGCGTCGAATTCCGGGTACTGCTCGGCGCTTTCACGCTGTTGGGCTTTGAGGCGCTGGAAGTACAGGTCGCGGATCTGGTGGCGGCGCAGGTCGATGCCCTGGTAGGTCAGGAAATGCCCGACCGCGCGAAAGGCGTCGTCGCGATCGTCCTCGGTGCGGATGTCGATCAGCGTGCCGTTGACGTCGAAGGCGATCCCGGCGACATCCATGATGTGGTGCACCCTCTCGTATGGCGAAGCGTTAGCAGACCTGAAGCTGCCACTTGGCCTTGCGGACCAGCTTCGCCCCGTACTCCGGGGAAATGTAGTCGTTGCGGGCGACGCGCAGCAGATTGAGGGCCATGTAGTACGGCAACCGCGAGGTGATCGACTCGAATGCGCTGTGCCGGTCCGGGAAGTGGCAGCTGTACTCCCACAGGAAGTGCCCGATGAACGGCTCGGCGCGCCGACTGTCGCCCGTGGCGGCCATGAATGCGTGTTGCAGCTCGCCGCAGACCCGGCCGACGTCGAACATCCGGTCGCCGCGCTTCGTCCGCTCCAGGTCGATTGCGGCCACGTCCAGGCCGTGTCCGAAGAGAAAGTTGGCCGGTGTGGCGTCCCCATGCAGCCATACCTGCCGGTCCTGCCACATCGCCGGACGGTCCCGCCACAAGCCCTGCAGCCATAGCAGCTCGTCGGCGTCCCATACCCCGATGCGTTGCCTGCGCTGCAGCCCGGCGACGAGCCGTTCGAAATACCCGCAGTCGGCGTCGAAGTCGACAGATCTACCGTTCGCGGTCCGATTGTGTTGCGTGGCCAGGAAGTAACCCAGAGCTTTGAGTCGCCAGAACAGATGGGCGTCGTCGCCCTGGTCAATGGACCGCGAGATCGCCTGACTGAATTGTTCGCCGCCGTAGAACTCCAGCGCCAGAACGCAGTTGATGTGCGGATCGACGCCCAGTGGACGGATCACATGGTGCGGGGAGCCGACTAGGTCATAGCTGCGCAGGCGCTGCAGGCCGTCATACTCCCGGTAGGCCACGCCGGCGGCACGGTCGTGGTCCCAGCCGAATCTCGCGCCGTAGAACTTGCAGATGATCCGAACATGGCTGTGCTTCTCCTCGTAGGCGTAGACCTCGTTGCTGCCGCGCAGCCTGAACGCGCGAAACGCCGGTGTAGGCCCGTGAACACCGAGCTGATCGCGAGCGATGCCAGTGAGAAAGCCATGCAGTCGGTCGTCACCACGGACGTAGCCGACATACTTGCCGATAACGACTCCTCCTCGATGCCACGCGACGACGAGGGATTTGTACGCCCGACGGCTACCAACTGTTCATACACTAGATCCTGCGCGTTTCATCGGCGCGTCAGATCGGTGACGCGCTCCTCGGAGCCCGCCCAGCCGTGGGTCATCGCTCCCGGGGCTGGGGCGCCCCGAGCGCGCGCATTGCACCCGAGTTGTCAACCGCCCCATATGTCAATGTCCGGGCCGAGGTCGTAGAGGAGGCGTAAATCTTGAGCCCTGAGAGTTTGGCGGTTCGTGGGCGCGGGGTGGGATGGCAGTCATCGCTGCTCGGCCGCCCCAACCGTCTGCCACAGAATTAGGCGGAGCACGGTCCCAGACTGTGACGGGCAACCTCGCGGGCACTGATCGATTCCTGAACTCCGACCAGCCTGGGGCGTTGCAGCGAATCGGCGCAGTCCATGAGTTCGGCCAGCGGCGCCGCTGCTCGGGCGGCTCCGTCGGTCTGGCCATCTCCTCGCGGTGCTTCGACACGCGCGTGGTGACCTGTTTGCGTTCGTCTGCCAGGCTGCCCCGGGAAGGCCGCCTGCATCGCGTCGGCGGCCGCAGCGACACCATCCTCGTCGAGTCCCGCGGCACTCATCGCCGTACCAACCCGTCCCTGACCGCAGGGCATCCGATCTCTCAGCGGATCCTCGGGCAGGTCACCGTTGGACGATCACCTACAGATGCACTCGGTCCGTAACCGCGCCTTGGAGGATTCTTGCGCCGAGACGCAGGGACATGGCGGCCCGAAGGCGATCCAGAAATTGATCCCTCGAAAAGTGGGGGATCTGTTCGCCTGGCTGCTCTTAGCTGATGAACGCAACCCATCCAAGGGCCGCGACAACGTCAAGGAGATCAACATGAACACCACGAAGACAAAGCGGCTCATTGCGGCATGGGGGGTAGCGGGTGCCGCCGCGGCGGCACCCGCCCTGATGTTCGCCGGTGCAGGAACCGCGCACGCTGATGATCCTGGTGACGTGCGTAAACACGCTCACGGCCGATGAGCGCCACGATCTGGGCCGACAGGCGATGGACGACACCCGGCAAGGGCTCGCGATCCACCCTTGCAACCAGCGCCATGCACAACGGTGCGGGGGCAAGCAGCGTCGACGGCGCGGCAAAATTGCAGCTCACCGGAGATCGCGTGGGCAGCGATCCCGACGGATGCGGCTGGTCGACGAGGCCAGATTTCCTCGACTGCCCAACAGCCGCAGCTGGCGACGGGCCCCGCACTAGCGATCGAGTGTCCTCGACTTCGCGGCGCTTGTCCGATGCGATTGAAAGGCCGGGAAGCGATGTCGTCCAGATCTGTAGGGAACAGTCTCGCGTAGTGGTCCAGCATCCTCACCGCTGATTCCGCCGCATTCCCTGAGTCCAGCTGCC
>NZ_JAVROT010000557.1:0-5436 GCF_032162605.1 Mycobacterium sp. | reverse complement strand
TATTGAGATGGCGCAGCACCGCTCTTGCGGAATTATCTTCGGGGCAGACGGCGTGCGAGGAGTTCCGTAACGCGATATTAACTCCCGTGTAACGCTCGTTGATGTCTATATCGCGGCCGTCGCTTGGTGTATATCGCGTCGAGTCGCTGGTCAGATCCTCCCCGAGCATCACCGTCGATATCCGGGCGGATGACCCGCCCGTTGCCCCCTTAAACATGTTCGTATTACGACGATTGTTATTTTTCTTATGCTCCGTGATTGTAGCTGGCCGATATTCCGCATGATGGCGGGGAAGGCTATTGGATGGCGTGCGATCACTGTTCCCGCAGGGTGGTACGTCCCTAGATCGCAGAATTCGTCCAACTCGCAAAGGTCTTTCCGCTAGTTTGCGCCGCGTCAGTATTTGCGCATATCGCGGTTTGGTTCGGCCATCGTCGGGTTCGGGCACGGGGGGCCGCATGGTTCGCTGGCAGCAAACACCGACCCCGTGCCGCATCCGACTGCAGGAAGCGGCGGAGTCAATAGCCAGCGCGACCCAGACGGCAAGGATTCAAGCCCACTGGGCGCGGACGCCCACGGCCTGGATGTGGCGTACCCGACGAAAGCCCGGTTGAAGCACTTCCGCCGATCGTCATGGAGAGGCCCAAAACAAGGGGGCGATCCCAGGTAGATCTCAGCGACCAGCAGGTCAATGGCGTTGTCTTGGCGAGTACAAATAGAAGCGGGCCTCCAGAGATCTTCTTGGGAAACAAGGTCCAACGCGCTGGCCATCGCGCAGTCCCATCCCTTTATACGAGGAGCAACGCAATCCGTTACACAGAGCGAGTGACGAGTCCCTCGGCGTGGTGCCTCGGCCGTGTCGGGCCCAACGCACGCAGGGTCGCTCTGAGCGGGGGGCGCATTCCGATTGGGCGTAACTCGTCCTCGTCCCAGGCGTGCACGCTCGGCGTTGCGCTCAGTGGGCAACGCGCGGACCATCTCGCCGAAGTAGGCTTACCGCCTAAGTCGCCCTTTTTCAAGATCGGGCGTCCTGCACACAACCTGGCTATCCACAGCACTGCAAGTCGCTCCGCAACCCCGCACCGCGAACCTTTGGCCGAGCTGCGTCGGGCGTCACATCGTGAACTTCAGGGAAACCCCGCGCCAAGCTCGTGGGCCTACAGTATGTTTGCGACGTCCACTAAACATCTTGGAGAAACGTGAGCATCAATCCGTTCGATGATGACAATGGCAGCTTTTTCGTCTTGATCAACGACGAGGAGCAACATAGCCTATGGCCGGCCTTTGCCGACGTTCCGGCTGGTTGGCGGGTGGCGTACGGCGAAGCGGACCGCGCTGCCTGTCTAGAGTATATTGACCACAACTGGTCTGATATACGGCCCAAGAGCCTGCGCGATAGGTTGGCGCAGGGTGGGGCCTCCTGAACGTTAAATCGTCTGGTGGGGAGAGTGGGATGGAGCCTGGCAACGGCGCGCTACCACTGTCGCGCGGGCAGTTGGATATCTGGCTTTCACAGGAAAGCGGTCTTGCCAGTACGGAGTGGCAGCTTGGCCTTTTAGGAAAGATTGACGGGCCGATACAACGCGATCTACTCCAGCAGGCCGTTCGTCAAGCGATGCAAGAAGCCGAACCGGCGAGGGCGGCTTTTTTCGAGGTGGATGGTCAGGTCTTCCAGAAGGCCATTGACTATTCCGATATCGATTTGGACTTTCATGATGTCAGCGGCTTGGATCAGCCCGTTGATAAAGTCCGCGAGATAGCTTCGGCGATTCAGCACACTCCGATGCCGCTGACCGACCGGGTGGTGAAATTTACGTTATTCCAGACGGGGCCAGACGAGTATTACTTCTTCGGCTTGGGCCACCACATCTCTGTTGATGGATTGGGCATGGCGCTGGTAAGTAGTCGAATCGCCAACATCTACTCGGCACTTGTTTCAGGAGAAGCCTCGTCGCCTGCCTACTTCGGTTCGTTGCAGGACCTCGTCGATCTCGAAACCGGATATGAAGCGTCCTCCGAATTCCTGGAAGACCAGGACTACTGGAGCACCAACCTGCCGCCGGAAAGTGGACTGGATCACCGGCCGCCGCAAGCGTCAAGCGAGCGTGATCCATACACCCCCTCGGCGTCGGTTCCAGTGGATCAGGCCGTTGTCGGACAAATCAGGGATCTGTCCAAGAGCTTGCGTATCCGTCGCTATTCGGTCATAACCGCGGCGTGTGCACTTTTGGCGCGTGGGTGGTCCGGAAACGGTTCACAGGTAGCGCTCGACTTCCCGGTCAGCAGGCGAGTGAGTCCAGAGTCGAAGACACTTCCGGCGATGCTCACCGGGGTCGTACCCCTCGTGCTGGAGACGCCGCCGGAAGCTACGGTCGCCGATTTCTGCCGGCAGGTGGACACACGCATCCGGGAACTACTTCGACATCAGCGGTTTCCGGTGCATCTTATCGATCGTGACGGCGGCCTTTCAGGCCGACGGCAGGCGTCCGATCGAATTGGTGTCAACTTTCTCCCGTCCAGAATGAGTCTCACGTTCGGTGACTCCCCGGCAACGGTCGAAGTCACCAACCACGGCCCGATGGGTCACTTCGGGGTGTTCTTCATTGGCTCCGGTGATCAGCTCGCGTTCAGCACAGCCGGTGCGGGGCAGCCGTATTCAAATTTCGAGGTCGCGGATCTAGCGGAACGCCTGCAACGGCTCGTGACGGCGATGGCGGCCGATCCGGAGCGGCGGTTGTCGTCGGTGGATGCGTTGGACGGGGTCGAGCAAGCCGGGCTCGACGAGATCGGCAATCGAGCGACGTTGACGCAGCCCGCGCCGGTCGCGACGTCGGTGCCGGAGCTGTTCGCCGTGCAGGTGGCCAGCGCGCCAGATGCAGTGGCGCTGACGTTCGAGGGCGGCTCACTGACGTACCGCGAGCTCGATGAGGCCGCTAATCGGTTGGCGCACCTGCTGGCAGCCAAGGGCGTCGGCCCGGGTGAGCGGGTAGCGCTGCTGTCGGAACGGTCAGCTCAGGCCGTCGTCGCGATCCTGGCGGTGCTCAAGACCGGCGCGGCATATCTCCCGATCGACCCTGCCGTGCCGGCATCGCGAATGGAATTCATCCTCGCTGACTCCGCGCCGATCGCCGCGATCACCATGACCGCGCTGCGTCCGCGCCTGGACGAATTCGACCTGCTGGTCATCGATGCCGACGACCCGGCCGTCGCCTCGCAACCCGGCACCGCACTGCCGACGCCGGCCCCTGAGGACATTGCGTACATCATCTACACCTCGGGCACCACCGGTGCCCCCAAGGGGGTGGCCGTCACCCACCACAACGTCACCCAGTTGATGGCATCGCTGGATGCCGGCTTGCCGCGCCCTGGAGTGTGGCCGCTGTGTCATTCCCTGGCCTTCGACGTCTCGGTGTGGGAGATCTGGGGTGCGCTGCTGCGCGGTGGGCGACTGGTGGTGGTGCCCGAATTGGTTGCCGGCTCACCCGAGGACTTCCACGACGTGCTGGTTGAGGAACGCGTCAGCGTTCTCACTCAGACTCCCTCGGCGGTGGCGATGCTGTCTCCAGAGGGTTTGGAGTCGGTGGCGTTGGTGGTGGTTGGCGAGGCCTGCCCGGCCGCAGTGGTGGATCGGTGGGCGCCCGGGCGAGTGATGATCAACGCCTACGGCCCGACCGAGACCACGATGTGTGTAGCGATCAGTGCGCCGCTGACACCGGGGTCGGGTGTGGTGCCGATCGGCTCTCCGGTAGCAGGGGCGGCGCTGTTCGTGCTGGACGCCTGGATGCAGCCGGTGCCGGTGGGTGTGGTCGGCGAGTTGTACGTGGCAGGTGCAGGTGTTGCATCGGGGTACCTGGGCAGGCCCGATCTGACGGCGACGCGGTTCGTGGCGTGTCCGTTCGGGGCGCCCGGTGTGCGGATGTATCGCACCGGGGACCTGGTGTGCTGGGGCGATGACGGCCAGCTGCGTTACCTAGGTCGCGCCGATGAACAGGTCAAGATCCGCGGCTATCGCATCGAGGTCGGTGAAGTGCAGGCGGCGTTGGCGCGTCTGGACGGCGTGGACCACGCGGTGGTGATCGCCCGCGAGGATCGTCCCGGCGACAAACGCCTGGTCGGCTATGTCACCGGGACCGCCGATCCGGCCGAAGCCCGCGCCCAACTAGCGGATCGGCTGCCGCCCTACATGGTGCCGACGGCGGTGGTGGTGTTGGAGGCGCTGCCGCTGACATCCAACAACAAGGTGGACACCCGCGCCTTACCGGCACCGGAATACCGCGGCATCGGAGATGATTACCGGGCGCCGGGCGACGCGGTCGAGGAGATCCTGGCCGGCATCTACGCCCAGGTCCTCGGGGTGGAGCGGGTCGGAGTGGACGACTCGTTCTTCGACCTGGGCGGGGACAGCATCCTGTCGATGCAGGTGGTGGCGCGGGCCCGTGCAGCCGGGGTGCTGTGCCGGCCGCGCGACGTCTTCGTCGAGCAGACCGTGGCCCGGCTGGCGTCGGTCGCCGAGGTGGCCGGCGGTGAGGCCGCCGAGGTCGATGAGGGCATCGGGCCGGTGGTGGCCACCCCGATCATGCGCTGGCTGCACGGCGTCGGTGGCCCGGTTGACGAGTTCAACCAGACGTTGGTGGTGCAAGCCCCCACGGGAGTCACCGATGCCGACGTGGTGGTGGTGTTGCAGGCGCTGCTGGATCGGCACGCCACGCTGCGGCTTGGCGTCGACGACGACGGCGCCGGCGGCTGGTCGCCGACGGTTCCCGAGGTCGGCTCGGTGGACGCCCGCGATTGCCTGCAGGCGGTCGATGTATTGTCCGATGACGTGCTGGTGGCGGCGCGATCGCGCTTGAACCCTGCCGCCGGGGCGATGCTCAGCGCGCTGTGGGTGCCCGACACCGGCCAGTTGGCGTTGATGATTCACCATCTGGCCGTCGACGGGGTGTCGTGGCGAATTCTGTTGGAAGACTTGAACATTGCCTGGGCTCAGCATCACAGCGGGCAGCCGGTGGTATTGCCGACGGGAGGCACGTCGTTCGCCCGCTGGTCCTCGCTGCTCAACGACCACGCCCGCTCCGCGGACGTGGTCGGGCAGGCCGATTCTTGGCGGGAGTTGGCGGCGGTGCCGCCCGCGTTGCCCGCGGTGCAACCGGCGGTGGACACCTACGCCAGCGCCGGACGCCTTTCGGTGTCACTGAACGCCGAGATGACGCGGTTACTGCTCGGTGAGGTGCCCGCAGCGTTCCACGCCGGGGTGCAGGACATCCTGTTGATCGCGTTCGGGTTGGCCTGGGCGGAGTTCCTGGGTACCGGCGGGACGCCGATCGGCATCGACGTGGAGGGCCACGGCCGCCAGGAGGAACTGGCGTCGGCCATTGACTTGTCGCGCACGGTGGGATGGTTCACCACCAAGTACCCCGTGGCGCTGGCCGTTGGCGA
>NZ_JAVROT010000556.1:0-24951 GCF_032162605.1 Mycobacterium sp. | reverse complement strand
CCGCAGAACCGGTGTGAACACCGAGTGCAAGCTGTTGATGCTGAGCCACGCGTTCGATGAGTTAGATTGCGTGGCAGTCGAATTCCGCACACATTTCTTCAACTCCACCAGCCGGGCGGCGATCGAGCGGTTGGGCGCCAAGCTCGACGGGGTGCTCAGGAGCCATCAGTTGTCGGCCGATGGATCGAGGCGCGACACCGTCGTCTACTCGATCCTGGACATCGAATGGCCAGCCGTGCGCAACAACCTGCTGTTCCGGCTGGCGCGAGACTACGGAATATGACGAGATCCGGCCGCGAATTACGTCATATTCCGTAGTCTCGACGCGGCCCTGAAACGGTAGTCACCTCGGCGCCACGCAACGGCCCCGCGCATTGATCGCAAGCGAGGACGGCGTCGAAGGCATTGCCGCACAGGGTGTGCCGCAGTAACACGGCCGGACCCTCCGGCGCGGCGAACCAGCGGTGCGCCCACTGCAGCGCGGTGATCAGAACGGGAAAGACGGCGCGGCCCTTCTCGGTGAGCAGGTAGCGGCCGCCGCTGGACTCCAGCACGCCGCCCGCGGTGAAGATCTGCAGCCGGTCGGCCAGCGAGCCGGGCGGGGCACCGAGTTGCCCCGCGAAGTCGTTGAATCGGGAGGTGCCGACGAAGGCCGCGACCAGTAGGGCGAACGCCCACCGGTTGCCGAGGATGCCCATGGTCTCCGGGAAGAGGCCGGCCCGGCCCGACGCCGCGTCGGACGCCGACCGGCGCCGCGTCGACTGGACCGGCATCGAACGCGGCCAGGACCCGCTCGGTCCCCACGTCGCGGTCAGGCCCTTCTCCGTGACGACCTGAACGCACGCGCGGCAGGTGACCATCGGCGCGAACTCCGCGTCACAGCCGACATGGCGCATGGTCGGCAGGCTCTCGGCGTGGTCGGGCACCCACCGGCGTTCCCACTCCCAGATCGACGTCAGCACCGGCCACAGCGAGCGACCCTGCGGTGTCAGCACGTATTCGTACCTCGGCGGCCTGTCCGAATAGATGCTGCGGGTCAGTAGCCCGTCGTCGGTCATCGCGGCCAACCGGCGGGTCAGCACCGCGTGAGAGATCGGCAGACGTGCGGTGAAGTCTCCATAGCGGGTCACGCCGAGCAGCGCCTGCTGTGCGATCAGTAGCGTCCACTCGTCACCCAGCACGCCGAGCATCCGCCCCACGGCGTTGACCCCGCCTGGCTGGTTCAACTACAGGCCGATCGCTCGTGCGGCGGTGTCGGCCTCCTGCCAGCGGCGAAGTTCCGATCCTGGCGCCCACGTCGAATGGGTGCCGCTCGAGACCCGTTCGGGCAGAGCCAGTTTGCACACGGGTCCGTCGGACATCCTGGCTGCGTCGAACACCAGGCAGTAGGACGCGTCGGCATTCATGTCGGTGGTGATGGTGACCAGGTAGCCGTCGTCCTCGCCCGTACTGCCGACGCGCGGAGCCATGGCCGTCTCGCTCCCGAAGATCCCGCCGTCGAACGCGAAGCGATCCTCGGCGCCCGTCTTCAGGTCGTGCTTGACCAGGCCGTCGAACATGAACCAACCGGGCTTGCCCGTGGCGGCGTAGGTGTAGCGGTAGTCGAGGCCGGCGTGCGCGGGGTTGATCATGCCGAATTCGGTGATGCTGTCCGACAATTGCTCCTCGCGCACCGCGCCGGTGACGAGGTTGAACCGCCAGCGGTGCAGGCGGGTCTGCATCCTGTCCATGGCGAGGAACCGGAAGATGCGTTGCCACTTGCCGCCCAGCCCGTCGTCAGCGGGTTCCGGATCGCCCTGGAAGAACCCGTCGAGCACGATCTCGTCACCGTCCTCGTAGGCGTTCGGGAAGTGCAGCACGTAGGTCGGGTCGGCCTCGAACCACCTGATCTGCGACGTGTCCCCGCGCCGCGGGATGACGGCGAAGCGCGTCGGCACATCGCGGTGAAAGCGCGGCAGGTGCACGTTGTGGTCCAGCAGACTCGGATCCCAGAACAGCGGAAAGTCGTTGAGGATCACATAGTTCTCGGTGAACGCCATGTCGTGTGGCAGGCGGGGCCCTGGCAGCGGCACGTCGACGAAGTGCACCAGCGCACCCGCGTCGTCGACGACGCCGTAGTGCATGTAGGGCGCCTGCTTCGAATAGTTGAAGAACAACAGCTCACCGGTCCTGTCGTCGACCTTGGGGTGCGCTGACACACCCCAGTCGAATGGGAAGGCGCCGTGCCAATCCTCCTTGCCCAGCGTCTCTCCGGAGCACGGGTCGACTCGGTACAGGTCGCCGCACTGGTAGTGGCTGGTGAGCGCGGTACCGCGGTGCACGACGACGTCGGTGGACGACGCGTCCTTCATCAACGTCCTTGCGCCCCAGCCGTAGTCGCGGCGGGCCAGCTCGACCGGCTCCGCGATGCCTGGCCACAGCGGGCCGGCCGCGTCGTTTTCCTCGGCGAAACCGTCGGTGCGGACGAACCTGTTGCGGTAGAACGCCTTTCCATCACGGAATCCGACGACGTGCACCATGCCGTCGCCGTCGAAGGGATGGTAGGCCTTAAGCGCCGGATGCAGGGGGTTCTCGGTGTTGCGCAGGTACACGCCGTCGAGGTCGGTCGGGAGCTGGCCTTCGACGACGGTCAGGTCGTCGGCGTCCCATTCGGTGGTCTGCGGTCGCCACGGCCCGGTGCGGTACGGGTGGTCGTCGTCCTCGGGCAGCGTGGACAGATACTTGCCGACTACGTCTACGTGCATGGCTTACTCCTTGGCTGAGCCGACGATGAAGCTGACGGTGGTGGCCGTGCTGCCACCGAAGTTCAGCGTCCCGAATGTCCTTGCGCCGTCGACCTGATAGTCGCCTGCAATGCCGCTGACCTGTTTGGCGGCGTCGAAGAGCATGCGCACCCCCGAGGCGCCGACGGGATGGCCGCCGCCGATCAGGCCGCCGCTTGGGTTGATCGGCAGCCGCCCGCCCATCTCGATTTCGCCGTTCTCGATGGCCTTCCACGATTCACCGGGACCGGTCAGCCCGATGTGGTCGATGGCGAGGTACTCGCTGGGGGTGAAACAGTCGTGCACCTCGATGCCGTCGAGATCCTCGAGCGTGACATGGGCGCGGTCGAAGGCGTCGAGCACGGCGTCGCGCACGTGCGGCATGACGTACGGACCGTCTGCCGAGCGATCCAGCTTCTGCCGCAGGCCGAGGCCGACGGTGCGGTGTCCCCAGCCCTCGATGCGGCCGATGGGCTTGGCGTCGGGATGGTCGCGCAGGTAGTCGTCGGTGACGAGCACGACGCCGGAGCCGCCGTCGGTCATCTTGCTGCAGTCGAACCGGCGGATCCGTCCCTCCACGATCGGGTTCTGCACGTCGTCGTCGGTCAGCGGTGTCGGCACCGTCCAGTCGCGGGTCTGCGCGTTCGGGTTGCGGCGCGCATTGGCGAAGTTCACCGTTGCGATGGCCCGCAGGTGGCTTTCGTCGATGCCGAATCGGCGGTCGTACTCGTCGGCGACCTGGCTGAAGGCGAACGGCCACATGAACTTCGCGTCCTGGCCCTCGTGCCCCGTCCAGGCAGCAGCGCCCAGGTGTCGGGCTGCGGTGTCGCCGGGCACCGTCTTCTCCAGTTCGACGCCGACGACGAGGGCGGTCTCGTAGGCGCCGGACCGCAGGTCGGCGATGGCGGCGAGAACGGCGATGCTGCCGGACGCGCAGGCCGCTTCGTGGCGCGAGGACGGCGTATCCCAGAGACCGTCGACCACGCTCGCGGGCATCGCGCCGAGGTGGCCCTGTGCGGCGAACATCTCCCCGAACGCGTTGCCGACGTGGACCACGCCGACGTCGGCCGCATCGATCCTGGCGGCCTGCAGCGTCGAGTTCACGACTTCTGCGGTCAGGTCCGCGAAGTCCAGGCCCTCACGGCTCAGGTTGCGCGAGAAGTCGCTCTGGTAGCCGCCGAGAATCCACACGTTCGAACCAGCCATGACCGCACGGTACTACAACTAACAGAGTGACTCGAGAGGATTCGTCACCCGCAACGAGGCGGTCCCACCGGCTCTAGTCTGAACCGGCGGAACCTGGGTGCGTGCGGTTGTCGACCACCGCGCGTCCCTGTGTGCGAGCATTTCCCCGAAGGCGGGGGCCACAAACGTTCGTGCCAACCGGGGATGCGAGGCAAGATTGAGGTGATGAAGGCGCAGAACCACGGGCTAGCCGTCCGGATGGCGGAGCTGGCGCGGGTCATCGCGCTGCGGAACGTCGACGACGTACTCGTCGACGTCACCGCCGCCGCGAAGGAACTGATTCCCGGCGTCGACGTCGCCGGTGTGCTGCTGATCGGCAAGGGCGGAACCCACCAAACCCTCGCGCCGACCTCCGAACTGATGTTCACGCTCGACGATCTGCAGATGACCACCGGCGAGGGGCCCTGCCTGCAGGCCGCACTGGACGAGATCGTGATACGCACCGACGACTTCCGCGACGAGCCGCGGTTTCCGAACTACGCGCCGAGGGTCGTCGAACTGGGCCTGCTCAGCGCGTTGTCGTTCAAGCTGTACACCGCCGACCGCACCGCGGGGGCGCTCAACCTCTTCGGCTACGAGCCCAAGCGGTGGGACAGCGAGGCGGAGACCATCGGTATGGTTCTCGCCGCCCACGCCGCGGCGGGGATCCTGGCCAGCCGCGAAGGCGAGCAGTTGCAATCGGCGCTGTCCACGCGTGACCGCATCGGCCAGGCCAAGGGCATCATCATGGAACGGTTCAAGATCGACGACGTCCGCGCGTTCGCGATGCTTCGTCAGCTGTCGCAGGACGGCAACACCAAACTCATCGACGTCGCGCAACGCGTCATCGACACGCGCGACAAGTAACGGCGGGTCGACGGTCCGGTGATCTTCGGCACCCTGCTATTCTTCGATTGAGCGATTGCTCAATCCATCAATCCGTAATCTTTTTCAGAGGCGCCCGTGCCCGCTCGTTTCCCCACCACGCAGGAACAGCCGCTGTACGAGATCAAGGCCAATCTCTTCAAGGCACTGGCACATCCGGCGCGCATCCGCGTTCTGGAGATCCTCAGCGCGAACGGCCGGCCGACGTTGGTCAGCGAGATCTTGTCCGCTACCGACATCGAGGCGACGCTGCTTTCCCAGCATCTCGCCGTACTGAGGCGGCATCACGTCATCACCGGAGAGCGGATCGGTAACGGCGTGCGCTACGAACTCGCTCACCCGAAGATCTCGGAGTTGCTGGTGATTGCACGCGCCTTCCTGGCCGATACCCTTGGCGCTCAACGTGATCAGTTCGACGCGCTGGCCTCGCTGCCGCCGCTGTTCCACCGCGACGCGTGACGATTGCGCGGCGTGTCGCACGTCTGCTACCGGGCCGCTCCGACTACGCGGAGGTGCCCTATTCCTGGCGCCCTGACGTGCTGGCGGGTCTGACGGTCGGTGTGGTCGCCCTTCCGCTTGCCCTGGCGTTCGGCGTCAGCGCCGGCGCCGGCGCCGCCGCAGGTCTGGTGACCGCGGTGGTGGCCGGTCATCGAGGGCTACACGCTCGGTATCGCCGCCATCATCTTCTTGCAACAGGTTCCCTCTGCGTTTGGCGGGTCGGCTCCGGTGGGTGAGCGGACCCTGCTTGCCGCCTGCCCTTGCTTCCGCACGCAGATCTGGACGCGGCCCGCCCTCTGCTAGGGGCGGCGCTCGCGATCGCCGTGCTGGCTGCGATCGAGTCACTGTTGTCGGCGCGGGTCGCGACGATGGTGCCGACGGGTCCGTACGATCCCGACCGAGAGCTCGTGGGTCTGGGTCTGGCGTCGGTGCCTCGGGGATGTTCGGCGGCATGCCCGCCACCGGGGCGATCGCCCGTACCGCGGTCAACGTGCGATCCGGCGCCCGGACGCGGCTGTCGGCCATCGTGCATTCGATCCTCTTGCTCCGCGTGGTCTATCTGGCCCAGCAGATCCGACGCGATGATCTTCGTCCTGACCGCAGGCGTGACGATCTGCTTCGATCTGATCGATGCCGTCGAGATCGGTGTGCTCGGCGGCGCCTTCTTCGCGCTGCGCAGCGTCGCCCGCCGCAGCAGTGTGACCCGCGAGGAGTTGCCAGGCCCGCACCGGCCCGGCGATGACCAGACCGCGCTGTTGCGACTCGACGGTGCGATGTTCCGGTGTGGCAGAACGCATCTCGAATGCCATCACGGATGCTGAGCATCCGCACGTGACGGTGGTCATCATCCGGATGTCGAAGCTGGGCCTGCTCGACGCCCGAGAGTGTGTCGTGGCGGTAGCCGCGCAGCGGCACCCCATCAGCGCGGGCCGCCCGGACACCGCCCGGATTGATGACCTGTTTGACCGCTAACCCTTTGGTGGCGCGGCGCTGTGCCCGTTTCTGTTGTCGCGCTGAGGTTCGGTACTGCTCGGGGTTGGTGTTGCGCCGCGACCGATCCAGGGCTTTCTGCCGCGCACGGCTGCGCCGCGCCGCGCGCGTGGCTGCCTTCTGCTGCTCGGCGGTGCAGGTGATCTGGTCAACGAGCAGTTGTTCGGGATGCTCATCGGGGAATGAGGCGACCGCCAGGTTGGATACGTTGGCATCGACGCCGGCGAGCCGGCCAGCCGGGATCGCGGCGCGCCGAGCCCGGATGACCGCCGATTGGTAGCCGCCCTGGTGGGTCAGCAGATGGGCGTAGTACCGCCAGCCGCCGGGTGCTTTGCGGTCCCGAACGCGCACCAGGTCGATCTTGTGCCACACCGCAGGCTTGGCCAGAAAATGGGACAGGTGCGCCCACTGCCCCGCGCCTTGGGGCATCCGGACCGGCATCACCCTGTCCCCTGCGGGTGGGCCGGTGCATCGGGTGTGGCACATCACGATGGTGCCTGTACACACCCGGGCAAGCCATGATCATCGGCGGCGGCGCCGGCCTGTCCAATCAGTACACGAAGCCAGGTCACGGTCAGCTGACGGCAGAAAGCCGAATTTTGGTGCCCAGCATCGATTCCACCGCAAGGGCGGCGGCGAGCAGAGCCATGTCGGTGCCGGCCGGGGACGACAACTGGAGCCCGATCGGAAGACCGTCGCCGCTCCAGCCACACGGCAGGACCAGTGCCGGCGCGCCGGTGAGGTTGTAGATCCCGGTGAACAGGCCTTCCGCAGCGCCCTGCGGGGTGTCGACCGGCGGTGTGGTGACCGGCGCGACGAACGGCGCGGCCGGTGTCAGCAGCACGTCGATTCCCGCATAGACCTCGGCCACGGCGGGCAGCAGCCGTGCCCTTCCAGCGAGGGCGGTCTCGTAGTCGTCCCTGCTCACCGCAGCAGCGGAACGCAATAGTCGCAGGGTTTCCGGTCCGTAGTGGCCGGGATCGCCGCTGACCCGCGCATCATGCACCTGCCACGCCTCGAACAGCAGAATGTCCGAGAAGGTCTCCTCCAGCTCGGCGAAGGCGGATCCATCCACGTCGACGACGGCGCAGCCGGCCTCCCGGAGGCGGCCGATCGCCGCGCGGACCGCCGTGGCCACATCCGGTTCGACCTCGGCGTGTTCGAGTTGCCAGGGAAGAACACCGATCCTGAGTGCGCCGAGCGAAGGTGCCGGCTCCTGGCCGGTCAACGCGGAGAACACCTGGATCGTCGTCGTGACGTCGCGCGCGAGCAGGCCGACATGATCAAGGGTCGGTGCGAGCGCCTCGATTCCGTCGAGCGGCAACGCGCCATAGCTCGGCTTGAACCCGACAGCGCCGCAGTAGTGGGCGGGGAGCCGGATCGAGCCGCCGGTATCCGTGCCCAACGCCACCGCGCAGGCGCCGGCACCGACCAGAGCGGCCGAGCCTCCGCTCGATCCGCCCGCGGTTCGCCTGCGGTTGAAGGGATTCATCGCTTCGGGCACGTCGGGGTGGACTGCACCGGCAGCGTACTCGAGCAAGGACGTGGCCGCGAAGACATCCGCGCCGGCCGCGCGCAGCTTGGAGATGATCTCGGCATCAGCGACGGCGGGTTCGGTGCTCATCGAGCCGGGATTGCCGTTGCCGCGCGGGTGCCCGGCTACGTCGATCATGTCCTTGACGGCGATCTGCAGGCCGTGCAGCGGTCCCTCCGCCGCCCGCGGGGGTGCGTGGAACAACTTGACCACGGCGTTCAGTGGACGGCCGAGCCGTTCGGCCCGTTCATAGGCGGCGAGCAGCTCCAGGTTCGCGACCTCGCAGGTGCGCTCCCCCCGCTCGATCGCCTTGACGAGCTCGCCGGTGCAGGTCGTCAACGGGCCGGCGAGATCGCGGAGCAGGTCGTCGACCTCTGTCTTCCGACGGCGGACCATCAGGTCCCGGTAGATGCCGCTGTGCGACTTGGCGCTGGCCCGGTTGAACGCGACCAGACGGTCGAGCGAACCTTCCAGGTCCTGTGGGTCGAAACCATCGAAGCCCTCGGGTTTCACCGGCGCCTGCGCGAGGACCTCCTCGGCGACGGCGAGCATGAGTGGCCGCCACCGTGGCGCCTCCAGACTGTCCGCAATGGACAGACCGGAGACCGCGCCGGCGTAGAGCATCGCGCCATAGGCTTCCTTGCCCCACAGGAATCCCACAATGTTGGCCGTGACCTCGGCGTAGGGCAGCGCATCGGCGAGTTCGCGCAGGCGCGGGCTGATCTCGCCGGTCAGCTCGCCGACCCGGAAGGTGCCGATGTTGCCCTGCAGGATCCGGCCCGGCCCAAGCACATCCGCGCCGAAGTTGACGAACCCCACCATGAGTCGTTCGGTGCCCACCGCGTCGGAAAGCGTCTTCGCCGTCAAACCGTTCTGAAAACTGACCAAATAGCCATCCGGAGCCAACCGGTCACGTACCAGGTCCGCGGCGTGTCCCGTGTGGTGGCTCTTCACCGCGACGGCGACGTGATCGAGGCGATCGGGCAGGTTTTCCGGTGTGACCGCGCGAGCTGCGACGGTGAAGTTCTCAACCGGGCCTTCGATGGACAAACCGTCGGAGTTGATCGCCTCGACGTGTGCCGGATCCGCATCGCAGAACAGCACATCGTGTCCGGCCCGGACCAGGTGAGCGCCGATGGTGCCGCCGATCGCGCCGGCGCCGATGATCGTCAATCGCATGAATGGGCCGCCTCTGGTGATTCCTCGGTCGCCCCGAGGGCGTGGTGGCGACAGACACTACCCAAACCGAGTGGAGTGATCTAGCCTTCGATCTCATTGCGGACGAGACCTAAGTCTCCCACTCAACTTTACGTATGACAGGTAACTGGTGCGTAATCTCCCTGAAACGTGCTGCTGCTTGAGTACCGGACAGTGATTTGCGCCGAGTCCCGGCAGCACATCCACGGAACCGCAAACCCGTTAAGGAGCTGGCATGTCCGACCAGAATGCCGCTGTGCCGAACCAATCGGCCTCGCCGATTCCCGCCGGGCTCCGAGTTCCGGCGATCAGCCGACGCCGGCTTCTTCAACTGAGTGCTCTGGGTGTCGGCGCGTTCGCGGCCGGGCCGCTGCTGGCCGCCTGTGGTTCGTCCTCGCCGGCCGGTTCGGGCGGAAAGGGCGGCGACCTGGTGATCGTCCGTGCCCAGGATTCGGTCGACATGGACAAAACGATCGTGTTCAGCAACGCCTCGCTGTGGGTCTACCAGCAGATGTACGAGTGCTTGGTGACAATGACCGATGACGGCCAGGGCGTCAAACCGTGGCTGGCCGAGAACTATCAAATGTCGCCGGACAACCTCTCCTGCACGCTGAAACTCCGGCCTGGCTTGAAGTTCCACAATGGAGCGCCGCTGACCTCCGCCGACGTGAAGTTCTCGATCGACGAGTCGAGCAAGACCAGTGGTGGCTGGGAGTTCATCAACTCCGCAATCAAGGAGGTCACCACTCCCGACGACCTCACCGTCGTGGTGACCACTAAGTACCCTTGGGCCCCGCTGCTGGCCGATCTGAGCTGTCCCAACAACAGTGTCATCCCCAAGGACTACGGCGGTAAGAGCAAGGCCGACTTCTACGCCGCGCCCATCGCGACCGGACCGTTCATGTGGGACACCTGGCAGAAGGGGAACTTCATCAGGCTGAAGAAGAATCCGGCCTACTGGCAGCCCGGTAAGCCCGCGGTCGACACGGTCACCTGGAAGGTCGTACCGGACGACAACGCCAGGGCGATCCAGCTGCAGGGCGGGCAAGCTCATATCAACGAGGCACCGCCGTTCTCCAGCCTCGCCCAGCTCAAGGCGACGCCCAACATGAAGGTCGATTTGTTCCCGTCGACCCGGACCGACTACATCCTGATGAACCAGACGCGGGGCCCGTACGGGGACGTCCATGTCCGGCGCGCGATCTCGTTCGCGCTGGACCGCGAAGCGATGGTCAAGAACATCTTGTTCGGCAACGGGCAGCCCGCGAACTCGTTCATGATGCCCGCGGCGCCCTACTACGACAAAAACTGCCAGGGGATCACCTTCGACATGGACAAAGCTCGTCGGGAGCTGGCGATGTCCAGTGTTCCCAACGGCTTCACCACGACCTACCTCGCGATGTCGGGTGACTCGGTCGACTCCGCGATCGCACAGATCCTGCAAGCTTCACTGAAGGAGCTCGGGATAACGATGAACATCCAGAACGTCGATTCGAGCGCCCAGCACGACATGACGACCAAAATGGACTACGAGATAGCGCACTCGTACTGGACCATGGACCTGGCCGACCCCGACGAGCTGGTGCAGTTCGCGCTCGATCCGAATTCGGGCGGGCACTCGTTCGACAGCGGCTACAACGACCCTGCGCTGATCGACCTGGTCCACCAGGCGCAGCGGGAGTTCGACAAGACCAAGCGCCAGATGCTGTACAACCAGATTCAGCAGCGGGCCGCCGACGCCGCCGTCCTCGGGTTCTTGTTCTACTCGCCCTTCCCGTACTCACAGAGCAGCAGCTTGGGGGGCTTCAAAGTGTTGCCCACCGGCTACTACCACCTCGAAGAGGTCACGCTCTGACGCGAGGACCGGAATCCGCGGAGCTACCGAGCCGATGAAGTACCTGAGCTACATTCTCCGGCGGCTGGTGTCGCTGATCCCAGTGCTACTGGGGATCAGCCTCGTCGTGTTCTTCCTGATCCGCCTGATCCCCGGCGATCCCGCCGCGACGCTGCTCGGCTCCCACGCCACGCCCCAGGCCGTCGCGGCCCTGCGCGCCCAACTCGGGCTGGACCAGCCATTGTGGAGCCAGTACCTAACCTTCATGGGGCACCTGCTGCAGGGCAACCTCGGTTATTCCTTTGTGTACGACGGTTCGGTCAGCAGTCTGATCTCCACCAGCCTCCCGGTGACGATCTGGCTCCTGGTGTCGGGAACCGTCTTCACCCTGGTGATCGCCGTGCCGCTGGCCGTGCTGGCGGCGGCACGGCGGGGCGGGACGGCCGACAACATCATCCGGGCCGTCCCGGTCGTCGGGCTGGGCCTGCCGTCGTTCTGGCTCGGCATCATGCTGATCCTGGTGTTCGGCCTGAAACTGGGCTGGTTCCCGGTCGGCGGGTTCGGCAACGACCTGGCCGGCCATCTGCGAAGTATCGTGCTTCCCGGCATCACCATCGCGCTGACGCTCTCCCCGATCCTGATCCGGAGCCTGCGAGCCAGCATGATCGACGTGCTCGGCAGTGACTACATCGTGACCGCGCGGGCCAAGGGCATCAGCACGGCACGAGTGGTGTTCGGCCACGCGTTGCGCAACGCGTCCGTTTCCTCCGTCACCGTCCTTGGCGTGAACATCGCCTATCTCACCGGCTCCACGCTGGTCATCGAGCGGGTCTTTTCGTTGCCAGGTATCGGACAGCAGATGATCAACTCCATCCTCGGAAGGGACTTCCCCACCGTGCAGGGAATCACTTTGGTCTTCGCGATCATGGTCGTCGTGGTGAATCTGCTCACCGACGTGACGCATGCTGTGCTCGATCCCCGGGTGAAGCTGGCATGAGCACCGCGACGATCCTCGAACCCGCCCTGCCCGCGGCCGCTCCCTGGCGCCGTAGCCGGGGCCGGTGGAACGCGCCACTGGTGTCGGGCTTGATCCTGTTCGCCCTCATCGTGCTGTGTGCGGTCTGCGCTCCGTTGCTGACCAGCTACGACCCGATCCAGCAGAATCTCAACGCCGCGTTTCTCGCGCCCGGGTCACCGGGGCATCTCTTCGGCACGGACTCGCTCGGCCGCGATGTGTTGTCCCGCTTACTTTACGGGGCCCGCGTGGACCTGCAGGTCGGGGTGCTTGCTGTCGTCTCGCCGTTCGTCCTCGGCAGCCTGATCGGGCTGATCGCGGGCTGGTTCGGCGGCTGGCCCGACGCGATCATCGGGCGCGTCGTCGACATCGTTATCGCGTTTCCGTTCCTGGTACTGGTCATCGCGCTCGTCTTCGCGATGGGGCCGGGGACGTCGAGCATCTACACCGCGATCACCCTCGTCGGCTGGGTGGCCTACTGCCGCATCGTGCGCGGCCAGGTGCTGATCGCCAAGGAACAGGAATACGCCATGGCGGCCAGAGCCAGCGGCCTGCCGACCTGGCGCATCCTTCTCCGGCATCTGCTCCCGAACGTGATCCTGCAGGCGTTCCTCTTCTCGATGAGCGACATCGTGCTCACCCTGCTGGCGATCGTGACACTCGGTTTCCTCGGCCTCGGCGTGCCCCCGCCGACCCCGGACTGGGGAACGATGATCCAGGAAGGGCAGCAGTTCATCTTGACCAAGTGGTATATGTCCACGATTCCGGGCCTGGCGGTAGTGCTCACCGGTCTGGCGCTGGCGCTGATCGCGGACGGCATCGTAGACAAGGCGAACCGATGACCGCCCCGTTGCTCGAGGTCCGCGACCTGAACGTGGAGATCCCGGTGCCACACGGGCGGTTGCACGCCGTCCGCGGGGTGTCGTTGTCGGTCGGCGGCGGCGAGTCGGTCGGCCTGGTCGGCGAATCCGGCTCCGGCAAGAGCCTTACGCTGCGCGCTCTGCTGGGTCTGCTGCCGCAGCCGGCGAGGATCACTTCGGGAACCGTGCTGATCGACGGCGAAGACGTCACCGGGCTCCCGGCGAAACGGTTGCGCCGCCGATTGACCGACGCCATGAGCATGGTCTTCCAGGATTCGCTGACCGCACTGAATCCTGTGCTGCGGGTGGGCGACCAGATCGCCGAGGCTCCCCGGCGCAAGCTCGGCAAATCGCGGAGCGAGGCCAAGGCGATCGCCGTCGACCTGATGGCCGAGGTCGGCATAGCCGAGCCGGAGCGTCGCTATGAGCTGTACCCGCACGAGCTGTCCGGCGGAATGCGGCAGCGGATCTGTATCGGGATCGCGCTGTCGACCAAGCCACGGCTGATCCTCGCCGACGAGCCGACCACCGCGCTCGACGTGACGATCCAGGCACAGGTCCTCGGTCTGCTGCGGCAACTCCAGCGCGAAGAGCATGTCGGGCTCCTGCTGGTCAGCCACGATCTCGCGGTGGTGAGCCAAATCTGCTTGCGGCTCTACGTCATGTACGCGGGCAAGATCGTGGAATCCGGCGCACTGCTGGACCTTGTCACCGCCCCTAGGCACCCGTACACGTTCTCCCTGCTGCGATCGGTGCCCGACCCGGACCGCCGGGTCACCCGGCTGCTCACCATCTCCGGGCAGCCACCGGACCTCACCGAAGACGTCACCGGATGCTCGTTCGCGCCCCGGTGCCCGTTCGTGCTGGACGGTTGCCGCCAGGAGGAGCCGGTGCCCGTGGCGACCGCGAGCGGCCTGAGCGCGTGCCAGCGGGTCGACACCGCGGAGAGCTGGCCCGTGATGATCACAGCGGAAGGGGCAGGTCAGCGGTAATGGCGGGAAACGAGATTCTTTCGGTCGAAGACCTGGCCCGGCATTTCACTTCGCCGGTCTCGGTCACCGACCGGCTCTTCGGCAGGAAACCCGCGGCGAACCGTGCCGTCGACGGGGTGGACTTGGTTCTGCACAAAGGAGAAACACTCGGACTGGTGGGCGAGTCCGGCTGCGGGAAGTCCACCTTGGCACGATCCCTGGTGGGTCTCCACCCGCTGACGGCGGGTGTGATCCGGTACGAGGGCGCGGAGCTGCCTGCTCGCCGGACCAGGGCCCAGCAGCGCGCCCTGCAAATGGTGTTCCAAGACCCCTACAGTTCCCTGAACCCGCGAATGACGGTCGGGCAGACGCTGTCGGAACTCCTTCGGTTCCACAAGCTGGTCCCGCGCGACGAGGTCGCCGGGCGCTGCCGCGAACTGATGCGGCTGGTCGGGCTGCCCGAGCGAGCACTGGGGCAGCGGCCACGGCAGTTCTCCGGCGGCCAGCGGCAACGCGTGGGCATCGCACGCGCCTTGGCGCTCGAGCCCAAGGTGCTGATCGCCGACGAACTGGTGTCCGCACTCGACGTTTCCGTGCAGGCCAACATCATCAACCTCCTCACTGACCTGAAGGAAACACTGGACCTGTCGGTCATCTTCGTGTCGCACAACATGGCTGTCGTCCGGCAGATCAGCGACCGGACCGCGGTGATGTACCGCGGTCGCATCGTCGAGACCGGGGACACCGACACCCTGTTCGACGATCCCGTTCACCCATACACCAGATTGCTCATCGGCTCGGTCCCCCGCCTCGTCACCACCGATGAGCCGGCCGGGACCGACAGCGGCCCTGCGGTCGCGGAGAGCGGTAGTAGAGAAGAGGTCACGATGTCCGCGGCAGCCGCCGGCACCAGCCCCTGCCGTTACCTCGACCGCTGCCCGTCCGTGGTGGCCGAGTGCGCGGCCGAACCGGAGTTGCTCCACGATCCACGTGACCCCGGCCGGTCGGCCGCCTGCGTCCATGTGCCGGCCCGCGACACCGGGGTGATCGCATGAGCGGCCCGATCGTGATCGGCAGTGAGCGCAGCGAAGCCGGGCTGCCCGCCGCTATGGAGATCCTTGCCAGCGGCGGTTCCGCGCTCGACGCGGTCGAAGCCGGGCTCCGCCGGTGCGAGGACAATGTGGACGATCACTACGTCGGGACCGGCGGCCTGCCGAACGCCCAGGGCGTGGTGGAACTGGACGCGTCCCTGATGATCGGTTCGACCAGGGCCTTCGGTGCGGTCGGTGCGGTAAAGGGCTTTCCCAACCCGATCTCGATCGCACGCGCGGTGCTGGAGCGACTGCCGCAGCACAGCCTGCTCGTCGGCGCCGGAGCCGAACTATTCGCCGAAGAGCACGGTTTCGAGCGCGCGGAACTGCTGACCGACGAGGCGAAGAAGCTGTTCCATTCGGCGCTGGCACCGTCGGTCGAATCCGTCGAAGGCGAACGGACCGCCGCACAGAAGGGCGACGCGCATTACCGCGAGACCGCGCTGGAACTGGTCAACCACTTCGCCCCGCACGACGGACCTTGGGGCACCATCAACATTCTGGCGCTGGACTCCTCGGGCGAGCTGGTCGTGGGTGTGTCCACCAGCGGCTATCCCTGGAAATACCCCGGGCGGGTTGGCGATTCCGCGTTGCCCGGCACGGGAAACTACGCCGATATGCGCCACGGAGGCGCGGCCTGTACCGGTCGCGGCGAGTTGAGCATGCGCGCGGTCGGCGCCCGCGCCATCGTCGCCGATCTCGCGCGTGGGCTGGAGCCTGCCGAAGCGTGCCTGGCAATGCTCGCCGACGCGGCGACCCTGCCCGACGAATTCCGGGCGGAATTGCGCTGCCTCGCGCTCACCCCGGACGGGCGCCACGGCGCCGCGGCGGGACAGTCCGGTTCGGTTTACGTGGTCATGTCGAAAACCTCGACGGAACCCGAATTCCATCCAAGGAGTGTGCTGTGAAGATCTTCATCTCTTCGGACATGGAGGGTACGGCGGGAGTCGTGGACTGGGACCAATGCCGCGTCGGCGGATCCCAGTACCCGTATTACACCGGCCTGCTGACCGGGGAGATCAACGCGGCCATCGAGGGCGCGATGGCCGCGGGCGCCACCGAATTCCTGGTCAACGACGCGCACTCCAAGATGGCCAACCTGAAGCCGGACGCCCTCGCCGGACGTGCGAGCTACTTGTCCGGCCGGTACAAGCCGATGTACATGATGCAAGGTCTCGACGCGAGTTTCGACGCGATCTTCCTGGTGTCCTATCACGGTTCGATGGGCAGCAAGGGTTCAGTCCTGTCGCACACTTACTTTCCGGCGGCGTTCGCGGAGGTCCGCATCAACGACGCCGTCGCGGGCGAGGCGGGCATCAACTCGCTGGTGGCCAGCGCCTACCAGGTGCCGATCGTGCTCGTCACCGGCGACACCACGACGGCGGAGGAGACCGAGCGGTTCTGCCCGGGGATCAAGACCGCGGTGGTCAAACGGTCCATCACCCGGTTCTCCGCGGAAGCGCTGCATCCGGACGTGGCAAAGGACCTGATCCGCGAGCGGGCGCAATCCGCGTTGGCAGAGCTCGCGGACGCGAAGCAGGTGGACATCAGCCTGCCCGCCACGCTGGAAATCTTTTTCCGCACCAGCGACTACTGCGAGCTGGCCAGTCGCATTGCCGGCGTGAAGCGCACCGGTGACCTGTCGGCGAGCATCATCGGCGACGATCCACTGTGGATCTACCAGACGTTCGTCACCGCCGTGCTGCTGTGTCGCGGGCTCGTCGAATGAAGATCGTCGAGGTGCTCACCGAGCCGGTCCGCACCGGGTTCTTCGCCGATGATCAAGCTGCTATCAGGGCCGGGGCCGCGCACGACGGGTTCGGCTACGACGGCACTCCCCTCACCCCCGGCTTCGCCGCGATCCGGCAGGCCGGTGAGGCGCTGTCGGTGTTGCTGCTGCTCGACGACGGTTCGGTCGCACACGGCGACTGCGCCGCGGTGCAGTACAGCGGCGCCGGTGGCCGGGATCCGGTGTTCAGCGCCGAGTCGGCCCGCCGGGACATCGGGGATCACCTCACGCCGCTGCTGGTCGGCGCCGAGCTCACCTCGTTCCGTGACCTCGCCGACCGCGTGGACGACCACCCGCTGCACAGCGCGATCCGTTACGGCGTAACGCAAGCCGTGCTCGACGCGGTCGCCAAGAGCCAGCGGCTGACCATGGCCGAGGTCGTCCGGGACGAGTACGCGACCGGGGCCGACCTCCGGCCGGTACCGATATTCGCCCAATGCGGCGAAGACCGGTACACCGGCGTGGACAAGATGATTCTCAAGCGGGTGGACGCGCTGCCGCACGGCCTGATCAACCAAGTCGGTCCCCTGGTGGGCCGGCAGGGCGAGCTGTTCGAGGACTACGTATGCTGGCTGGTCGGCCGGATCGCCGAGCTCAGGACCGACAGCGCGTACGTGCCACGGTTGTACTTCGATACCTACGGCACCATCGGACAGATCTTCGACGGTGATGTGGATGCGGTGGCCGCCTATCTCGCCCGCCTCGCGGAGATCGCGGCGCCGCACGAGCTGGTCATCGAGCATCCGATCGACGCCGGTAGCCGGGACGCCCAGGTGGCCACCTACGTCCGGCTCCGTACCGCGCTGAAACAGCTCGGCTCACCGGTGAAGATCGCCGTCGACGAGTGGTGCAACACGCTCGAAGACATCGAACTGTTCGTCGACCACGACGCCGCCGACGTGATCCACGTCAAGACCCCCGACCTCGGCGGGATCACCAACACCGCCGAGGCGCTGCTGCTCGTTCGCGACCGGGGACTCTTCGCCTACTGCGGCGGGACATGCAACGAAACCGAACGGTCGGCCCAGGTCACCGCGCATCTCGCGATGGCATGCGCGGCAGGCCAGATCCTGGCCAAGCCGGGCATGGGAGTCGATGAAGGGCTGATGATCGTCGGCAACGAGATGACCCGGGTGGCAGCCATCACCGCGGCCCGGCCGTTCATGGCGGTCTCGCCATGACCCACTCAGACCGGTTTCGACAGCAACTCGGCCACCACGTTCTTCGGCTCGAGCCCGACCAGGCTCAGCAAGGTCTCGGTGCGCTGCACGCCTTCGATCTCCCAGATCTGCCTGAGCAACTGCCGCAGATGGGCGTGGTCGCGGACCCGGAGCCGCGCGAGCATGTCGATCGCGCCGGTGACGACGTCCAAGGCCTCCAGCTCGGGAACGCCCTCGATCTGCTCGACGATGGTCGCCTGCTGGTAGCCCTGCGCGGCGGTGATCGTCAGATACACCGTCATCGGATAGCCCACCGCACTCCAGTCCACGCGCACGCCATAGCCTCGGATGACGCCGAGGCGCTCGAGCCGCGCGATACGGTCCCCGACCGCCGGGGCGGACATGCCGAGCTCGCGGGCCAGCGCCCGCTGGGAGCGCCGGGAATCCTGGCTGACCAAAACGAGGATCTGACGGTCCACATCGTCCAGTGGCACGGCCGGGGACTGCTCCGGCGCGACGTCCATCAGGCTGCCCAGCGGCGAGGACAGGCTGCCCAGGGGCGTGGGCGAGACGGTGGTCCGGGCTCGTCGACGTGGCGGCATGGCGGACAGGCTACAGGTCGCCGAGCGAGATAAATCGCGCATTCAGCGCCAAACGCTGCTGCACAACAACAGGGATGTGAGGATCGATGCGGGTTTTCGACAGCAATTGGATGACCATCGCCTCCTACCTCGAACACGACGATCGGGTCGTGCTTCCGGTGGGTTCTACCGAACAGCACGGATATCTCTCGCTGGGTACGGACGCGCTGCTGGCCGAGCGGGTGTCGGCAGAGGCGGCCGAGCCGCTGGGAATCCCGGTGCTACCGGTCCTGCCCTTCGGGATGGCTCCCTACTTCACTCAGTACCCGGGCAGCATGAGCCTGCGGATGACCACCTATCTCGAAGTGCTGCGGGACCTGCTGGACTGCTTGGCAGGACAGGGTTTCCGGCGTATCACGGTGGTCAACGGCCACGGCGGCAACGCGCCGGTGACCGGCTTCATCCGGGAGTGGATCTGTCAGCCACGCGACGAGCAGGTGCAGGTCCTGTTCCACAGCTGGTACAACGCGCCGCGGACCGCCGCGGCCGCCAGCCGGTTCGATGAAGACCAATACCACGGTTCGTGGCTGGAGAACTTCCCGTGGACCAGGGTCGCCGGAGCCGACATTCCCGCTGGCAGCGCGCCGGTGCTGCCCCGGGCGCTGATGAACACGCTGACTCCACAGGAGATGAAGGAACTAGCGCCCGACGGCAGCCTCGGCGGGGCTTACCAGCGCAGTGACGAGGACATGCAGGTCGTGTGGGACGCGGGCGTGGCCGAGGTCCGCGAACTGCTGGAGAAGGGATGGCGGCAATCGTGAGCGCGGACAGGCTGGCCGTCGTGACCGGGACGGCACAAGGGATCGGAGCGGCCATCGCGGCTGCCCTCGAGGCGGACGGGCTGGAGGTGCGCGGGATCGACAAGGACACTGTGGACGTCACCGATTCCGCCGCGGTAGCGGATTTCTTCGCCGGGATCGGCGAGGTCGACATCCTTGTCAACAATGCGGGCGGGGTCGTCGGCCAGACGCATCACCCGATCGACGAGATCACCGACGAGCAGTGGTCGGCCGTGGTCGCGGCGAATCTCACCAGTACCTTCCTCTGCACCAGGGCGGTCGCACCGGGAATGAAGAAACGGGGCTGGGGCCGCATCGTCAACATCGCCTCCGGCGCGGGCCGCAGCGTCAGCCTGACCGGAATCCAGGCCTACGCGAGCGCGAAAGCCGGGCAGATCGGCTTCACCCGCCAGATGGCGCACGAACTCGGCCGCTTCGGCATCACGGTCAACTGCATCGCGCCCGGTTTTGTGCTGTCCAATCCCACGACGATCGATCAGTGGGACAGCTACGGCGAGGAGGGTCAGGCCGCACTCTTGGAACGCATCGCGGTACGCCGGCTCGGCGCACCGGAGGACATCGCCCACGGCGTCCGGTTCTTCGTCTCGGAGGCCTCATCCTGGATCTCCGGCCAGACTATTTCGATTGATGGTGGACATGCTCTCTTTTGATGCGACCGATGCCGAGTACCTCGAAGAGCTCGCCGGCTATGTCGCGGTCCCGAGCGTCAGCCGGGACGCGACCGCGGAAACCATGCTGGCCGCCGCCGGATGGCTTTCGGCGCAGTTGTCGTTCGCCGCCGGCCGAGTCGTGGCGACGACCGGTCATCCCGTGGTCCGGGCCGACTGGCTGCAGGCCCCCGGAGCGCCGACGATCCTGGTCTACGGACACTACGACGTGCAGCCGACCGGTGACCTCTCCGAGTGGCGGACCCCGCCGTTCGAGCTCACCGTCGACGGGGACGTGATCCGTGGCCGGGGTGTCAGCGATGACAAGGGCCCGGTGTTCATCGTGCTCAAGGTTGCTCAGGCCTTCCTCGAGCAGGAGGGCGCGCTGCCGTTGAATATCAAGTTCCTTTTCGAGGGTGAGGAGGAGATCGGCAGCCCGCACCTACCGGAATACCTGCGCGAGCACGCCGAGGAGCTCGCTGCCGACCTGGTGATCTCCGCCGACGGCGCGATGTGGCGACCGACCGAGCCGTCCCTGTCGATCGCGTCCAAGGGCCTGCTGACGATGAATATCGAGGTCACCGGCGCGAATGGCGACCTGCATTCCGGACGGTTCGGTGGAACGGTGGCCAATCCCGTCCACGCATTGAGCGAGATACTGGCCTCGCTGCATTCGGTCGACGGCCGGGTGGCGGCCGACGGTTTCTACGACGGCATTCCGGTCCTGAGCGCCGAGCGCAGGTCCGAAATCGCGGCCGTGCCCTTCGACGAAGACACCTACCGGGCAGGCCTCGGTCTGGACCAGGTTTTCGGCGAAGCCGGCTACAGCACGTTGGAGCGGCTGTGGGAGCGGCCGACGCTGGAGATCAACGGGATCACGGCCGGCGGCAAGTACACCGTCATCCCGCATGTCGCGACCGGGCACGTGTCCTGCCGGCTGGTTCCGGGGCAGCGCCCGGAACGCGTGCTGCAGGCGATCACCGACCACGTGCTCGCACAGAAACTCACCGGCGTCCGGATCGCCGTCGACCCGGACGAGGGTGCGGTTCCGGCGTACACGATTCCCGCCGACCACCCGGCGATCCGGGCGGCGACCGCGGCTCTGGAGGAGGTGTACCCGGAGCAGGACGTCCTGCTCGCGGTCATCGCCGGGACGCTGCCCGCGACGGCGTTGTTCGAGGAGGTGCTGGGGGCGAAGACGCTCTTCTTCTCCTTCTCCACCGCCGACGAGAACCTGCACGCTCCCAACGAGTTCATGCGGATCTCCCGGCTGCGGGAGGGAATGCGGGCCTGGGAACAACTGTGGCGCCTGCTCGCCGACGGCCCGCACCGGTTGGGCCGATGAGCGAGTACCAGTCCTACGGTTATCTCACGCCGAGTGCCGACCTGCCCGTTTTCGACTTGGCCCCGGAGTTCGGGCGGGTTCCCCCGTATTCCGGCGAGCTGACCGAAGACGAGGCAGCACGCGCCGCCCGGTTGTTGCGCGACAACATCGTGATCAGCCTGCACGATCATCCGGTCCGCTTCCCCAGCGATATGCGGCACACCCCGGAATACAACCGCACGGGACGCCAGCACACGGCGTTCGCCGGGCTGATGGCCTCGGGGATGACCGTGGTGTTCGACAACATGATGGACGGGACCGCGTGCGTGACCGGCAATGCGCCATGGCGCTGGCTGGACATCATCACGGATCTGGGCATGCGGCAGGCGGACATCGCGCACCAGGACGACGTCATCGTCATCAGGACGCTGGCCGACATCGACCACGCGCACCGGTCCGGCAAGGTCGGACTGCTGTTCGGGCTGGAGGCGTCGACCCCAATCGAGAACGAGATCGACCGGCTCGACGTCCTTTATGGACTCGGGCTGCGCCAGATCGGGATCGCCTATTCCGACTCGAACGCGCTGGGCAGCGGTCTGAACGAGACGACTGACGGCGGCCTGACCGACTTCGGGCGCCGAGCCGTGACCCGGATGAACAAATTGGGGCTGGCCATCGATATCTCGCATTCCTCGGACCGGACCGGGCTGGACGCCTGCGCCGCCAGTGAACGTCCGGTGTTCATGACGCACGCCGGAGCTCGCGCGGTATGGGACACGCCACGGATGAAGCCGGACGACGTGCTGCGGGCCGTGGCGGAAACCGGGGGCGTGATCGGGATGTCCGCCGCGCCGCACACGACGTTGTCGCATGATCACCCACGACACGACATCCTCTCCGTGATGGACCATTTCCGATACTGCGTGGACCTGGTCGGCATCGAGCACGTCGCGTTCGGCCCGGACACCCTCTACGGCGACCATGTCGGCCTGCACACCGTCTTCGGGCATCTGCTCAAGCGGCCGGGCGGTGGGCCGTCCCACGAGAAGGTGGCGTACGTGGACGGGCTGGAGAACCCGACCGAGAACTTCGGCAACATCTGTGACTGGCTGGTGCGGAAAGGCTTTTCCGACAAGGAAATCGCTGCCGTGCTGGGCGGCAACATCCAGTGTGCTCTTGCCGAGATCTGGGCATGACCGCGCCCAGCGAGGAACTCGCCCGGCTCAGCGCGGAGTACTTCCAGGCGAAGCACGCGGCCGACCCGTTCAACGCCACAATGCTGGGTGTTCCCGGTTTCGACGGTCTTGTGCCCGACCCCAGCCGGGCCGGTTCCGGCGCGCACTCGGCGACGCTCGCCGACCTCGAACGGCGGTTGCGGCGCATCGAGCCCGAGGGGCTGAACCCGGCCGATCGGATCAACCACGCGGTGCTCGAACGCTTCGTTCGCGCCGAGCGCTCGGATCTCGAGCATGGGCTCTGGGAAACGGGCGCGTCTGCGGATGGCTACGGCTCGCCGCAGGGAATGATGTTCATGGCGGTCCCGGCCGCACCCTTGCGCGATGCCGGAGACGTCGAGGAGTATCTGCGGCGGCTGAGCGGCCTGCCCGCGTACGTCGACGCGGTTCTCGATCGCTACCGGGAGGCCGCGCGGGACGGCCGGATACCGACCCGGGCCAGTGTCGGGCAGGCCATCAATCAGCTCACCGGTCATCTTTCGGCGAGCCTCACCGAGGACGCGCTCCTGAGCCCGCGGCTTCCCGCCGACGTGGACGCGGCCCGAAGCAAGGCCCGCGCGGCGGAAATCGTCGTGGAGTCCGTCCGTCCCGCGCTACGGCGCCTGCTCATCGGTCTCGGGGACGAACTGCTGCCGGTGGCGCGTCCCGATGACCAGGTCGGCGTCGGGTTCGTGCCCGGCGGCGAGGAAGGCTATCGCGCCGCGGTCCGGCGGCACACCACCACCGATCTCACGCCGGAGGAAATCCACCGGATAGGGCTGGACTGTCTCGCGGAACTGCGGCCGGAATGGGCCGAACTCGGTGGCCGGGTATTCGGCACGACCGACCTCGGCGAGATCGTGGCCCGGTTGCGGCAGGACCGGTCGCTGAGATTCCGGGACAGTGGCGAGATCGTCGCCACTGTCACCGAGGCGCTGCGCCGCGCGGAAGAAGTCCGTGACGAGTGGTTTCCCGCCTACGACATCGCGGACTGCGTCATCGAGGAGATCAACCCGATCGAGGCCGGCAACGCCGCGCTCGCGCATTACCGGCCACCGGCCGCCGACGGATCCCGGCCCGGGGCGCATTGCGTGCTCACCACCGATCCGGAGGAGCGATTCGCCTACGAGTACGAGGCGCTGGCCTTTCACGAGAGCACGCCGGGCCATCACCTGCAGATCGCGTCCGCGCAGCGGTTGACCGGTCTGCCCGAGTACCGGCGTTTCCTGGATGCCGAAGTATGCGCGTACGTCGAGGGGTGGGGCCTCTATAGCGAGCGATTGGCCGACGAGATGGGTCTGTACACATCGGATCTCGCACGCCTGGGCATGCTCTCGTTCGACGCGCTGCGGGCCTGCCGGCTGGTGGTCGACACCGGTATGCACGAGCGGGGCTGGTCCCGGCAGCGGGCGGCGCAGTTCATGATCGACAACACCGCGAGCACGGCCGCCAACATCCGCAACGAGGTGGATCGCTACATCGCGTGGCCGGGACAGGCGCTGGCGTACATGATCGGCCGCCTCGAGATCCGGCGCCTGCGGGCCGCCACGGAATCGCGGCTCGGCTCGCGGTTCGACATCCGTGCCTTTCACGGCGTCCTGCTCGGGAACGGTGCGGTCCCGCTCGACGTGCTCGACCAGATCGTGTCCAGCTGGGACCCCGGCAACCACCTGTAGGAGTGCAGATGTTCGTGGAAATCAACGGCGTCCGCCTCAACGTCGAAGTGCTCGGACCGCCGGGCGCGCCCGTGCTGATCGCGCACCACGGCGGTGGTGGCATCGGGTCGCTGGCCGAGCCGAAGGCCACCTTCGGCCCGCTCGCCGACGAGTTTCGTGTGGTGGTGTTCGACGCGCGCGGGTGCGGCCTGAGCGAAGGCGTGCCGCCCTACTCGCACGCGCAGTGGGCCGCGGACGTCGAGGGATTGCGCGAGTGGACCGGAGCCGAGCAGATCGTCGTCGCGGGCGGGTCCTACGGCGGGTTCATCGCGATGGAGTACGCCATCGCCTATCCCGGCCGGGTGCGCGCGATGATCCTGCGCGACACCTCGCCGGATCGCCGCAACCTGGCCGTCGCGCGGGAGAACGCGCGCAACCAGACCCGCGTCGAGGTGAACTGGGAGAACTTCGACCGTTACTGGAGCGGCAACATCCGCGACGACGCCGATCTCCAGGCCTGCTGGGCCGAGCTGATCCCGTTGTACGACTTCGACTACAACCCGGTCGTGGCCGCCGCGAGGGTCGAGGCCGGGATCTACCGGCATGAGGCGCACAACTGGTGCTTCCAGCACAACGCACCGGCCTACGACATCAAGCCGGACCTGCCTGCCGTCACCTGCCCGGCCTTGGTCACGGTGGGCCGCGCGGACTGGATCACCCCGGTTTCGTCGTCGGAGACCATCGCCTCGCTCCTGCCGAACGCGAAGCTGGTCGTCTTCGAGAAGTCCGGGCACTCACCACAGGTCGAAGAGGCGGAACTGTTCCAGCGGACCATGCGTGAGTTCCTTGGCGCGGTCGTG
>NZ_JAVROT010000555.1:0-6599 GCF_032162605.1 Mycobacterium sp. | reverse complement strand
ACGCGCCTCGTGGAGCGATCGCGACTGGCAGGACGGGCTGATGGAGGCTCTGCGCAGGGCGGTGGTGCGGCGCATGGTCGCGGACGTGCCGGTGGGCGTACTGCTGTCGGGTGGTATCGACTCGTCGATCGTCGTAGCGCTCCTGACCGAGCACGGACAGCACGGATTGGCCACCTACTCGATCGGCTTCGACTCGGTCGGCGACGAGTCCGGAGACGAGTACTTCTACTCCGACCTGGTGGCCAAGACGTTCGGCACCGATCATCACCGCATCCACATCGACAGTGCCCGATTGCTGCCCGCCGTACCGAAGACGATCGCCGCGATGAGTGAGCCGATGGTCAGTCACGACTGCGTGGCCTTCTATCTGCTCTCCGAGGAGGTCAGCAAGTCGGTAAAGGTGGTGCAGTCCGGCCAGGGCGCGGACGAGATCTTGGCCGGCTACGACTGGTACCCGCCGCTGGCCAACGTCGCCCGCGCGCAGACGACCGAGGCGTACGCCAAGGTGTTCTTCGACCGGGGCCACGCCGACGTTTTGGACATCTTCGCTCCCGAATACGCTGTGGCCGAGGAAGATCCGAGTTGGGAGTTCGTCAGGGATCACCAGAGCTGCCAGGGCGCCGAGACCGCCGTCGACGCGGCGCTGCGGCTGGACACCCAGGTCATGCTCGTCGACGATCCGGTCAAACGGGTCGACACCATGACGATGGCATGGGGGCTGGAGGCTCGGGTGCCGTTCCTCGACCACGACTTCGTGGAACTCGTCGCCACCTGCCCCGCCGAGCTGAAGCTTGCGTCCGGGGGCAAGGGCGTGCTCAAGGATGCGTCGCGGGCGTTGCTGCCCGCCGAGGTCGTCGACCGCACCAAGGGGTACTTTCCCGTGCCGGGCATCCGTCATCTGCACGGCGAGATCATGGACATGGTCCGCGACGCGCTGACCAACGACGCCGCGCGGTCACGTGGCCTCTACCGCAGGGAAACTCTGGACAGGCTTCTGGCCGCACCGAACGATACGCGGACCACTTTGGGCGCCAACACCTTATGGCAATTGGCGGTGCTGGAGATGTGGCTGCAGAGCATGGAAGAGTGTTGACGCGGTGGCGCAACAGATTCGCGCAACTTACGGAGCATCGCTGTCACCGGATGCGACAGCGTTTGCCTACCTCGTCGACGACGGCGGCTACCCGCGCGCCGTGCAGCGCTTCCTGCGCGGTTGGCGCGCCAGTTCATCACGCGACGTGGAGCTGCCCGTCGAAGGCCCAGTCACCAAGGTCATTCACTCCGCCGACGGTCACTGGCTGGCCTGCGAGGTCGCGCCTCTGAGCATCACACACACCCAGATCTGGGTGGTGACAACCGATCCCGACGACCGCGACGCCCGTCGCATCGACTACTGGCCCACCGATTCTCCGGAGGGCACGGCTCAGTTGATCGGCTGGGACGGCAGTCAGGTGGCGGTCATCCTCACCGGGCAGGACGGCATCGGTAGCTCATGCCTGATCAATCCTGCGGACGGCACCACCATCGTGCTGGACCGCCGGTCCGGCGGCAAACTGATCGACGCCTGGGCGGGAGCGTCGCTCGTACGGGTCGGCCCGCGGGGATACCGCGAGCTGATCATGCTCCACGGATTGACTGGAATCGCCCTTTTGCCATCGGATCCCGGTTCCACCACCGACGCTGGCGTGATCCTCGACGACCACCACCCCCGTCGGCTGCGCTCCGGTCTGGATGGCGAGGTGATGGAGCTCTACCATCCGGCAAAGATGTATCCGATCAACAGCACGCACGGTTACGTGCGCGCCCTCGTCCGCAGCGACAACGGTGCCGAGCACGCCCGGCTGGTGGAGTTGACCGTCACTGAGGACGGCGTGTCATACCACGTAGTGGCCGAGCGCCCCGGATACGACTTGGACGAATTCGCAGTGAGTGACGACCTCTCTACCGTAGCGCTGCTGTGGAACATCAATGGCCGCAGCGAGTTACAGATCCTGGAGTATGCCGACAACACGTTGAGTCAGCCGATCCCGCTGCCCGGGCCGGTCGCGAGCCAGCTGAGCATCAGCGCTGGCGGCTCGACGGTGGCGATGACCGTGCAGGGCCCGTCCACGCCACGGACAGTGGAGCTCGTCGACCCGCGGTCTCGAGAATGGCAACGCATTGACCGCGAGCCCGGTGGTGGCATGATGGCCCCTCCTCCGCAGCTGGTGAGGATGCGCGCCAGGGACGGCGTCGAGTTCACCGGTTGGCTCTATGAGCCACGCGGCGGCGGATCCATCGGTGCGATGATCTACCTGCACGGCGGCCCGGAGGGACAAGCCCGCCCTGAGTACAGCGAGATATTCCTCGTGCTGCTCGACGCCGGTATTGCCGTCCTCGCGCCGAACGTTCGCGGTTCGGGCGGCTTCGGCCGTAGATTTTCTCACGCCGATGACAGGGAGTTGCGCTTCGCCGCGATCGACGACGTCGCCGACTGCGCCCGCTTTCTGGTCGGCCGCGGACTCGCCGCCGCGGACCGAATCGCGTGCTCCGGCTGGTCCTACGGTGGCTACCTGACGCAGGCCGCGCTGACCTTCCACCCCGAACTGTTCGCCGCAGGCATCAGCATCTGCGGCATGAGCGATCTGGGCACGTTCTACCGCAACACCGACCCGTGGACTGCAGCCGAGGCGTACCCGAAGTACGGCCATCCCGTAAACGACCGCGAGCTCCTCGATCGACTCTCACCGCTGTTGCGGGTCGAGACACTCACCGCACCACTGCTGTTGGTGCACGGCGGCAACGACACCAATGTGCCGGCCAGCGAATCCAGGCAGATGTTCGAGGCGCTCCAACAGCTGGGCAGGCGGGTCGAGTGCCTGATCTTCGACGAAGAGGGGCACGCGATCGTCAAGCGGGAGAACCGCACCGTGTTGGTCAAGACCATCGGGGAGTGGCTCACCGAGGCGTTCGCACTGCCACGTCCTGAGGGCACAGGTACGTGCGCGTCCGACGGTCGGCTCACCGATGTCGAGTCGGGCAAAATCGCCCGCTACCGGTCGTATTCGAAGAACGACACCGGTCCTGGGATGGCCTAGGAACCTAATTGGGATCTTCCAGAAGGTTCGGCGACGTCGTCGATCGTCCGCAACGGGCCCCGTACGCGATGGCGTTGTGACGGCATATCGTCCTGGGAACCACCTCGATACGTTCCATTCAGCCACGTGGCCATCAGTGCAGCCGTCGTGATACGCCAGAACGGAATTCAGCTCGTGGCCGCGGCGGTGATGGTCGGAGTCGGGTAGATCGACTCAAGCTCTCCGAGGTTGGCGGCGATTGTCAGCAGGGGCAGCGCGGCGTTGACGGACGCCTCGTCTCCGGTGGATTCCGCGCGCAACGCGAGCACGAATTCGTCACTGATCGAACCCGAGGTCTGTTCGGTGACACCAACGAATCGTGCCCAGACCGAGTCGGCATGGGCATCCAGAACAGCGCGTGCCCGCGGATATACCGAGGGCGGCGGCGGGGATTTGATATCGGCGATGGTGTCTGCCACGTTGCGCAATCGGACGGCGCGACTGGCCGCCAGTACCATCGGGTCACGCGGGTCGGCTTCGCTGCCGATTTCCGAAAGATATTGACGCACAGCATCATCGACGGTTCGACCGGCCACCAGTGCATCATGACTCAGGGCAGTGACGCTGACGTCCGTCTCCTCCGAGGCGCCGCCGGTCGCGCGTAGCACCGCGGCCCGCAGATAACGCGAACCGAGATCGATCGCGGTGTCGATCGCAGCGGATACCGATGCTGTCGCACCCCTTGGCCACAGCAGCACCGAGACCACGGCGGCGACGGCCGCGCCCGCCGTGACGTCTTCGATTCGCACCAAACCGAGCCGCCACCCCGTCGGAACGATCAGATTGAGGATGATCAGCACGGTCATCGTGAACGCCGCCTGACCGGCGGCGAATGAGGCGACCCGCGGAACGTAGGCCGCCGCGAAAATTGCGATCGGAAGCAGCGTCCAGAGCACCGCCGGCGCGACACCGACAACCGCGATCAGGCCGGCGCCCAGGGTGACCCCGACAGCGGTACCGGCCACGGCCCGAACAACTTTCGTCCCGGTAGTCAACGCGCTGCTGCCCATCACCACGATTGCGCCCAGCACGACCCAGAATCCGTGTTGCACCGGAAACAGGTGGGTAGCTGCCACGGCCAACGCCAGCCCGACCCCGGTGCGCACGGCGTTGCGAGCCGCCACCGACCGGCTGGCAAGAAATCCGGTGATGATGGTCCTGACGGCAACGGTTTCCGGGAGCAACCGGTCGGCCGCCCCGCTGGGCGGCAGCCGGAGGCCGAGCGCTCGCGCCCATACCGGGCGCGCGTCGGCCTCGGCGGCGGCGGCAATGACTCGGCCAGTGAGGCCAATGGCTGTTGCGATGGTCCGTCGGTAGAGCAGCTGACGTCCGACGCCGACTGCCGAGGCGTCGGAAGTTTGGCTGAGTACGCCAACAATGTCCTCGCGGTGACGCCCACGCGCCATCGAGCGCAGCTCTGCCAGCGCGACCTCGAGTTCTGCGCGGTCCGTTGCGCGCTCCGAGACGCGGGAAACATCAAGCACGCTCGCACAGGAACGCAACACCTCGACGGCGGGGTCCTTCGTTTCGGCAAGAGCAGCGCCCGTATTGCCGTCGACTCGGTCCGTCACCCACTCCAGATTGTCGACCACCCGCGCCAGGGCCCGGCTGCCAGCCGTCAAGCCGACCGGCCGGAAGTCGGCGTCAAAGAAGTTGGCCCGCAGCGCGTTCATCGCCCGGGACACATGCGACGCCGACCCAACGCCCTCCAGCCGGTCGGCGAGCGCAGCGCACACCTGCGCTGCGCGACGGCGCAGTTCGCTGTGGCGGCGCGGCGGGAGAAGAAACAGCGCTGCCGGTACGCAGACGACTAGTGCGATTGCCCAGCCCAGCAGCCGCTCGCCGATGGGTCCGATCGGAGTGCAGACCGGCAGCACATATGCCAACAGGGTCACGCGCTGACCAGCGGCGATCGTCTCGCTGAGGACGCCAGCCAGCATCACCGCCACGGCAAGCACGAACATCAGCGGCACCGCCAGCCACGGCACGGGCGCCATTAGGGTGCCGAGCGTTATCAGAACGGCTCCATTGAATCCCACGCCGCAATGGGCGAGCGCACGGCTCTGACGGTTCCCCGGGAAATCGACCAGCACCATTAACCAGAACGCACCGACGATCGTGAACAACGGTGCCTGCGATCCGCCCACGACGAAGAAACTCACCGCGGCCGCCAGCGGAACGACGATCGCTGCCCGGACACCACGGCGCAGCGCATCGCGGTCGGGATCGGCCGTTTGCAGCCGCCCGACCGCCCCGCGCAACAGACCGCTCGGTTTCAGGAAGTCCGGATAGTCGAAGGATGAAGGCATAGCGTAAACCGCCTTTAACCGAGCGCAGCTGTGCGATGCAGCCGCGCCGGGGCCGCAGCACTGCTCGTGTCCGGAATGATCCGGCAGGGCGCCCTTTTCGATGCAGTCACCAAGCTCCTTGTCGATGTTGCGAGTACTCGAAGGCTCGTTTGCTGGGCCTCTTTACTGACGCCGTTCAGCAGTTGACCCATGGAGTCGTCGACGAGCCGGTGACGAGCTGCGCCGTCCCTCACCCAACTAGTCAACGTGCAGGCGTCCAGCAGTTGGCCAGATCCACTATTGGTCTTCGGCGGACCCGTGTCATCACTGCTGGCGCCAGTCAGTGCCCCCCACCAGCGGGAATTGGGCTCATCCTGACGGTGTCACGGTCGTCGCGCCGCCAGTTGTCAACGACAATTAGTTACTCCCACGGATGCACCGGCGGGATTGCAGCCCGCGTCCTGCCGGGTTTTTCGACGATCCGCCACCCGAAGAAACCCGATCCCCATAAAATTCGTCGTTTGACCATGACGTTGGCATCGCCAACGTCGCCCGCGGGATTGGCGAATGATGCGGTTGGGCGATTCGGTGATGGTGTTGGCGGCTGGCGAGCCGCCGGGGCTTCTGCCGGCGCGGGAGCAGATGGCGGTGTCGTTGGGATGGCACATCATCTTGGCGTGTTTCGGGGTGGCGTTTCCGACCATGATCTTCGTGATGCACTGGCGCGGGATCGTCCGCGACGACCCTGATGCGCTGCGGCTGGCCAGGCGGTGGGCCAAGGTGTCGGCGGTGCTGTTCGCGATCGGAGCGGTCTCGGGCACCGTCCTCAGCTTCGAGATGGGTGTGCTGTGGCCGGGCCTGATGGGCCGCTTCGGCGATGTGCTTGGCCTGCCGTTCGCGTTGGAAGGACTGTCGTTCTTCGTCGAGGCGATCTTCCTCGGCATTTACCTCTACGGCTGGGACCGGATGCCGCCCCGGCGGCACCTGGCCATGCTCATCCCGATGGCGATGGCGGGCATCGTCGGCACGTTCTGCGTGGTCTCGGTCAACGCGTGGATGAACAATCCCGCCGGGTTCACCATCCGTGACGGCGTCGTCACCGACGTCGACCCGTGGGCGGCGATGTTCAACGACTTGGTGTGGCTGCAGTTCGCCCATATGTGGGTCGGCGCGTTCCTGCTGGTCGGGTTGGTGG
>NZ_JAVROT010000554.1:0-23006 GCF_032162605.1 Mycobacterium sp. | reverse complement strand
CGCAACGGAAGACCCGAACAGCGCCTGGAAGCGCAATGACCCGATGGTCAACATCGCGAAGCTGGTCGCCAACAACACCCGCCTCTGGGTCTACTGCGGCAATGGCACCCCTAGCGACCTCGGCGGGGACAACTTGCCCGCCAAGTTCCTCGAAGGCCTGACCATCCGCACCAACCGCACGTTCCAGGACAACTACATCGCCGCAGGCGGCAAGAACGGCGTCTTCAACTTCCCAGACGACGGCACGCACGACTGGCCCTACTGGGGAGCGCAGCTCCAACAGATGAAGCCCGATATGCAGCGGGTGCTGGGCGCCACGCCGACGGCAACCTAGGAAAGAGACGGCACGCGGCCCGGCTGGTCCCCTTACGGGACCGCCGGGCCGATCCCGTTCGCTACCGAAGAGGGGCGCACCATGGACGACTTCGTCACCGAGAGCCGGCGTCGGTGCGCGATCAGCGTGCTGAGCGGGCCGACCACCGTGGTCGACATCGCGGGCCGACGCATGGTCATGGACCCCACGTTCGATCCGCCGGGCCCACACGCCTATCTGACCAAGACGGCAGGGCCTGCGGTCGAGGCCGCGGCGCTCGGACCGGTCGATGTCGTGCTCGTCAGCCACGACCAGCACCCCGACAACCTGGACGACGCCGGCCGGAGCCTGGCGCTGGCTGCGCCGCGGGTGCTCACCCATCCCGGTGCCGCGCTACGACTCGGGCCGTCCGCGCGGGGGCTGGAACCGTGGCAGACCGTCGAGCTGGCAGCCGACGACGAATTCGGTTCGCTTGCCGTGCAAGCAGTTCCGGCGGTTCACGGCCCGGCCGACGGAGTCCGTGACGACACCGGTCACGTCAACTGTGAGGTGACGGGGTTCGTGCTGTCGGGCCCAGGCCTGCCGACCGTCTACCTCAGCGGCGACAACGCGTCGATGGCGGCGGTCAAGGCCGTGTCCGACCGGATCGTCGCCATCGACGTCGCTGTCCTCTTCATCGGTGCGGCGCGCGTGCCGTCGAAGGAACGCGGCCGACCCCTGACCCTGACGAGTGAGCGGGCTGCCGCGGCCGCCGAGGTGCTCGGCGCACGCGTCGTCATTCCGGCTCACCTCGACTCGTGGGCGCATTTCAGTGAAGGCATGGACGACGTCGTGACAGCCTTCGACGAGGCGGGCGTCGGCGACGTTCTCGTCCTGACGCCGCACGGCCGCTGGACCGACCTCGAGGGCCTACTCGACGTCGATCTCCCGTAGTTCGCGCTTGAGGATCTTGCCCGTCGGGTTGCGCGGCAGCTCGTCGAGGAAGATGACTTCGCGCGGGACCTTGTAGCGGGCCAGGTTGTCCTTCACGTAGGTCTTGATCGCTTCCTCGTCGACGGACGCGCCGTCGACCTTCACGACGAAGGCGCGGAGCCGATGACCCCACTCCTTGTCCTCGACGCCGAGCGCGGTGGCCTCGACGACCTCGGGGTGCCCGCTGATGAGGTCCTCGACCTCAGCGGGGAAGACGTTCTCGCCGCCGCAGACGATCATCTCGTCGTCGCGCCCGCTGACGTAGAGCAGCCCGTGCTCGTCGAAGTAGCCAACGTCGCCGGACGACATGAGCCCGTCGATGATCGCCTTGTGGCCGCCGCCGGTGTACCCCTCGAACGGGAAGGTAGTGCCCACGAAGATGCGGCCGACCTCACCCTGGGGCACCTCCTTGCCGTTGTCGTCGAACAACTTGACCTTGACACCCTTGACGACCGGTCCGACCGTCGACGGATTGATCGAGAGGTCCTTCGGACGGGCGATGGTCGCGAACGCGATCTCCGTCGAGCCGTACAGGTTGTAGACGATGGGTCCGAGATCCTTCAGTGCGCGCGTGGCGAGCTCGCCGCCGAGCTGCGAGCCCGACACGAACACGATGCGCAGGCTGGAGAGGTTGGGCTTCGGGCTGGTCTTCTCCAGCTCGTCGAGGATGCGCGACAACATCACCGGCACCACGACCATCGCCGTCACTCCGTTCCTCTCGATGTCGGCGAGCACGTTGGCCGGCTTGAACCGACGGCGCAACACCAGCGTAGAGCCGAGCATCATCGCGATGGTGGCGTGTAAGAAGCCCAGCGCATGGAACATCGGGGCGGGCAGCGACGTCACCTCGCCCGACTTGAACGGCACGTGCGACAGCACGCCACCGATCGGCGCCAGCGACGGCGGCCCGCTGCGGTTGGCGCCCTTGGGAGTGCCGGTGGTGCCACTGGTCAGGATGATGATCTTCGAGTGCGCCGAGGCCTTCGGCGGCGGATTCGACTTGCTGCGGGAGACCAGCTCGGCAAGCGTCTCGTCGGTGCTCTCCGAGGGCATCTCGTTGTCCGGATTGGTCGGCAGCGCGCGCAGCCTGCCGAGTTCGGGCTCCGCAGCGGACACCGCCTTGGTGTACTCGTCGTCGAAGATGATGAGCTTCGCGCCCTCACGCTCGGAGACTTCCTTGATCTGCGGGCCGGAGAACTCACTGTTGAGCAGGATGAGCCGGACGCCAACCTTGGCGGCGCCGTAGAGCGCGATCAGGAACCAGCGGTGGTTGCGGATCAGCAGCGCCACCCCGTCGCCGCCTTTGACGCCAATTCCCAGCAGGCCGTTGGCGACGGCATTGGCGGCGTCGTCGAGTTCCTTGAACGTCAGTTCGCCATCGTCGTCGATGATCGCCGTGCCGTTGGGATTGCGGCGCGCGTTGGCCGCCGGAATCATCCCGAGCTCGCCCCAGCGCCTGATGTCGGCGACCATGGCGGCGATGTTTTGCGGCGGCTCGATCTTGAAGGCACCCGCCTCGAACATCTTCCTGGCGTAGTGGAGTTCGGCCGAACCGCGCTCGAAATATTTGGTGACGGACTCCTGGATCTTCGCCGCTGCCTGTAAGGGAAGATCAGTGAGGTTGGGCATCACTTCACAATATGTGACGGCCGTCGCATGCGGGTCGGAGTCGCACGACAACTAGCATCGACGGCATGGCGTCTTCGCTGTCGATGGACATCGGAGGCCGCGTGCTGCGGGTCACCCATCCCGACAAGGTCGTTTTTCCGGAGGCGGGCGTCACGAAACTGGACCTCATCGAGTACTACCTCGCGGTTGCCGACGGCGCACTGCGCGGGGTGGCGAACCGCCCGATGATCCTCAAGCGCTTCGTCAAGGGCATCTCCGAAGAGGCGATCTTCCAGAAGCGGGCCCCCGAGAAACGACCTGCGTGGATCGACGTCGCAGAGTTGAAGTATGCGTCCGGAACGTCGGCCAAGGAGGCCGTCGTCCACGACGCGGCAGGCCTCGCGTGGGCGGTGAACCTCGGGTGCGTCGACCTCAACCCGCACCCGGTTCGCGCCGACGACCTGGACCATCCCGACGAGCTGCGCGTCGACCTCGACCCGATGCCCGGCGTGGAGTGGCCGCAGATCGTCGACGTGGCTCTGGTGGCACGCGACGTGCTCGCCGACTACGGACTGACCGCGTGGCCGAAGACCTCCGGGTCGCGCGGCTTTCACGTCTATGCCCGCATCGAGCCGAACTGGCCGTACCAGCAGGTGCGGCTGGCGGCCGAGACCATTGCCCGCGAAGTCGAAAGGCGCGCACCGGAACTGGCGACCAGCCGGTGGTGGAAGGAAGAGCGCGAGGGCGTCTTCGTCGACTTCAACCAGAACGCCAAGGACCGGACCGTCGCGTCGGCCTACTCCGTGCGCTCGCGACCGGACGCGCGAGTCTCCACGCCACTGCGCTGGGACGAAGTGTCGGACTGCAGGCCCGAGGCCTTCACCGTGGCAACGGTGCCCGCCCGCTACGCGGACGTCGGCGACCCGTGGGAGGGCATGGACGACGCGGGGGGTGGGCTGGAGGGGCTCCTGCAACTCGCGGATGAACTTGGACCCGCAGAGAAGGCGCCGAAGGGTGCGCGACGCGGTGACGGCGCGGGCAACCGTGTTTCTACGAAGCCGCTGATCGAGATCGCCCGCACCAAGACCAGGGACGAGGCGCTGGCGGCGCTACAGACGTGGAAGGCCAAGTACGGGTCCGCCGCCGAACGGCTGGAACCCGTCGACGTGCTACTCGACGGAATGCGTGGCCCCAGTTCCATCTGGTACCGCGTCCGCATCAACCTTCAGCACGTGCCGGAAGCCCAGCGGCCGCCGCAGGAGGAGCTCATCGCGGACTACTCCCCGTGGGAGGGGTATTCCGGCGCGCAGTGGCGCAGGGGCTGACCCTGCCCGACCTGCGCGTGCCAGGATGCTCTGGGATTTGCTGTTCGCCCCGCCGAGACTTCTTAACGATGATTTAGGAGTTACTCCCGGGTACCTTAACTTCGGCGCATACCGTCAGTGGCAGGTCGAAGTGACGGCATCGCCGCCTTCTCATTCGGCAGCTACCGAAGGGAGGCAGTGCCATGACCGTCCCGAACACGAGCACAGCATCGAATTCCCGCTTCCGCTACGGAAATCCGTCGGTTGAATGCAACGGCGCCGAGCTTCACAAGCAGTGCCGCCAACTTGCCACCGTACTGACCATCACCGGCGCCATCGACGAGATCAACGTCGGGTCCGTGATTGAACAGGCCAAGGGTTGCATCATCGCGGAGAAGCCCTTCATCCTCGACCTGAGTGGCGTCACCGCATTCGCTGCCCAGGGGACAACACTTCTCGACGCGATCGACGAGGCCTGCTACGCCGCAGGCGACGAGTGGTCGCTGATCGTCAGCCAGCCGGTTTCGCGCACCATGCGACTCTGCGGCGTCGACGAGGCGTTCCCGACTACACCGTCGGTTCCTGAAGCGCTGCACCACTTCTCGGATGTCGCAGGCGAGCGTCGCCGCATCCTCCCCATCCTCACCAAGTCCGCCTGAGCCGAAGGATCGAATACTCGTGTTGATCGATGTCCGTTGGTTGCGGTACCTGATCCACCCCCGCCACAAGGCAACTCCGACTCGCTGAGTTCCACCGCGCGCTCGCGCTGATGCGGGCGTGGATAGTTGCAACGTCGTATTAGTCTGTTGGGGTGTCGATGCCTGCGCACGCCCCCGACGGAGCCGTCCACGCCGACGACGTGGCTGCCCTTCAGGACGTCAGCCTCCGACTGACGCGCAAGCTGCGCAAGCGATCCGAGACTGAGCTGACAATGTCTCAGGTCTCGGCGCTCTCCACCATCCAGCGAAACGGCCCGCTGCGGGTGGGCGAGCTGGCCCGCAGTGAACAGATCAGCAAGTCCTCGGTCACCCGGCTCGTCGCCCGACTGGAGGAGACCGGCTATCTGGAGCGCAGGGCCGACCCCGCCGACGGCCGCAGCTTCGTCGTGGTGATCACCGATCATGGTCACGACCTACTGGCCGCGGCGCGGCAGCGAGCGAACGAGTTCCTCGCACTTCAGGTCGGTCGGCTGTCCGAAGGCGATCGTCGCTCGATCATGGCGGCACTGCCTTCGCTCGAAAGGCTGATCGCGCTCTCGTAGTCCACCTCGGAGCCGTCCGCCAGCGGTTTCGGCGCCCCGGCTAACCCCCGTTTCATCCGCAGGTATTGCAAGCACGCCATAGCAGCCGCGGCGGTGCCCACGCCGCCGACCAGGCACGCCACTCGCGGGCTCGCGTGCTCGCAGACCCACCCGATGAGCGGCCCACCGAGCGGCGTGGTGCCTGCCGTGGCGAGCACGAGCAGGGAGATGACGCGGCCCCGCATCTGAGGGTCGGCATTTAGCTGCAAGATCGACGTCGCGGTCGCCCGAAACGTCACGCTGAAGGCCCCGACGAAGAAGAGGATGACGTATACGAACGGTAGCGCCGGCGCGAGGCCGAGCCCGACAAGCGCCGCGGCGAAGGCACACCCGTTGACGATCAACCGCCGCGAGCTCGCCTTGAGGAATGCCGCCAGCGCCAACCCACCGAGCACGGCCCCCAGCCCCATGCTGGTGAAGGCGAACCCGACCGTCCGCGCGTCGCCCCCGAAGACGTCACGGGTCAGCGTCGGCAACAGGACGTTCCAGTTGTAGGCGAGGAGCCCGGCTACGGCCATCAACGCCAGGGCTGCCGCGAGCTTGGGATGCCCGGCCACGTAGCGCAGCGTGCCCGTCAGGTTGCCCATTGCCTTGAAGGCTGCGACCGGCTCCACTGGCTGATGCGGCCTGATGAGGAGAAGTGCCACGATCACCGGCAAGTAGGAGAGGGCGTTGATGAAGAAGGCCGCCGAGATGCCGACCGATGCGATCAGAATGCCTGCGACCGCAGGACCGGCGACCTTGCCGCTGTCTTGAATGATGCCGTTGAGCATCACCGCATTCGTCAGTGTCGCCGGGGTGGCGATGTCGTTGACGACTGTGAGTCGGGCGGGCTTGTCGACCGCGTCGACCAGGCCCTGGATCAGCGCTGCCAGCATCACGATCCAGACCTGAACGAGTTGCAGTTGAACGAGGAGGCCGAGGGCGAGCGCCGGGACCGTCGCGGCGATGGCCATCCACAGCAGAATCGTCCGCTTGTCGAAGCGGTCCGCGAGGGCGCCGCCCACGGTCGTGAACAGCAGCGTCGGAAGCTGCTGCATCGCCACGGTGACGCCCAGTAGCACCGGCGAGTTCGTCAATTCCAACACCAGCCACGCCTGAGCAAGCTTCTGCATCCAGGTACCACTGACGGACACCGCCTGACCGAAGGCGAACCGCCGGTAGTCGCGCACGCCGAGCGCCGAGAACGTGGAGACGAGGTACGGCTTCATCGCGAAACCCCGTTCAACGACATCCTCCTAGTACGCCCGTCCAACCAGTATACTACGCAAAGCGTACTAATCTGAATGAGCAAAGGAAGGGCCGATGAGCACTCACGTCCTGCTGCGCCGCGGCGAGAGCGAGGGGAACGCCAGGGGTGCGTTCACGGGCTGGATCGACGCCCCCTCACCGACGACGGCTGGGCTCCGCTCACATGACGAGAACTCAACTCCCCCTTGGCAAATGGCAGCGCGCCCCTGATCGGGGCGCGGCTCATCCGGCCGTTACCGCCTTGAACTCGGCGAGCGTGCCTCGCATGATGTCGGCGAAGGCGCGATCGTTCGCTGCGTCGACCCAGTTGCCGAACCCGATCCTGAACACCGCAATTCCCGCCTCTGCGGCCAACAGCGCGGCAGCGTCGCCGACCCCACGGCTGCGAAGCGCCCCGGCGACCGCCGCAGCGAGTGAGGCGAGCTTGATCAGTTCGCGCTCTCGAAGACTCGGGTTCGCGGCGATCACGCCTTGCCGTCTCCGCGCATGTTCACGGCGCTCCTCGAAGAACCCGGCGGCGGCCTGAAGGGCGGCTCCGACGGCGTCGATGGGGGCGAGCGACTCGGGCGCATTCGCCACGGCGTCCTCGAACAGTTCCAACAGTGAGCCCGACCCGAAGAACAACACCTCTCGCTTGTCGGGGAAGTAGCGAAAGAAGGTCCGCTCCGTGAGTCCCGCGCGCTCGGCGATGTCTGCCACTGCAGTCGACTCGAAGCCCCGCTCGCCGTACAACTCCAACGCCGCCTCCTGAAGGCGGCCGACTGCGTCCGGCTCCCATCGGCCCATGGGCAAGATGTTAGTTGATGACAGCAGCTGACATCCGGACTATGGTTGTGATGACAGCAACTGACATCACTTTGTGGAGGTCTTCATGCGCATCTTCGTCACCGGCGCTTCCGGCTGGATCGGCTCCGCCGTCGTCCCCGAGCTCATCAGCGCAGGTCACGAGGTAGTCGGGCTGGCCCGCTCGGACGCCTCGGCCGCCGCACTCACCGCGGCGGGCGCCGCCGTGCACCGTGGCACCCTTGACGGCCTCGACGGGCTGGGGACTGCGGCGGCCGCGTCGGACGGCGTCATCCACCTGGCGTTCAAACACGACATCGCGTTCTCCGGCGACTTCGACGGCGCTGTCGCCGCCGACCGTCTTGCCATCGAGGCGCTCGGCGAGGCGCTGGCGGGTTCTGACCGCCCGTTCGTCATCGCCTCGGGAACGCTCGGTCTCACGTCGGGGCGCATAGCAACCGAACAGGACGGCCGCAGCGCCGATCCGGCTGCGATCAGCGGTGCGCCGGAGGGTCGAATGGACAACGGACGGCTGGTGCTCGCGCTGGCCTCCCGCGGCGTTCGCTCGATCGTGCTACGGCTCCCGCCCACGGTTCACGGCGACGGCGACAACGGCTTCGTCGCGACCCAGGTCGGAATCGCCCGCGAGAAGGGCGTCTCGGGATACACCGGCGACGGAGCCAATCGCTGGCCCGCGGTGCACCGACTGGATGCCGCGAATCTCTTTCGCCTCGCGGTCGAGCATGCTCCGGCCGCGTCGGTACTGCATGCGGTCGACGACGAGGGCGTACCGGTCCGAGAGATCGCCGAGGTGATCGGGCGGCATCTCGACCTACCCGCGGTCTCGATCGCACCCGAGAACGCGGGCGCACACTTCGGCTGGCTGGCAGGATTTCTCGGCGCCGACAGCCCGGCCTCCAGCGCCGCGACCCGCGAGTTGTTGGGGTGGCGTCCAACGCAACCCGGGCTCATCGAGGATCTCGACAAGGGGCACTACTTCCAAGGCTGAACGCTTTGGGCGGATGCGGGTCGGTGAGATTGGTCACCGGCCCGCGTCTGATGGGGGCACGTCGGCGCGGCACGCCTTGCCATGTGCGCACGGTCGGTGTAGCTGTGCTCGACGATGTGTTGGTTACCACTTTCGCTCGCGCAAGGGCAAGTCACGATCGGTACCAGCGCGAGGCGCACGAACCGCGGAGGGTAGCTGAAAGCGGCTGACTCACAATGGTGCTCAGGTGTCGATGCCAAACCAGAATCCTTTGACTAGTGAGCCGCCTCACAGGGCCACGCCCACTCACAGCAAGCATGCAGGAATATATAGGTTTCCTAATCTATTTTTCTTGATAGCGCGCAAAGTGATGCGCCTATCAGCGATTCGAAATTCTGATTTGCCGAGGAGACACCATGTCAGCTCCAGCCAACGCCCGCGAGGCACGGCTAGCCCGTCGATTCGAGAGGTTGACCTCCACCGACGCCCAACTCATTGGCGCTCAGCCCGATCCATCGGTGACCGCCGCACTCGACGGCCCCGGCATGGTCCTCACCGACGTGATCCGCACGGTGATGAACGGCTACGCCGACCGGCCGGCCCTCGGCCAGCGCGCCGTCGAGTTCGTCGCCGACGCCGCCGGCCGCACCGTCGCGAAGTTCCTGCCCCGCTTCGACACCCTGACCTACGGCGAGACCTGGGCCCGCGTGAAGGCCCTCGCCGATTCCCTGGCCAACAACCCCGTCCATCCCGGCGACCGGGTCGCGACGCTCGGCTTCACCAGCGCCGACTACGCCGTCGTCGACATGGCGCTGTCCCTGACCGGTGCCGTCTCCGTTCCGCTGCAGACCAGTGCGCCGGTCAAGCAACTCCACCCGATCCTGGTCGAGACCGAACCAGTGGCGATCCTGTCCAGCGTCGACCACCTCACCGACGCCGTCGAGCTCGCGCTCACCGCCCACGCGCCGCAGCGCCTGGTGGTGTTCGACTACCACCCGCAGATCGACGACCACCGCGAGGCGTTCGCATCCGCCGCGACCCGCCTGGCCGACCTGCATGTCACCGTCGAGACACTCGACGGCGTCATCAGGCTGGGCGCTCAGCACACCGACGGGCCGGAGATCCCGCGCGGCCACACCGACGACCTGCGCCTGCTGATCTACACCTCGGGCAGCACGGGCACCCCCAAGGGCGCCATGTACACCGATCGCCTGATGGCCAAGACCTTTGGCGGATGGTTCGGCCCGGACTGGGACGCGGAGGGCAAGCTGCCGCTCATCACGTTGAGCTTCATGCCCGTCAGCCACATCATGGGCCGCGTCATCCTGTACGGCACACTCGGCGCGGGCGGGACGGCCTACTTCGCCGCCAAGAGCGACCTGTCGACCCTGCTGGACGACCTCGCACTGGTGCGCCCGACCAAGCTCGACCTCGTCCCCCGCCTCTGGGAGATGCTGTACCAGGAGGTGCAGAGCGAAGTCGACCACCGCACCCCCGACGGCGCCGATCGGGAGGCCGTCGAGCTGCAGGTGATGGCCGAGCAGCGCGAGAATCTCATTGGCGGACGCCAGTTCTCGGCGATGACGGGCTCCGCGCCCATCTCCCCGGAGCTGCGGGCCTGGACCGAAGAGTTCATCGACATCCACCTCATCAACGGCTACGGCTCCACCGAGGACGGCGTCATCCTGGTCGACGACAAACTGCGGCGCCCACCGGTGCTCGACTACAAGCTGGTCGACGTGCCGGATCTGGGCTACTTCGCCACCGACCGGCCGCATCCGCGCGGCGAGTTGTGGGTCAAGTCAACGGATCTGATCCCGGGCTACTACAAGCGGCCCGAGGTGACGGCCGAACTCTTCGACGCCGAGGGCTGGTACCACACCGGTGACGTGATGGCCGAGATCGGTCCCGATCAACTCATCTACGTGGACCGCCGCAACAACGTGCTGAAGCTCTCACAGGGCGAGTTCGTCACCGTCTCCAAGCTGGAGGCGGCCTACGGCGGTCACCCGTCGGTGCGTCAGATCTTCGTGTACGGCAACAGCGCCCGCTCCTATGTACTGGCGGTGATCGTCCCGACCGACGACGCGCTGGCCAGCGTCGGCGGGGACGTTGCCGCGGTCAAGCCACTGCTGAGCGACGCGTTGCAGAGCATCGCGCGGGAATCCGGCCTGCAGTCCTACGAGATTCCGCGCGACTTCCTCGTCGAGACAAGGCCATTCACACTCGAGAACGGATTGCTCACCGGCATCCGCAAACTGGCCCGCCCCCAACTCAAGGAGTACTACGGCCCCGAGCTCGAGCAGCTCTACGTCGACCTGGCCGACGGCCAGGCGGACGTCTTGCGCACGTTGCGCCAGGACGGCGCCAACCGTCCCGTGCTGGAAACCGTCAGCCGCGCCGCGGGCGCGCTGCTCGGTGCCGCCTCGGCCGACGCGGCTCCGGATGCGGCGTTCACCGACCTCGGCGGAGACTCGTTGTCGGCGTTGACCTTTGCCAATCTTCTGCACGACATCTTCGACGTCGACGTGCCGGTCGGCGTGATCGTCAGCCCGGCCAGCGACCTGGCGGCCATCGCCGCCTACGTCGAGGACCAACGCGCCGGTGGGACCAAGCGGCCCACCTTCGATGCGGTGCACGGGCGCGACGCCACCGAGGTGCACGCCAGCGACCTCACGTTGGACAAGTTCCTCGACGAGGCCACCCTGGCGGCGGCGCCGTCGCTGCCCGGCCCCAGCTCGGAGATCCGCACCGTGCTACTCACCGGAGCCACCGGATTCCTCGGCCGCTACCTGCTACTGCAGTGGCTGGAGCGGATGGACCTGGTCGACGGCAAGGTCATCACGCTGGTCCGCGCCAAGGACGTCGACGCCGCGCGTGCGCGTCTCGACGCGACGTTCGACAGTGGCGACCCGAAACTCCTTGCCCACTACCGCGAACTGGCGGCCGATCACCTCGTCGTGCTCGCCGGTGACAAGGGCGAGGCGAATCTCGGCCTGGAGCATGCGATCTGGCAGCAGCTGGCCGATACCGTCGACCTGATCGTCGACCCGGCCGCGCTGGTCAACCACGTGCTGCCCTACAGCCAGCTGTTCGGGCCCAACGTCGTGGGCACGGCGGAGCTCATCCGCATCGCCCTGACCACTCGCGTCAAGCCGTACGTCTACGTCTCCACGATCGGCGTCGGTGACCAGATCGAGCCGGGCAAGTTCGTCGAGGAGTCCGACGTCCGGCAGATGAGCGCCACTCGCAAGATCAGCGACGGCTATGCCAACGGCTACGGCAACAGCAAGTGGGGCGGCGAGGTCCTGCTCCGCGAGGCACACGATCTGGCTCTGCTGCCGGTGTCGGTGTTCCGCTGCGACATGATCATGGCCGACACCACCTACGCCGGACAGCTCAACGTGCCGGACATGTTCACCCGCATGATGCTGAGCCTGGTCGCCACGGGTGTGGCCCCCGCCTCCTTCTACGAGTTGGACGCCGGCGGGAGCCGGCAGCGGTCGCACTTCGACGGGCTGCCCGTCGAGTTCATCGCCGATGCCATCTCCACCCTGGGCGCCAACGTGGTCGACGGGTACGAGACCTACCACGTGATGAACCCGCACGACGATGGCATCAGCATGGACACCTTCGTCGACTGGCTGATCGAGGCCGGTTACCCGATCGGCCGGGTGCCCGACTACTCGGCATGGCTGGAGCGGTTCGACACCTCGCTGCGGGCTCTGCCCGAGAAGCAGCGCCAGGCATCACTGATCCCGCTGCTGCACAACTACCAGAAGCCCGACCAGCCGATCAACGGATCCCTCGCGCCTGCGGACCACTTCCGCGGGGCCGTGCAGGACGCCAAGATCGGTCCCGACAAGGACATCCCGCACATCACCGCGCCGGTGATCGTCAAGTACATCACCGACCTGGAGCTGCTCGGGCTGCTCTGAACCCCAACGAAAAGGCCCACCTCCGAGTGAGTTTCACTCGGAGGTGGGCATTCGTCGTCAGCGGCTTCGTGTCGGTCGCTCAGCGCCGACCAACGGGGTCAGTAGTTGTTGCAGGAATTCGCGACCTGAGAGATCAGCCCGACGTTCTGCGCGACCTGGGGAACACCCCGTACCTGATCGATCAGCTGCTGGCGCTTCGCCGGCGGCGCGGCAACCAGGTTCTGTATCCATCCGGTTGCGATGGGACTACTGGTCACCTGATTGGCCGCAGCCGGGTCCTCCGCAGTGAGCGCCGCGATCACCTGCGGATAGGTGCAGGTCGAGTTGACGATGGCCTCGTCGCCGGGCGCAGCCGAAGCGATCCCGCTTCCCGCTGCAAGCGCGACCGCCAAACCACCGAGACCGGCAGCCATTCTCATTCTCGAAACCATTCTCATCCACCTTCCGACACGCGGCCCGACGGCATCATCGAAGTGTCGTCACTGAGTTTAACCGTCGGTAATGCCGCTGGCGTTACGTGATCACCGTCACCGCATCGCCGCCGAGGCCGAATATCGGCGCGGGCCTCGTTGCCGGCACGGCCGACCGGACGTCGAACCGCAGTTCAGACCGCTGCCGACAACCGATCGAGAAAACTCGTCGTTTGCCGGCACCACGTTTGGTCGCCAATCCTCCCGCGTTGAGGGCGTAATGGAGTCGTCACTCGGCAACGAGCTGGTCACTGTCGACGAACACCAGGTTGTCGTCGTCCAGCTGCACCGCCCAACGGCGCGCGGCCTCGGCGATGCGATCGCCGCCGATGTCAACCGGAATGCCGACGCTGTCGCCGAAGTCCTCGACGACGACGCCATGGGCTTCCTTGTCGGTGCTCGGGAAGACCCGAACCCGGGCAGTAATCGCCACTTCGGCTTCTTCGCGTTCACTCATGGTCATTCCCCCGTCTGCGACGTCCCTCTGAATATTCACATTCTCGAACAAACCGCTGGCCCGCGAGGCGATTCGGCCGATATTGACCTCATGGTCATTCGACGTCACACCGGCACGACCGCGATGCCTCGTTGGTGAAGGGACGGGTCTGCGCGGTCGCAGCTGCGCATCGGGCCCACCCCTGCCGAGGCCGACCGCGACACCGTCGTCATCGCGATGATCGAAACCCCTCTCGGACTGGAGAACGTCGAGGCCATCTGCGCGGTATCCGGACTCGACGGCGTCTACGTGGGGCCCTCGGATCTCAGGCTTGCCGTCGGTGGCGCATCTCCCAGCGATGTGTCCGTCGACGACCAGTTCGAAGCGGCCGTCACCCGGGTCCATCAAGCCGCCGCAGCTGCCGGTATCGCCGCCGGGATCCACACCCCCGCAGGCGAGATCGCGGCCCGCCGCCTGAACGAGGGCTACACGTTCGCGACGGTGGCTTCAGACCTCACCCACCTCGAGGCGGTATCCGCCGGTCACTTGAAGGCCGCGCTGGGGAACTAGGGCAACTACCCGAGGACACCCATCGACGGAATGCCGAACGACAGCAGCGTCGTCGTGAGCAGAAACCAGCCGGCGCCCTGCCAGATGGGCCACGTGCGGTGGGCACGCCAGTCGCGATATGTCTTGACGAAGGCGACTAGGGCACCGACGAAGAGAACACCCGGGGCAGCGAAGGCCCATCGGAGATCGTGTTGGTCGCGAAGGACGTACACCGTGAACGCTACGGCCGCCACGGCGATGACGGCCACTACGTAGCCGACCGCGGCACGGAACGCACGCGGGTCGTGCCATCGCTTCTCGACGTCATCGGCATCGGCCACGTAGGGCGGCTTTCCCGTTGCCGGAGCTCTCAAAACAGCGCCCGCCACGCGTTTGCGTTCTCGACGGCACGGGTAGACCAACGAGGGTCTGAGAGGTCGCATGGCGAGGAGGGAGTTCGGGCATGGTCACCGAAACCAACACCGCGGGCGCCGACCAGCGGCCTGCCGGAGCGTCGCGCACTCAAACGATCGTCAACTGGGCCTTGGCCCTGCTCACCGCCGTCGGCGCTGCCGCGCTCGTCGTGTTCGCCTATGGACTGGCCCTCGGAACCTCTGGATGCAGCGATCAGAGCTGTCCCCACCTGGGATCGGCTGATGCCGTATTCGGGCCGGTGGTCTACGGCGCACCGGTCGTCTCGCTCATTGCGATCGGTGCGTCGTTCGTCACCGCCCGTCGGCGCCGAGGCTGGGTCGTGCCGGCCATCGCGTGGATTCTGTTGATCATCGGCGCCGTGCTACTCGCCGCATTCATGCGGTAGAACGGCCTCACGCCACCACTCCCCCCGGCTTGCGCATACCCGCCGCCGCGAACCGTATCTCCTCGGTGATGGCTTGGACCATCGGGCTGTCCAACTTCCAGCACTGCCAGAACAGCGGCACGTCGAGGTGCACGTCGGCGATCCGGATGAGCGAGCCGGCCGCCAATTCGGCCGATACGAGTTGCTGCGGGTACATGCCCCAACCCAGCCCTGCCCTGATAGCCGCCGCGAAGCCCTCGGCAGTCGGCACGTAGTGAACCGGTCTCGCAAGCACACGACGAAACACCTTGCGCAACAACCTGTCCTGCAGAGCATCTTCGCGATTCCACGCCAGGGACGGTGCACGTCCTGCGGCATCTGCGGTGAAGCCATTCGAGAGGTAACGCTGGGCATAGGCCCCGGAGGCGACGGGCACGTACCTCATCACCCCCAACGACTGCACCCGACAGCCGGAGACCGGTGTCCGCTCCGTGGTCACCGCTCCCATGACAGCGCCCTCGCGCAACAGACGTGCCGAATGGTCCTGGTCCTCGATCCGGATGTCGAAGAGCACTCCTGGTAACAGTCCGAGCACCGACGTGAACCACGTCCCCATCGAGTCTGCGTTGACCGCAACCGCGACCCTGGTCTGCTCTTCCGGTCCCCCGCCACCCGTCTCCGCGAGCGCCTCTGCCTCCAACATCGCCGTCTGTGCGGCCATCCGCAACAGTGGTATTCCAGCTGCCGTTGCCCGACAAGGCTTTTCCCGGACGACGAGCACCTGGCCCACCCGCTTCTCGAGCGCCTTGACCCGTTGGCTGATGGCAGAAGGCGTCACGTGCAGCCTCGCCGCCGCGGCATCGAAGGCACCCAGCTCGACGACGGCGGCGAAGGCCGCGAGCTGTTGGGCGTCCAGGCTCACATTAGTCAGTCTAATGCGAGTGAAGAGACATTAGCTGTACTGGATCGATGCCGAAACATAGCGTCGAGTCATGACCTCACCCCTCGTCTTGGGATTCCTCGCGTCCTTCGCCCTGATCGCCGCCATCGGCGCACAGAACGCGTTCGTCCTCCGTCAGGGCATCCGCCGCGAGCACGTTCTTCCGGTGATTGCGATGTGCACGGTGTCCGACATCGTGCTGATCGCCGCGGGAATCGCCGGCGTCGGCGCATTGATCAGTGCGCATCCAGGCGCCCTGAACGTCGCCAAGTTCGGCGGCGCGGCGTTCCTCGTCGGTTACGGACTGTTGGCGGCCAAACGGGCGTATCGGCCTGCCTCGCTGACACCGTCCGACGCAGCGCCTGCGCGGTTGGCCGAGGTCCTGGTGACCTGCGCTGCGCTGACGTTCCTCAATCCCCACGTGTACCTGGACACGGTCGTGCTGCTCGGCGCCCTTGCCAACGAGCACCGCGACGAACGCTGGCTGTTCGGTGTCGGGGCCGTCACCGCCAGCGCAGTCTGGTTCGTCAGCCTCGGACTCGGCGCACGCCGACTCTCCGGACTCTTCGCCAGGGCAGGCACGTGGCGAGTGCTCGACTGCCTCATCGCCGTGACGATGATCGGCCTAGGCATCTCGCTGGCAGTGTCCTAACCGACGCAGTCAAATCACTAGACAACCGACTCGTCGGCATCCTGCACGGCCATGCCACCTACGGCGAGACCACCGCTTGGGTACACCGCCAAACCACTCAAGCTGCTTGACGAGTCACATCCCTGGGATGTCTACAAACATCACCGCGTGTGCTTGATGTGCTGTGCCTTTAGGTTCTCAAACTCCGTGTCCTTTGACGACTCGAGAGCAGGCAGTCGCCCCCTCTTGGGCGTTGGCGAAACCAACGCCGACCCGGCAGGCCAATCTGTCACTGTGACAGTCGAGCCAGCCAAAGCTCGACGGAATCGTTCGCCAGATCGACGATTTGGCCAGAAGCCCTGCGGGAGAACATTCCAACCCGCCAGTGGTAATCGTCTCGCATCGTGTCATCTGACGCCGGTCAGTAGTGGTACCGGGCTTTCAGGATCTTGACTTCGTTGTCGTCCGCTCTGTATACGAGCCGATGTTCGTCGTCGATTCGCCGGGACCAGTACCCGGACAGTTCCCCCTTGAGCGGCTCTGGCTTCCCAATCCCTGTAAACGGGTCGCGCTCGATCTCTCCGATGAGCCTGGTGATCCGGCGGGCCGTCTTGCGGTCGGAGGCCAACCAAAACAGAAAGTCCTCCCAGGCGTCAGGATCGAAGTTGATGCTCCTCACTCCTCGCCGCCGGCCATCTCCTTGAGTTCGTCGATCGACTTGCTGTAACCCGCAATTGCAGTGCGGTCAGCCTTGTCTCGGAAGACAGCCTCCATGAGTCGGCGTGCATTCTCGGGCGAACGCAGTAGGTAGACGGTTTCCTGCCACGAGTCGTAGTCATCGGCCGACATGAGCACCGCATCTCCGGCCTTAGATGTGATGCGCACGGGTTCGTGGTCGGTGTTCACTTGTTCGAGGAGCGGGAAAAGTCGTTGTCTGGCTTCACTTGCACTGATGGTCATGACCGAGCTCCTTGCTCGTACGTATATCCCGTACTATACAGGTACGGCAATGTCGTACGGCACTCCAGGCCTCACATTCGACGAGAATGCCTCAGGGCCCAAATAAGGAACGGACACACGACGGTGCGCAAGGTTCGATTCGGCCCAGATCTTGGTGATTCGTGCGCCCTTCCACATCGAACACGAGGTGCTCCCATTCGTTGCGAACGGCAAGATCACCGTCCCCATCGCAGCTACCGAGTCCGGGATCGCTACGGCCCGACGGAGATCCCGGGCCCGGAACTCGCGAAACACAGATCGCCGTTGCACCACGTCCCGTAGACCGGACCATAGGACCCTCTCTCCGGCGGAGGGGCGTGGGTGCCACGGATGTCTCCCTGAGCGCACACGGTGGTGCCGCTGGAGTCGTTGCAGCCCGCCGCGGCCGCAGGCGCGAACACCATGCCCACCGCGGCAAGAGGAATCAGAGCTGCAAGTACGAGGCGCACCACTCCATCATGCACCCGACTGCAAAGACGACGACTACCTTCGTCGGCGCCCTCGTGCGCCATCATGGCGGTATGAGCCAGAACAAGTCGGTATTCATCACGGGCGGCGCAGCGGGCATCGGTCGCGCGACCGCTCTGTCCTTCGCCAGGAACGGCTACGTCGTCGGCGCATATGACATCGACGAGGTCGGGCTCAAGACACTGGCCGAGGAGATCGGGGACCTCGGTGCGACGGCGGTCACCGGCCATCTCGACGTCACCGACGCCGACGAGACGACCCAGCGCGTCGCCGAGTTCTTCGAATCCGCGGGCAATCGCCTCGACGTGATGATCAACAACGCGGGCATCCTGATCGCGGGCCGCTTCGAGGAGATCCCGGTCAGGTCGCACCACCGGGAGATCGACATCAACACCAAGGGCGTCGTGAACGGGTTGCATGCAGCGTTCCCGCATCTGAAGGCCACGCCCGGTTCGGTCGTCGTCAATCTGGCATCCGCGTCCGCGATCTACGGTCAGGCCGAACTCGCCAACTACAGCGCGACCAAGTTCTTCGTCCGCGCGATCACCGAGGCCCTCGACCTCGAATGGAGCCGGTACGGCATCCGCGTGATCGCCATGTGGCCGCTGTACGTGCAGACCGCGATGACGAGCGGCGTCAAGACGGGCACGACGGATTCACTGGGCATCCGCCTGACCGCGCAGGACATCGCCGACGACATCGTCGCGGCCGTCGACCCGTCCTGGCAGCGCCGGCTGATCCATCAGGTGCACTTCCCGGTGGGCCGGCAGGCCAAGACCATGGCGATGGGCGCAAGGTTCTCACCCGCGTGGCTGACCCGCTTGGTGAACAAGCGGCTCTCCCACTCGTAGGTCAGCTCTTCTTGGCGACGTCACACGGCGCTGCCGTCATCGTCGGTTCACGTCGACGTCGATCATCGTTCCTCGCAGCGCCGGTGAATGTTTGCCGTTGCCATGCGCTTTCGCGGCCGGCGCTCCGTCAGGATGACGTGGTGGACTTCTCCATCCTCGACGTGCCGCGGGAGGCACCACCGGACGACCCGGAGGCGTACCTCCGCGCCGCGATGGCGTGGCACTTCGGCGCCGACACCGGGTCACCGTTCTGGCTGCGGACGGCCGCCGACTTGGAGTTCGACCCGCTGACCGACGTCCACTCGTTCGGCGAACTACGCATGTTCCCCAACCTGGTCGACCAATTGCGTAGCGTGCCAGTCGAAGACCTCGTCCCCCGCGGCTACGGCTCGTCGCCACCCGTGCCGAGGATCTACGAGTCCGGTGGCACCACGGGAGCGCCCAAGCGGACGGCGCAGCTGCCGGACTGGGTCGAGCAGGTCACCCGCTGGCAGGTGCAGGACTTCACCGCGGGAGGCTTCGTCGCGGGCGGCGGGTTGTTGTGCATGATGCCGAGCGGCCCGCACGGCGTCGGCCATTTCGACCGCGAGGTCGCCGAACGCCTCGGCTCGACGTTCCATGCGATCGACCTGGATCCGCGGTGGGTCAAGAAACTCGCGGCACGGGTCGCGACCGCAGAGGTGGCCGCCTACCTGGGGCACGTCGTCGATCAGGCCCGGTTCATCCTCGAAACCCAGTCCGTCGCCAACCTGCACGCCACGCCGCCGCTGCTGGAGGCCATCGCGCGTGACGACGCGCTGGTGGATCTGGTCAACGAGAGGATCCGCCACATCCTGCTCAGCGGCGTGCACGTCGACCCAGACACGCTCGACGTTCTCCGCGACGTGTTCCCGGGGACCCGTATCGCGACGGTGTTCGGCAGCACCATGATCCTGTCGCAGTGCGCCACCCGGATCGCCGGCGATGTGACCGTCTTCGATCCGAGGTGTCCGTACGTGGTCTTCTGGGTCACCGATCCCGACACCGGCGAACAGGTGGCCTACGGCGAACGGGGTCAGGTGGTGATGAATCACGTCAGCAAGGGCATGTTCATCCCGAACAACATGGAGCGTGACACCGCGATCCGGACCAGGGGACCTGCCCGACAGGTCGGCGACTCCGTGAGCGAGGTCGTGCCGGTGGCCGTGTTCGGCGGTGAAGCCGTCATCGAGGGCGTGTACTGACGATGAGCCTCATCGCGCTCGACGCCCTCGGGCCGAACGGTGAATACCGCACCCGCAAGACCGAACTCGTCTCCGACACCCGCGGGAATCCCGTTGCCGCGTTGAGCGTCGTGCCACGGCTGTTCGTCTCGCGTTCCATCGCCGCGCAGCGCAGGATGCGACCGCTGTCGCTCGCCGAGCGGGAGGCGGCGCTGCAGCGTGCCGCGGAGCTCTTCCGAACGTCGTCCATCTCCGGATTGGACTTCGACGGCTACGTCGAACTGACGTGCCGGGTGACGGGTCTGCCGATGACCGTGGCAAGAGCCGGGGCGCACGTGGTCGCGGAATCGGTGGAGACGACGTTCAACGGGGTGCGACCGGCGCGCCCCGTCGGGGCGGAACTCGATTGGCGCACCGTCGGGCGTGGCGGCGGCGCGGTATGGGCGCGCCGCGGTGAAGTGCTCGCCGTGCACGCACCCGGGAACGCCCCCGGCGTGCACGGGCAGTGGCCGCAGGCGCTCGCACTGGGCTACCGCGTCGCGATCCGCCCGTCCAGGCGGGAACCGTTCACGGCGCACCGCCTCGTGATCTGTCTGCGCGAGGCCGGATTCCGCAATGGGGACGCGCTATTCCTGCCCACTGACCATGCCGGCGCCGACGAACTCATCCGCGCCGCCGATCTCGCCTTGGTCTACGGTGGCCAGGACGTGGCCGACCGCTTCGGGGGTGACCCGACGGTGTTGGTGAACGGACCCGGCCGCACCAAGATCCTGATCACCGCGGAGTGCGACTGGCGCGACCATCTGGACGTGATCGTCGAATCGATCGCAGGCCTCGGCGGCATGGCCTGCGTCAACACCACCGCCGTGCTCCATGAAGGTGACCCCGAACCGCTGGCACGGGCCATCGCCGAACGGCTGTCGGTGCCGCAGCCGCTATCGAACCTCGATGAAAGGGCCACCCTCCCAACCGCTCCGATCGCCGATGCCCTGGCACTCGCCAAACATCTCGCGCGCCGGGCGGCGGGCACCGAGGCCGTACTCGGAGCCGACCAGGTGGTCGCCGATCTCGGCGACGGGTACGCCGCGTTGCGGCCCGCGGTGCACCTGCTGCGGCAACTCGACGTGAACACGATCAACGTCGAACTGCCGTTCCCATGCGTCTGGGTGGCGCCCTGGTCCAGGGACGACCGTCTGACCCCGTTGCGCAACTCCCTGGTGATCAACGCGATCACGACCGACGAGACGCTGATCGACGACCTGCTCGCCGAACCGACGGTCACCAACGTCTACACCGGTGGCCATCCCACTCAGACAGCCGCACCACACCTCCCACACGAGGGCTGGCTCGCGGACTTCCTGATGCGCAACAAGGGATTCCTCCGGTGAACGGACCGATCGGCCACACGCGGTTCACACGCCACTCACCTCCGCGCCCGCCCCGAGTCAACCGGGGCGTGTGGACTGGCGCCATGGCAGACATGGAAGCAGACGTTGACGAAGCAACACTCGGCGAGCTCATCCGCGAGGACCCCGTCGACGCGACGGTCGAGGTCGTCCGCACCGAGCACGACCACGACGAGGAGGCGGAACCCGATTCGACGCGCGGCATCGTCATCCGTCACGTCCTGGAGCGCCAGCTCGGCGCAGGCCAGTCCCTCGGCGCCGAGCTCGTCGGTGTGACCACCGACGTGTCGGTGGCCCTGGCTCACGCACCGATAACCGTCGTCGACGAGATCCGTGGCGGCGCAACGCTTCCTGCGGCACTCGTCCACACCGGAAAGGAGGTGCGCGGCGTCGTCGCGGGCGCGGGCAGCCGGGTCCGTACCGCCGTCGGTGAGTACGTCGGCAACCAAGCGGTGCTTCCCAACGCCGTCGTCGTCGGGGCCGCGGACGTCGCCGAAGCCGTTCTGCGCGCACAGGGCAGCGTCGCAGCGTCGGCCATCGACGCAGCGTTCACGGTCGCGACGGTCGCCACCCGCGGCGGGGACGTCGGGGCAGCGCTGAGTCGCGAGCGTTACGAGGTTCTCGCACAGGCTGACGCGGTACGTGCCGACATCGGCGAATCCTGGAGTCGCGCCGGACAGGAGATCCACGGTGCCGTCAAGGATTACGACGAGGCCCTGCAGACGTTCCCGGACGACGACCAGCGGGACCTTTAACCGCCCTTCGACAGCTCCAGCACCGGGTACCGATTACGCTCGGCTACGTGCCATCAACCTGGTCCCGACGGAGCTTCCTGGCCATCACCGCGGGCCTCGTCTTCACTGCCGTGGCCTGCAGTGCGGACAAACCCGGCGCCGTCGCCGGCGACGGGTCCGTCACGGTCAAACACGTCTTCGGCGAGACCAAGATTCCGTTTGCCCCCAAGCGCGTCGTGAGCGCTGGGTTCACCGGACAGGACGACCTGCTCGCGCTCGGCGTGGTCCCGATCGCCATCACCGACTGGTTCGGCGGCGAGCCGTTCGCCGTGTGGCCGTGGGGGCAATCGAAACTCGGTGGCGCCCAGCCCGTCGTGCTGAACCTCTACGACGGCATCCAGGTCGATCAGATCGCCACGCTCAAGCCCGATCTCATCGTCGCCACCAACGCGGGCCTCGACAAGGACACCTACGACAAGCTCACCGCCATCGCGCCGACCGTCGCGCAGTCCGGACAGAACGCGTTCTTCGAGCCGTGGAAGGACCAGGCGTCCACGATCGGTCAGGCGGTCTTCAAGTTCGACGAGATGACCAAACTCATCGCCGACGTCGACGCCAAGTTCACCGACGTCGGAAAGAACAACCAGCAGTTCAAGGACAAGAAGGCAGTCGTCGTCAGCGCGACGTTCTTCGAGAACATGGCCGACGTCACCCCGCCCGGCTGGCGCACCGACTTCCTCGGGCAGATGGGCTTCGTCGCACCGGACAGCGTGAACGGCTTCGTCAAGGAGGACCGCGCCCAGGTCCCTCTCGACCAGCTGGCGTCGGTCCTCGACACGGCGGACGTCGTGATCTGGAAGACCGAGAGCAACGAGGAACAGGCCGCGCTGCTCGCCCAGCCGTTCTTCGCCACCCTGAAGTCGACGAAGTCGAACAGGAACGTGTTCACGGGCAAGGATCTCGCCGGGGCCCTGGCGTTCACGTCGGTGCTGTCCTATCCCGTGGTGGCCGACCAGTTACCGCCAATGATCTCCAAGGTGCTCACCTGACAAGATGACCGGGTG
>NZ_JAVROT010000553.1:0-8571 GCF_032162605.1 Mycobacterium sp. | reverse complement strand
CGCCGACGTTGAGCTGCATGGTGCGATCGAGCTGCACGCCGCGGTCCTCGAACAGCTTGGCCATCACGCGGTGGGTGATGGTCGCGCCGACCTGGCTCTTGATGTCGTCGCCGACGATCGGCACGCCGGCGTCTTCGAACTTCTTGGCCCACACCGGGTCCGAGGCGATGAAGACGGGCAGTGCGTTGACGAACGCCACGCCCGAGTCGATGGCGCACTGGGCGTAGAACTTGTCCGCCTCCTCGGAGCCCACCGGAAGGTAGGACACCATGACGTCGACCTTGGCGTCCCTGAGTGCCTTGACGACGTCGACGGCCTCGCTGTCGGACACCTCGATGGTCTCGGAGTAGTACTTGCCGATGCCGTCGAGGGTCGGCCCGCGCTGGACGGTGACGTTGGTGGGCGGCACGTCGGCGATCTTGATGGTGTTGTTCTCGGACGCGAAGATCGCCTCGGACAGGTCGAAGCCGACCTTCTTGGCGTCCACGTCGAACGCCGCGACGAACTTCACGTCGCGGACGTGGTATTTGCCCAGCTTCACGTGCATCAGTCCGGGGACGGTCGAGTTCTCATCGGCGTCGTCGTAGTACTGCACACCCTGCACCAAGGAGGACGCGCAGTTGCCGACACCGACGATGGCAACCCGGATTTCGTTCGAGGCGGCCGCCTCATTGGGTACAGACATGGAACGTTCTCCTTCTCGTACTGACACTGCGGTGCGGTCGGTTCTAGGGGGTTGGCGTTAGGGCGGTTGGCGTTAGGGCTGTTGTTCGGGGGTTGTCTCGGAGCGCCCCGGGGCGGCCACGCGTTCGGCCGCGATCAGATCGTTGAGCCACTTGACCTCGCGCTCGCTGGACTCGAGGCCGAGCTGGTGGAGCTGGCGGGTGTAGCGGTCGAGTGAGTTGGTGGCACGCGCGATGGCTTCACGCAGACCCTCCCGGCGTTCCTCCACCTGACGGCGGCGACCCTCGAGGATGCGCATCCTGGCCTCGGCCGGGGTGCGGTTGAAGAAGGCCAGGTGCACGCCGAAGCCGTCATCGGTGTAGTTCTGCGGTCCGGTGTCGGCAACGAGTTCCGTGAACCGGTTCTTGCCTTCGTCGGTGAGCACGTAGACGCGTCGAGCCCGGCGTACCTTGACGGCTCCCACCGGCGCCACCTCTTCGGCGATGAGCCCGTCGGCCTGCATCCGGCGCAGTGCCGGGTACAGCGACCCGTAGGAGAACGCGCGAAAGGCTCCGAGCAGGCCCGTCAGCCTCTTGCGCAGCTCGTAACCGTGCATCGGTGATTCGAGCAAAAGTCCCAGGATGGCGAGCTCCAGCATCCAATCACCTCCTTTGCGCGGTCGCTACGACGATTCAACACCTCGCCGAACTATATCGCGCCGATATATACGACGCTACATCGGTGCCACCCAAGTGTGCTTTCTGCAGGTCAGCTGGTGGCTGCGTCGAGGCGCTTGACGGTGCCGTCGCCAGTGAAGGTGATGGAACCACTCCCGAAGTCACTGGAGACATTGGCCCGCAGCTCGAGCGCGCCAGGAGTGTGTGGATCCCTGGCCGGGTCGATGCTCAGGTACGTGCTGTCGGCCTTCACATCCGAGGGCTTGAGGCCGACGGTCTCGGGTGCACCGCGCAGAATGCCGACGACGGTCTTGACGTCGAACGCGCCGAGGTCCACGACGACGTCGTCGTCGCCCTTGGCCGATGTCGACGGATCGTCGAAGCCGCCGCGGTAGGTGTAGCTCAGCTTGCGTCGGTCGTCGGTGGGATCGGGACGGTCCAAAACGGCGTACTCCGGGTAGATGGTGAGGCCGTACCCCATGGTGTCGCCGAACCGTTGGCGCATCTGCTCCAACAACCCGTTCAGCCCGCCGAGCGACTGCAGCTGCTTCGGCGGCGTGATGACCTTCGCCGGTATGCCATCGGACTTGGCACCGGGATCGGAGGCGAAGCTCAACGGCGAGCTGGTGTTCCCGTAGAGCCCCCAACCGATCGCGATGCCGAGTATCACCAGGACGCCGGCCACCGCGGCACGCACGCCGAGGCCCCCGCCCGCGCCGGACAAGCTCGACGGCTCCTTGAGGTCGGGCATCTGCACCGGGGCGTTCTCGGTCTGGAGGTCGTCGACAAGCGATTGCAGATCACCCAGCGTGGCAGCCTTCGTCGCGGTCGCCACCCGCGTGCGGTGCTCATCCATCGACAGCTGCCCGTCACTGAGCGCGCTGTCGAGTACCTGGCACGTGTTGTTGCGGTCGGTGTCCTTCGCCCGCGTTCCTGCCGTCTGCCGCCCGGGCCTCGTCGTCGCCACGAACAGATCGTAGGAGTTCGCGCGCCATCACCGCAGACCAGATGGCGAACTGCGGCCGGAGGTGACCCAGTCGAAGCTCCGCTCGCGGAGGGCCGACGTACTCTGGTCATCGTGCGATTGCAGCGACAGGTGGTGGACTATGCGCTCAAACGACGGTCCCTGCTGGCCGAGGTGTACTCGGGACGCACGGGCGTTTCCGAGGTGTGCGATGCCAATCCGTACCTGCTGCGCGCCGCGAAGTTTCACGGCAAGCCCAGTCAGGTGATGTGCCCGATATGCCGCAAGGAACAGCTCACGTTGGTGTCGTGGGTGTTCGGCGACCATCTCGGGGCCGTGTCCGGTTCAGCCCGCAGCACGGAGGAGTTGGTGATGCTGGCGGCTAAGTTCGACGAGTTCGCGGTGCACGTAGTGGAGGTGTGCCGAACCTGCGAGTGGAACCACCTCGTCAAGTCGTACGTGCTGGGTGCACCTCGTCCTCCGAAGGCACGTGGCACCCGGGCAGTGCGCTCGCCGACCGCGCACGGCCAGTGAATAGCGAAGGGCGACACGAACGGTCAGCCGACGACGTCCGCAAGGAGTCAGCGGCTGACGGTGGAGTCGCACCCACGTCGCACTCGGCTCCGCCGCCGTCCGACGGCGTGACCAGGGCCATCCCCAAGTTGAGGGATTCGCTGCGGCCGGACGATCGCCAGACGATGGTGATCCCTCCCGTTCGCGACGCCCCGCCGCGGTACCGCGATCCGATCGACGTCGTCAAGGCGGCCCTGGACGGCACGCCGCCGCCAAGGCAGCCACCGCCGGGGCCTCCTCCCGGAGGCGGCCCGCCAGGGGGACCGGGTCCGCGTCGTGAGTTCCACGTCAACTGGAAGTGGGTCCGGCGCGGGTCCTACGTCGCACTGGCGCTGTGCATTCTGCTGCCGATCGTGACCTTCGCGATGGCCTACGTGATCGTCGACATTCCCAAGCCAGGAGACATCCGCACCAACCAGGTGTCGACAATTCTGGCGAGCGACGGCAGTGAGCTCGCGAAGATCGTCCCGCCGGAGGGCAACCGGGTCGACGTCAACATCGACCAGGTTCCGGTGCAGGTCCGCAACGCGGTGATGGCCGCGGAGGACCGCGACTTCTACACCAACCCGGGCTTCTCCTTCACGGGGTTCCTGCGCGCGTTCAAGAACAACATCTTCGGCGGCGATCTGCAGGGCGGTTCCACGATCACGCAGCAGTACGTCAAGAACGCCCTCGTCGGTGACGCGCGTTCGGGCGTGGGTGGTCTGGTCCGGAAGGCCAAGGAGCTCGTCATCTCGACGAAGATGTCGGGCGACTGGTCCAAGGACCAGGTGCTGCAGTCCTACCTGAACATCATCTACTTCGGCCGAGGCGCGTACGGGATCTCCGCCGCCTCGACCGCCTACTTCGGCAAGCCCGTCGAGCAGCTGAACGTCGCCGAGGGCGCGCTCCTGGCGGCGTTGATCCAGCAGCCGTCGGCGCTGGACCCCGCCGTCGATCCCGCCGGGTCGGCCGAGCGCTGGAACTGGGTGCTCGACGGCATGGTGACGATGGGCGCCCTGTCGCCGGGCGACCGCGCGGCACAGGTGTTCCCGCCGACGGTGTCGCCGGATCTGGCCCGCGCGCAGAACCAGACGACCGGACCGAACGGGTTGATCGAGCGTCAGGTCACCAAGGAACTGATGGACCTGTTCAACATCGACGAGCAGACGCTGAACACCGAGGGCCTGCAGGTCACCACCACGATCGACCCCAAGGCGCAGCGGGCGGCCGAGGACGCCGCCGCGAAGTACATGGACGGCCAGGACCCCGACATGCGCACGGCCATCGCCTCGGTCGATCCGAAGACCGGTGGGGTGAAGGCGTACTACGGAGGCTCGGACGCCAACGGGTTCGACTTCGCGCAGGCCGGATTGCCGACGGGATCGTCGTTCAAGGTGTTCGCCCTGGTTGCCGCGCTCCAGCAGGGCATCGGGCTCGGTTACCAGGTGGACAGCTCGCCAGTGGAAGTCAATGGCATCAAGATCACCAATGTCGAAGGCGAGGGTTGCGGCACCTGCAATATCGCCGAGGCGCTCAAGCAATCGCTCAACACCAGCTACTACCGTCTCATGCTGAAGCTCAAGAACGGCCCGCAGGACGTCGCCGACGCGGCGCACGCAGCCGGTGTCGCGGAGAGCTTCCCCGGCGTGGAGCACACCCTGTCCGAGGACGGTAAGGGTGGCCCGCCGAACAACGGAGTGGTGTTGGGCCAGTATCAAACTCGCGTGATCGACATGGCGTCGGCGTACGCGACACTCGCCAACTCGGGCATCTACCACCGGCCGCACTTCGTGCAGAAGGTGGTCCGCTCCGACGGCCAGGTGCTCTTCGACGCGTCGCAGCAGAACGATCCCGGCGAGCAGAAGATCGACAAGGCCGTCGCCGACAACGTGACCGCCGCTATGCAGCCCATTGCGGGCTACTCGCGGGGTCACAATCTGGCCGGTGGCCGGCCCTCGGCCGCCAAGACCGGGACCAACCAACTCGGCGACACCGACGCCAACCGCGACGCGTGGATGGTGGGCTACACCCCGTCGCTGGCGACGGCGGTCTGGGTGGGCACCACCGAGGGCACCAGGCCACTCGAGAACAAGTCGGGCGGTTCGGTGTATGGGTCGGGCCTTCCGTCGGACATCTGGAAGGCGACGATGGACGGGGCCTTGCAGGGCACCACCACCGAGACGTTCCCGAAGCCGACGGAGATCGGCGGTTACGCCGGTCCGCCGGCAGCGCCTCCACCCCCGCCTCCGCCGCCGCCGCCGCCGTCCGAGACGGTGATTCAGCCGACGATCGAGTTGGGCCCGGGCATCACGATCCCGTTCGGCCCGCCGACCACGATCGCGTTGCCGCCGCCGGGAGCACCTCCTGGTGATCCGGCCGCCTCCGCCACCCCGACGATCACCGCGCCGCCGCCTCCGCCGTGATCGGCAGCGAGCCGAGTCGGCCCACGGTGTCCCCCGAGGCGCTGGCCGAGGATCTGCGCAGCGACGACGACCGCGACCTGCCCAGCCGGACGGACACCATCGGCGCTGCGCTTTCCGGCATGATCGGCGGTCCGGTCGGCAGGCATGCGCTGATCGGCAGGGCGCGGTTCATGACGCCGCTGCGCGTCATGCTCGTCATCGCGCTGCTGTTCCTGGCACTCGGGTACACGACGAAGGCGGGGTGCCTGCAGTCGACCGGCACCGGCACTGCCGATCATCGGGTCGCCGTGTGGGAGAACCAGCGGGCGTACTACGAGCTCTGCTACTCCGACACCGTCCCCCTCTACACCGCAGAACTGTTGAGCCAGGGCAAGTTTCCGTACAAGTCGTTCTGGATCGAGAAGGACGCCGAGGGCGCGCCGCAGAAGCAGTACGACGGCAGCCCGGCCGTGCGGTACATGGAGTATCCGGTCCTGACGGGTGTCTACCAGTACGTGTCGATGGCGTTGGCCAAGACGTACACGGCGTTGACCAAGCTCGTCTCGGTGCCGGTGCTCGCCGAGGTCGTGATGTTCTTCAACATCGCCGCGTTCGGCCTGGCGCTGGCGTGGATGGCGACGGTGTGGGCGACCGTGCGCTTGGCGGGCCGCCGACCGTGGGACGCCGCGCTCGTCGCCGGCTCGCCGCTGCTGATCTTCCAGATCTTCACCAACTTCGACGCGCTCGCGACGGCGTGCGCGGCCGGGGCGATGCTGGCGTGGGCCCGACGAAGACCGGCGCTGGCCGGCGTCCTGATGGGCGTCGGCGTCGCGCTGAAGCTCTATCCGCTGCTGTTGATCGTCCCGATGGTGATTCTGGCGTTGCGCACCGGCCGGTTGCGCGAGGTGGGCAAGACCGCGGGCGCCGCCGTGGCGACGTGGTTCGTCGTGAATCTGCCGATCATGGTGCTGTTCCCGCGGGGGTGGTCGGAGTTCTTCCGGCTCAACACGCGACGCGGTGACGACATGGACTCGCTGTACAACGTCGTCAAGTCGTTCACTGGTTGGCCGGGGTTCGACCCACATCTGGGATTCTGGCAGCCACCGGCGGCGCTCAACGCGGTGTCGGCGGTCCTGTTCGCTGCGTGCCTGTGCGGGATCGCGTACGTCGGCCTGACCGCCAAGGAGCGTCCGCGGCTGGCGCAGCTGGCCTTCCTCGTCGTCGCAGCCTTCCTGCTGACCAACAAAGTGTGGAGTCCGCAGTATTCGCTGTGGCTGGTTCCGCTGGCGGTCCTGGCGCTGCCGCAACGTCGAATCCTGTTGGCCTGGATGACGGTCGACGCGTTGGTCTGGGTTCCGAGGATGCTGTACCTGTTTGGCGAGCAGAAGATGGGACTGCCCGAGCAGTGGTTCACCACGACGGTGCTGCTTCGGGACATCGCAGTGATGACGTTGTGCGCGTTGGTGATCCGCCAGATCTACCGTCCTGAGTTGGACCTGGTCCGCCACGGGGGTTCTTCGGGGGGACGCGTCGACGATCCCTCGGGTGGGGTCTTCGAGCACGCGCCAGACGCACCGCCGCGTTGGCTGCCGTCGTGGCTGCGGCCCAGCGAGCGGCCCGCGGTCGTCCAGGCGCCCGAGACCGAGTCCGAGCCGGAGCTGACCCCGGCGCAGTGACGGCGGCCCGGTTCACGGGCGCCGCCTGAGGAAGGGCAATCGCGCATCCGCCCGCCGCTGGTCGGCCGGTGTTCGATGGCGCGCGGTCGCTGTGCGTCATGCCCGTTACGGGCTGAATTCCGGACCACCTCACAGCAATTCGTGCGGCAGGGTGCGCCGAATGCATACCCGATGTTTGTGTTGAGGTAACCAATTCGACCCCTGCCCTGCACCGGGTGCGACCACCATTCGGACGTGTGGTCGCTGCGACCCGTGAGCTCGCCGAGGAACTCGTCAGCACGCTGAAGATTCAGGAGGAACGGTGAGGATCTCTCGCGACGCGCTGGCCGCGCTCATCGACGGCCTGGCCGGGCTGCCGTACGGTCGCGAGGCGGTCGACCAACGCGCACATGCCCTGCAGACCGGGTGGCACGCCAAACAGGCGGGCGTCGACGACGAGCTGTTGTTGGCGGCGACGCTGCACGACATCGGCCGGGCTGGACCGGTGCACGCGCAGTGGCCGAAGCTGCCACACGAGCTGTCGGGCGCCGAGTTCGCCCGATGCCACCTCGGTGAGCGGGCTGCGTGGATCATTGCGCAGCACGTTCCGGCGAAGCGCTACCTCGTCGCCGTCGACGCCGACTATCACGCCCACCTCAGCCCGGCGTCGGTTGCCTCGCTGGTGCGTCAGGGTGGACCGATGAGCGACGAGGAGGTCGCCGCGTTCCGGGCACACCCGAATGCCGAGGAAGCCGTCATGGTCCGGCGCTGGGACGACGATGCCAAGGACCCGAGGGCTGCGGTCCTGCCGGTGGTCGAGGTGCTCGCCGCCTACGACCGCCTGGTGTCCAGCGGGCCGGGCTGACGCCGGGGTTCACGACGACGGCGCTACTCCGCGACATCGCGGTGATGAAGCTGTGGGCGTTGGCGATTCGGCAGATCTATCGGCCGAGGTGACACCGTCGGTGTGATCGGGTGTGGCAGGCTGGAAACCGTGACCGATCTCGAATTCAGCGACTCCGTCCTGGTGAATGCCGGCGCGGACCAGCTCTACGCGCTGGTCGCCGACGTCACCAGGATGGGCGAGTGGAGTCCGCAGTGCCGCGCCTGCTGGTGGGACGAAGGCGGAGGCCCGACGGTGGGCGCGTACTTCACCGGTCGCAACGAGACAGCGGAACGAACGTGGGAGACGCGGAGTCGGGTGGTGGCCGCCGAGCCCGGTCGCGAGTTCGCGTGGCTGGTGAACGACGGGTGGGTGCGCTGGGGATTCAGCATCGAGCCCGTGGACGACCCAGTTGGCGGCACCCGGCTCACCGAGTCGTGGGCGTTCCAGCCCGAAGGCATCCGTGGCTTCCACGACCGGTACGGCGACGGCGCGGACGAGCAGATCGCCATCCGGACGCGGTCGGCCAAGGACGGCATCCCGGTCACCCTGGCTGCCATCAAGCGGACCGCGGAGGGCGGCTGACCGGCGGTTCGTTCACCGCGCGATTTCGCAGCTCAGCCTTCGCTCAGGTAGCCTGGGCCGGTTGCCGACGCAGGCGACCCTCCTGCCACGGACAAGCCGTGGCCGCACACGACCATAGGAGGTGATGGGTTCCTTATGCGTCCATACGAAATCATGGTCATCCTCGACCCCACGCTCGATGAGCGGA
>NZ_JAVROT010000552.1:0-2624 GCF_032162605.1 Mycobacterium sp. | reverse complement strand
CCGGCCGGGGAAGAGTGCCTTCAGCGTGCGCCCACCGGACTCGGCGGCGGAGGGGGCCCTGGCGTGGATGTTGGCGATGCCCGTACCGATCACCAGCCGCTCGGTGGCCGAGAGGAACGCCGCCGACTGCGTCAGGCACTCCTTGCCCGTGACCTCTGGGAGGAACAACGATCCGTAGCCCAGCGCCTCGATCTCGCGCGCCACATCCTGCGCGTCGGGCATCGCCCAGGTGTCGCTGGCCCACCAGACGCCGATGCGGGAGGTGAAGTCGATGCGGGCGCGGGCGGTGTCGGTCACGCCATCGATGCTATGCGGTGAGGCAGTCGAACAGATCGCGCAGACCGCTCATCGAGCGAGCGGGAAGGAACAGGTCGCAGTAGGGCAGCGCGCACGCCATCGATCCGGCCAGCGGCCGGTAGTCGGGCGCGGCCGCTCGGGGGTTGAGCCACACGATCAGTCGAGCCCGCCGACGCAACCGCGCCATCGCGTGGGCCAGCACCTCCGGCGGGTCGCTGTCCCAGCCGTCCGAGGCGACGATCACCACTGCCCCGCGCAACGCACTGCCGTGCGGAGTCGCCAACAGCGTGGCCAGGCTTCGACCCAGATGGGTGCCCCCGTAGCGATCCGTCACCTTCGCGTTGGCGCGCTCCAGCGCCACCTCCGCCGAGCGGTGGGACAACACCGGCGTCAGCCGGGTCAACGAGGTCGAGAACGCGAAGATCTCGGGGGCCACGGTGGCACGGCGCAACGCCGCGGCACGCATCAGATGCAGGTAGATCGTCGCGTAGGGCTGCATGGATCCGCTCACGTCGCAGAGCAGGACGACCCGGCGCGGGCGGTGACGACGGCGAGATCGGCTGAGCCGCAACGGCTCCCAGCCCGTGGTCCGCGAGGCACGGATGGTGTGCCGCAGGTCGATTCGCATACCGTGCCTGCTCGGCTCCCTCCGCAGACTACGTCTTCGCGGCCACCGCGCCGAGGCCTGCTCCAACCAGGTGCCGATGAGGTGCAGGTCGGTGTGGTCGAAGGTCTCGAACGCCTCGTCGGCTCGCGCGACCAGTCGACTCGGCAGTACATCCGGCACGCCGACGCCGTCGACACCCACCGGTGACTCTGTGGCCGTGATCGAGGTGGGCCGCGTCGTCCACGGCAGCCCATCCCCGTCGAGCGTGACGCCGTGCGCGGCACCCGTCCCAGTCATCGACGCCGCAGACGTGCCGGGGCTGGACAGGTGGTGACGCGGGTCGGTGGTGAACTCGGCGTCGTCGAACACCGCGGAGAAGACGGCATCGAATCCGGCCAGATCCTCGGCGCGATTGACGAGCGTCAGCCTGGCCGCCCAGTACAGGTCGCGGCGCGACCGCGGCACCAGCAGCTCAAACGCTTGCACGAAACTTGCTGGGCCGCTGGCAGATACCGAGACTCCGGCTGAGCGCAGACGCGCCACCAGGGCGACCGCGAGGGCCGCCCTGTCGACACCGGCTAGGAGGACCGAACGCGTCACGTCACCGGCGGTCGCGAGCCACTCGCCGCCCCAGCGCCAGTCGGCCCAGTGTGAAGACGGCCGCCACTGCCGCGAGCGTGCCCAACACCAACGGGGCGTATTTCTTCAACGCGGTGCCGCCCGCGAGTTCGAGGAGGTCGATCGGCGCGGCCTCGGGCGGGGGCGTCGGGACCGCCGTCAGTGCCTTCGCCGGTGAATCTGTAACCGCGGCAACCGCGGCCGCGGGAGTGTGCGCGGCGACGAGTTTGGCCTCCAGCGACTGGGCGAACTGACCGAGGAGTTTCTCCGAGACCTGCTGGAGCATGCCGCTGCCGAACTGAGCGAGCTTACCCACGATCTTGAGGTCGGTGTCCACGGTGACCCGCGTCCGGTCACCTGCCTCGTGCAGTATGGCGGTGACGGTAGCCGCCGCGTTGCCGGTTCCGCGTGCCTCCTTGCCCTTGGCGTCGATCACGGCGCGGCGCTGGTCACGATCCCTCTCGACGAAGTGCACCTTGCCACTGAACTCGCTGGTGACCGGCCCGACCTTGACCTTCACCTTGCCGAGCACGTCATCTCCCTCGTGTCCGGTCATCTGCGCGCCTGGCATCAGTGGAATGACCTGCTCGAGGTCGACGAGCACGTCCCAGGCCTCCTCGATCGGGGCACTGACGGTGAACTCGTTGGCGATCTTCATAGGTGGACTCCCTTCATCCCGAGCTGTATTCGGCGAATGCGTCTCTGATCAGGGCGTCGTCGTCCGGCGTCTTCGCCAGGGCACCGAGACTGGCCAGAGTCTGTGGGGTGCGCACGGCCACCAGCTCGGGCACGCCGAGGGTGACCAGGGCCGCGACCCAGTCGATGATCTCGGCCACACCCGGCGGCTTGTCCAGATCGAGATTCCTTGCCCCACCAACGAACTGGGTAGCATCTTCGATCAGGGCGGTGGTCGCTCCGGGAACGGTGCGACGCACGATTTCGGCCGCGCGGCCAGGGTCCGGGTAGTCGATCCAGTGGTACAGACAGCGCCTGCGCAGGGCATCGTGCAGGTCGCGACTTCGGTTGGAGGTCAGCACCGTGATGGGTGGGTGTTCGGCGACGAAGGTACCCAGCTCCGGGATCGTCACCGCCGCCTCGCCGA